>NZ_JBFJPY010000130.1:0-6147 GCF_041616895.1 Arsukibacterium sp.
CAGCGTTAGCGCCATAGCAGAAGATTTAACCACTGTTTATCGGCTCGCCATGCAGAAAGATCCGCAACTGCTGCGGGCAGAAGCGGTTCGAAATGCGGCCAGAGAGCGGATTGATATTTCTAAAGCTCGTTTATTGCCGCAAGTTAATCTAACTGCGGGTTACAGCAAAGGCATGCGTGAAAGCCAGACGTTTATTGGCGATAACCTGGTTAATGTTGAAATAGAAACGACGGGCTGGGATGCGCAAGTTGGGCTTAGTCAGTCTATTTTTGACTGGACCAACTGGAAAAGCCTGAATACCGCCGAAAAACTGGCTATGCAAAGCCAAACTATTCTGGATGCAGAAATACAGGCACTGATTGTCCGGGTGTCACAAGCGTATTTTAACGTACTCGAAGCCGTCGACGGCTTAAGCTTTGCTGACGCTGAAAAACGGGCCATAGAGCGGCAGTTAGAGCAAACCAAGCAGCGCTTTGCAGTAGGCTTAACCGCCATTACCGACGTACACGAAGCGCAAGCCCAGTTTGACAGTGCAGTCGCCCGCGAAATTGCAGCCCAAAACTTACTGGAAACGGCCCGCGAAACCTTGCGTGAAATTACCGGCCAGTATCATAGCGAACTGGCCAGTTTAGACACGGACAAGTTTGATACCGTGCTACCGTCACCGGCAACTGCTGATGCCTGGGTCGCTCTGGCTGAAGAGTTAAACCTGAATATCAAAGCCAATAAACTGGCATTGGAAGTGGCGCAGAATGATATTGAGAACGCAAAAGCCGGTCACTATCCAACACTTAGCCTGGATGCATCCTATGGCACTGAAGACGGTGAGGCGGACAGAAAATTCAATGGGATGGTACAAAGTAGTAATCCGCCACGGTTCGATAACAGCAGTATTGGTTTAAACTTGCGGGTACCACTTTACAGTGGTGGCGGTACTGTTGCAGCCACCGACGTTGCCCGCGCCAATTATGTTGCGGCCAGCCAGGATTTAGAGCAAAGCTATCGCACCGCGGTGCGCCAGGTACGGGTGTCGTTTAATGACATTAATGCCAATATCGCCACCATTCGTGCATTAGAGCAAGCGGTAATCTCTGCTGACAGTGCGTTAAATGCCACAGATGCTGGCTTTGAAGTAGGTACCCGTACCATTGTTGACGTGTTGCAAAGTACCCGTAACCTGTTTGAGGCCCGCCGCAATTTGTCTGCTGCCCGCTATAACTATGTTATCGCTATTTTGTCGTTAAAACAGGCGGCGGGTAACTTGTCAGAACAAGATTTACTGGCAATTAATCAGGCGTTAGTCGACTAATATTGTTTAAGGTTCACCGTATTTGCGGTGAACCTCCTACCAGTTTGGTCTGTTCTGACCGGATTTTTTCGTTACAATAGCCACATTACTTACTTTTGAGACAGCCACTGTGGTTAATGCTCCCCGATTTAGCTGGCGTTTTTTACTTCCTCAATACTGGCTGTTATGGCTGGGTGTGGCACTAATGTGGCTGATAAGCTGGTTGCCCTATCGGGTGCTGATGTTAATGGGCAGTGGCGTCGGCGCCCTGCTGTATAAACTTATGGGCTCCAGGCGTAAGGTCGCAGCCCGCAATATTGCCTTATGCTTCCCTGATATGCCCCCGGCTGAGCAACACAGCTTGCTTAAAGCAAACTTTGCCGAATCTGGTAAAGCCCTGTTTGAGACTATTATTGGCTGGTGGTGGCCAAACTGGCGGGTACGAAAACTGGCTCACTTTTCAGGTTATGAACATATTGAAGCCGCGCGGGCAGAGGGCAAAGGTGTACTACTGCTGGCAGCCCATTTTTTACATCTGGAAACCGCGTGCCGGGTGTTTGGCCTAACCCATCCCAGCGTGGGGTTTTACCGGCCACACAACAACCCATTGATGGACTACCTGCAATATCATGGCCGTAGCCGTGCCAACAAATACATGATTGGTAAACGCGACGTGAAAGGGCTGATCCAGGCGCTTAATCAGCAGGAAGTATGCTTTTACCTGCCTGATCAGGACTATGGCCGTAACCGGGCTGAATTTGTGCCTTTTTTTGCTGTAGCGCAAACCGCCACCACTACCGGCACATTACTGTTTGCCAATGCCGCCAACTGTGTGGTTATCCCGGTCTATACTTACCGTTTACCGGGGTATCAGGGCTATCAGGTTGATGTGCTGCCTGCCTTTACGGCTTTCCCCAGCGGCGACGATAAAGCAGATGTCACGCGGGTTAATCAGTGGGTTGAGCAAGCCGTATTAAAGCACCCTGAACAATATATGTGGTTGCACCGCCGCTTTAAAACCCGGCCGCAAACCGACGATCCGTCACTCTACAAACCAAAAGCAGCCAGCACTGGTGGGAGGGAATAACGATGGGATACTGGATCCGCACCCTATTTATTCTGGGGTTACTGGTGATTGCTGGTTATTTTTTACTGACAAAATCAGAGCTGATTTTTGAGAAAGAAACCATGAATAAGGCGGCCCTTGGTTTCAGCGAATTTTACAGTAAAATTCGCGGTAATCAGGCGGGAAATAACGAGCAAAGTGACTTTCATATTGCTTTGCCCGATACCAGCGGTCAGTTAAGCCGTAATCTGGCGCAACGTGGCCGGGAAGTGCTGCCGGCCGAAGCAAACTGGCAAGGGCTGGTTACCGATCGTCGTTTTCGTGCAGGAGAAACGTTAAAAACCACTCTTAGTAATTATGCGCAGCGCGAAGGCATTGCCCTTTACTGGACCTTGCCACGGGATTACGTGGTAAAACAGTATTTTCAAACTGACACCACCTTACTTGGCACGGTATATAGCATTGGCAAAGCGGTAGCGCCGGACTTTGCCGAACCGGTGCTCACGTATTTTTGCCCTAACGAGCGTGCTGCAGTCATTACCAACCGGCTTACGCCTTATTTAAAGCAGCATTGCAAGCCGATCAATGCGGGATAAGCATACCACGAGTCAGGCCCTACCCTGGCATCGTGGTTAAGGAAATAATAACTGCCACACCTGATGCACCGCATCTCTGGCGTCTGCCAGCCGGCTTTCGGTTGGCACCCTCGCAGGCGCCAGCGTCAGCCGGTGGCCCCAGCCACGCAATAACTGATAAGCCTGTTGCAACGAGGCAACCTGTTCTGCTGACAACAATCCGGCCTCAGCCGCGGCATCCAGGATCCTGATATTATCACTGTACCGATATAGCGCTGGGTAAGCGTGGCCATGCGCCAGGACCAGGTACTGACTTATAAATTCCAGATCGACAATACCACCGGCACTGTATTTTACATCATCGTCGGCACTGCCATGATGACTACGTAGCTTTTGGCGCATGGCGGTGACATCGGCGCGCAACTGCTGAGGGTCGCGCTGTTGCTTAATAATATCTGCCCGTATTTTCTGGAAACAGCTCATCATCCGTTCAGAGCCGATAATTAAGCGGGTTCTGACCAAGGCCTGATGTTCCCAGGTCCAGGCTTCCTCCTGTAAATATTGAAAATACGTATCGATATGGATCGCCAGCAAACCGGAATTGCCAGAGGGCCTTAACCTGGTATCAATTTCGTATAATACGCCGCTGTTGGTGCGGGTGGTTGCCAGATGCAATACCCGCTGTGCTAGTTTCAGGTAAAACTGGCGTGAATCTATCGGTTTTTCTCCACTGGTACTGGCCAGGCTGTCACACTGATGCAAAAATACCAGATCAAGATCGGAACCATAGCCAAGTTCAAGCCCCCCCATTTTGCCATAAGCCACCACCGCAAAACCGCGGTCATCATCACTGGCCCCCACTGGCAGGCCATAACGTGCTGTCATTTGTTGCCAGGCCAGCGCAACCACCTGCTCCATCACTACTTCGGCTAACCAGGTTAAGTGGTCGCTTACCTGCATTAATGGCAAGGCACCACTGATATCTGCAGCAGCGATCCGCAACTGCTGCGCCTGCTTATACTGGCGCAATATTTCCATAAGCAGTTCTAAGTCATCTTCCGGCACCCGTAATAAATATTGACGCAACCTATCCTGATAATCTGCTTTGTTCGCCACCCGATAGAGCTGCTCCGGATCAATCAGTTCATCGAGCAACATCGGGTAACGTGCCAGCTGCTCTGCCAACCAGCCACTTTGGGTACATAATTTCACCAGCTGCTGTAAGGCCGCCGGATTCTCATACAGCAATTCGAGGTAGGCCGTGCGGGTCATAATTTGCCTAAATACCCCAAGCACCCGGCCAAGTACCAAAGTGTCGGCCTGCTCTGTCTGGATTAAATGCAATAAAATCGGCACTAATTTACTGAGGAATTCATGACCACGTGGGCCAACGCTTCGTTTCTGACAATCCTGGCGAAAGGCTTGTAAATCGGTAATAAGAGCGATAGCGGAAGCCGTATCCAGCCACTCCAGCTGCTCCGCTAAATCAGCGGCGGCCAACTGACTGCCCCATAACAAACGTCCCACCCCAAGCTCTTCCTGCTCCGGGCTATCTTCATGATCAATCACCAGCTTAAACTGCTGATGCACCCGGGCCATGGTATCCACAATCTGCTGATGCAAGCTTGGCCAGTCCGCTATATTCAGTGCCGCCAGTAGTTGGGCCCGGCCGCTGGTATCTGCCGGCAACGTTTGGGTTTGCTTATCGTCTATGCCTTGCAGCGCCTGCTCAACCTTACGTAGGAATAAATAATCTGACTTTAATTCTGCGGCCTGACTCGCCGTTAACATCTGGTGTTGCACCAGCCCTTGCAGGGCTTTTAACAGGCTTTGTTGTTGCAACTGGGGGATGCGGCCACCACGGATTAACTGTAATGTCTGAACAACGAACTCTACTTCACGGATCCCTCCGGCACCAAGCTTAATATTGTCTACCCGATTACGGCGCCGGTTTTCCTGCTCAATCAGTTGTTTCATCCGCCTTAGCGATTCAATTGCAGAAAAATCAATATATCGGCGGTAAATAAAAGGTTTCAGCAGTTGCTGTAATTCTGCCGCATGCTGCTGATCAGGGTTTAACACCCGGGCTTTGAGCAACGCATAACGCTCCCAGTCGCGGCCCTGCTCCTGATAATAATCCTCTAATGCTGCAAAACTCAGCACCAAAGGACCACTGTCACCAAAGGGCCGTAAGCGCATATCGACCCGATATACAAAACCATCGGCAGTGGCCTGATGTAACGCCGCAATCAGTTTCTGACCCACTTTGGTAAAAAACTGTTGATGCTCAAGTGCTCTGCGGCCACCGCGCGTTTCACCATGGCCGGGATAAGTAAATATAAGGTCGATATCTGACGAAAAGTTAAGCTCTGCCCCACCTAGTTTGCCCATACCCAATATCAACATCGGCATGGGCTGCTCGTGCTGATCAAATGGGGTACCATTTTGCTGTTGTTGCAGCTGATAGGCCCATTGGTAAGCACTGTTTATTAAACAGTCTGCCAGCGCCGATACCCGGGCCAGCCCCTGCTCAGTCGTTTGTAGCTGATAAATATCAGCCGTTAGCAACAATGCCAGGGCCCGGTTACGGTAGCGTCTTAATTTACTAAAGATGGCCGCCTCGTCAGTCAGTTCAATATGACTAAGCGGATCGTGCCAAGGGTGGCTGATGGCTTGCACCACGGCGTCTTTATCCAGCACCAGCTGCAGTAACTCTGGCTGTTGGCACAGCGTCCGGCCTAAAAATAAGCTGGCCTTTAGCAGGCTGGTCAGTTGTTGCTGGCGACCCGGGGCCAGTTCGCTGCCGTGCAATTGTGCAAACGCTTCCTGCCAGTAATCATGGGGCTGAGTCATAACGGCTGCACACCGGTTGTTTCATTAGCTGGCGCTGACATAGGCGGTAATAACAGTACTGCCAGCGCCAGCAACAACCGGTTGTAAGCGCTGTAGTCAAATACCACTATGCCTTGCTGTAATTGCCCTGCCAGTTGCCGCGCCTGTGCGCTATAGTCCTCATACTGTAATGCGGCAAGCTCAGCACTGATCGCCCGCAAAAAATCAGCGGCTTGCACTAACAGGTTAGACTGAGCTGGCTGCACCTGCGGATAATTAACCGCCGAATGGGGCATTTGCTGATGTAGAGAGCTCCGGTAAAATAGCGTTTCAGCGCATTGCAATGCTTTCAGATTGGCAATTAAGCCTTGCTGAGAAGCGCTTGG
>NZ_JBFJPY010000131.1:0-5991 GCF_041616895.1 Arsukibacterium sp.
CCTATTCTGCAGCGACTGAATCTCAGCCAGCAGGACTGGTTAATTCGCGCTACCCAATTCGAAGTGCATTACATCACACTATTTAGCCGACACGCTCATCGCGATACCGCGTGAGTCAAAACTGCTTTCGCAATCGACCGATAACCGAAAGTCTGGAAACAGTCATGCTTGACAGTATTTTAAAAACACATCCGGCATCTTTTTTTACGCTATTAGAGCTGCTTGCCACTGCTTTTTGCCGCATTTACCCTACATAGACATAACACTATTTGGAATTGATGTGGTGCAAACAAATTTCTTCTAAGTTATGCCTGTTTTACATTGAAGTGCGCCTGTCCTTGCTCTGCCACCAGCAACTGAATTTAAGCCATACCAGCAGCTGTTGTGTCAGCAGTTAAAAGGGCTTAGGCAGCAGAATATGCAAGAAATATCGCTTATACCGATTAATCTGCTCGGCTGAGCGGCTTGCGAAGAACGTTAAGGGTCAGATCCATTTGTTACCAAAGACAGCAAATTCCACCCCACCTACCGGCGCCTTCTGTTTTAACAGCTTACAGGACTAAGAAAATAGATCATGCAGGAATAGCATGCGCACCCCTGCTCCTAGTAACACCAGAGTCTAAATGTAAAATTAATTGAAATAAAATGTTTATTTAGTGGGTTTTTTCATCTAAGATTTCTGCGTTACTAACTAGTATAGGGATATCACTATGCCAGAAATTTACTTTTCCCGCTCAAGTCAGCGAGCAGAGCAGATTTTTGCTGAGCAACCAGACCTGCTTGCGAAATATCAAAAATTTAATAATAGACGTGACGATTTTTTACTGCCAAATCAGCCTTATTTAATGAGCTGTGCACCTGGCGATGACTTAACAATACAAGCCTTTAACCGCTTTTCGCACCCTGAGTTGCAACGCTTGCAGCAAGTTGCCTCCGCATATGATGACTATACCCTGGCCATTGCCTATGTTACGGAAGAGCAAATAAACCCAGTAATGGCGCTATTAGACGAACATGGTCTGACGGCTGCCGGGGCGTTAGTGGGTGCAGCAAATAGCAAATACTCTGCGTTTCAGCGCTCAATCCTAAGTTATCAGCGTGCCCTGATAGATTTGCACGATGCCAGCCAGGCCAAGGCGCAGGCAAGTGGCGCCCGAACCAAATCCGCTCATAATTCAGTAATTGCCAGCAAAGCAGCGCACGCCAAGCGAGTGCATGCTGAGATGGTGCAGCGTTTTCAGGCTCAACTGCAACGCTACCATGCAAACCTTAGCTCGCAAGCTGGTCGCTCAGCTCTATTAAATGCTGAGCGCGGTATAAATATCGCCCGCAGCGGCCGGCGCGGTCATCAAACTTGGCAATCCCTGCATTTTGCCAATAGTCAGCAAGTGGCAACAGTGCAGCGCTTTGTTAATGGCACCCAAATTATTGGACGCGGACTGTTAGTGCTGGACTTTGGTTCGCGTACCCATAAAGTAATGACGACACAGGGCGATGCCACCCGTATGGCAGTAACTCAGTATTCAGGTTTTGCTGTCGGTGCTGGTACCGGAATTTTAGTTGGTAAAGGATCCGTTGCTGCGATAGGAGCCTTAAGTTTAGCATTCACATTATCGCCTGTTGGTTGGATTCTTTTGATAGGTGCTGCCGCTTTGATAAGTTTCGGCGCTGCCACTGCTGCAGACAACCTTACCCAGGATGTAACAGGTTATGGATATGATCGTTTAAGAGGACGGCGTTGATGTTAATAGCTGTACAAGATTGGTTTGCATTCCTTTTGATAGGTTCTGCCCTTTCTTTTTTTTTAGCGTGGCCGATTACTGCAATTTGGGTTACTCGCCCGATAAAAAAACTATTAAAACCCAAGCGCCAAGATGTAATTAGTCATTGGGTAATATGGCCCTGGCAAAGCCCAATTTATGCAATGGTGGTATTTTGGCCTATTGAACGCATGATCACTGAACGTAACCGTTCTTTTTTGGAGCCATTGCTACCGGTTCATAAAGCTGCAACTCCTCTACAATGGTGGCTTTCAGCCTGGCTGGAGCTAAGTGGATATTTCATGTTGTTAGGCATCCTGATTGGTGTTGTTATGACCACTTTTGGGATTTGGAGCTTCAGATAGTTCACGTACCCATAAAGTTATGACGACACAGGGCGATGCCACCCGTATGGCAGTAACTCAGTATTCAGGTTTTGCTGCTGGAGCATTAACGGGTTATGCATTCGGAAAAGGTTCTGTCGCCGCAATAAGCGCGATTAGCCTGGGACTAACGTTAACGCCTGTGGGATGGGTTATTTTGATTGGCAGTGCAGCAGTACTTGGATTCATGGCTGCCACGGCGATGGACAACTGGGCACAAAACGAAACTGGGTATGTTTACGATCGTATTCGAGGTCGTCGTTAATGGAGTTTTCGATTCGAGATTTTTTTTCTATTTTGTGGGTGAGTTCTCTGTTATTAACAATAATTTCGTATCCCACAGTTGCAATGCTTGTTACACGACCAATCCAACAGAAGTTACGCCAAACAAAGCAAGATTACATTAGTGATTGGGTTGTTTGGCCCTTTCAAAGTGGCTTTTACGCGATGGCGATTGTTGTGCCATTTGCCCGTTGGCGCAACGAGCGCAATAGCAGCTTTGTCGATGCATTGCAGCCGGTGCGGCAAGCAGCAACCCCCCTTCAGTGGTGGTTGTCGTTATGGCTGGAAGTAAGTTTGTATGGAATGGTGATGTTAGGTTTTTTTATGATGGCAATGGACGCACTTGGTGTATGGTCTCATGTTAGCAATTAGTTGGGTTCAGGAGTATGGCATGAGCTTTCGTGACAACCAGCGACAAAGTAGTTTTATAGAACTGGGCCAGCACAAAATTAGAATCTTAATTTTGCTCTGGCACGAAATATTCTAAGTCTTAGAATTGGCCCGGTGATGACACCAGGTCCTCATCTATATTCTCAGACCAAAAAGCTGAATTACCCCTACCGCGATCAAATAGATAGCCACAACGTAGTTCAAAATTTTCGGCTTAATCAATATCAGAATACCGGCAATGATGGAGAGTATTGGGATCAGTTCAATATGCAAAGTCATAATGCTTTCCTTTTATGATGAAACGTAGTGAGTTAACTGAATCATAGTGCGACCTGGCTGAAAATATAGCAATTCATTTAAAAATTCAGGGTCACAACAGTTAGTTTATTCGGTTGCATCAAATGGTTATCAGCCGTTATTTTTCAGATCTGCTAACTATTACCTGCTTTGGTGCGACAACTGCAGCAAAGTGAGTTTCGACAGCTTGAGGGTGTTTGTCAGTGGGCTTTAAACTGACTTTTAAACCAAATAACCAGCGGCTTAACCAAAAACGCTTAATTACCTCATAGCCTAACCAGCAACCCGCGCTTGTCAGTATAATAAGCAACACTGCTTCCATGGCCACAGGCAATGCCAGCGGTTTTAACCACATAGCGAAAACAACTATTAGTGTTTGATGTAGCATATACCAGGGCAAAATAGCGGTATTACTGTAATGCAGCAGTTTGCCGTCTTTGTCGATGATGTTAGTACGGCGATTTAGATAGCGCCCGGCATAGCCAATTAACGCTAAAATCCAGCCCCAATGGTTTAACGCCAATACCACACCTATTAGCAGCCGGCCGCTGACCGATTCGCCAAAGCTTTGTGGAATACTATCAAGCAGACCATTGCGATCGGCAATAATCAGGGTGTAACCGAAAACGGCGGCCAGTAACAACCAGCGTCGATAGGTAATGACCTTTTGCCACCAGTTGCCCTGCAGCGCAAACAGATACCCGGCAATAAATACGCTGAAGTACTTGGCGTGATTATACCAATCATCTAACAACGCGTGGCTGGACGGGAAGGCTTGGCGTAAAAAATACCATGCGCCGATTAACGTTACCATGGCTGCCAGCAACGCGATGCTGCCCGGCAGTCGCTGCAACTTATTCGCCAGCGCATTAAGTAGCGGTGCGCCAAGTAACACCAGTACGCTGTAACACCACAAGTAGGGAATAAACCACAGATGGTTCCAGGTCAGTAGGCCAATTGGGCTATGGTGATCGCGCAACAACTCCGTGTTGGGGTTGATATAGTGCCACCAGAAATTGAAGAATCCTGGCTCTATTAGCTGTTGTGACAAGGCTTCAAAATATACCTGTGGTACCACCACAACAAACATACCGCATAGCAGCGGCACCAGTAAGCGATTAGTCCGCAAACCAAATAGGGTCAAGCGGCCGCTATGGCGCTGGGCAAGCGCTAATGCCATAGCGGAAATAAAAAAGATTAATGACATACGCCATGGGTTGGTCAGTATCATCAGATTTTGTAATGCCGTGCTGGTAACGTCGCTTTTTACATGCCAACCCCAGTCAGCGACATAATACATACCAATGTGATATAAAATCAGTAAACCAAAAGCCAAGGTGCGTAGCCAGTCAAGGTCATAGCGTCGGGTATCGTTCAGGGTATTCATAGAGTGCCTCCGTTGTTGTTATTGAAGCTTGCCTTCACGGCGAAGCGGAATACAGCAGCGAATGGCTTAGCGGCAGGGTTCAGGGATAACAGGTGGCATAGTGTGACGGACAGTAATACAAAAAGTGTGTTTCAGCGGTTTGATCAGCATGCGGTGTTGTATAGCTATTTGTTGCTGGCACTGTATTTTTTACTGAATGCGGCAATCAATGCCAGTTCGGTCTGGATGGAACATAGCCGCAGCGGTGAAACTAGCTTGCAACTGTGGGAGCCGATCACCTGGGAATATAGCAGTGCCCTCAGCACCTTATTGCTCTGCCCGCTATTATTTTGGTGGTTTAGCCGTTACCCGCTGCAATTGCACCACCCCAAGCGGCTGCTGCTGGCGCATGTAGTGGGCAGTGCCGTGTTTGCTTTGTTACACGTGGGCTTAATGGTGGCGATGCGCGAGCTGGTTTACGCCTGGCAAGGTGGTAACTATAACTTTGGCCCGCTGCTACGTGAGTTTTTTTATGAGTACCGCAAAGATGCCTGGGGATATTTGTCGTTTCTACTGGGATATCAGCTGATACTGTTCGGCTATAGCCGGCTTAAAGGTGAAGCACACCAACTGGATGAAGCGGAAGGCAGCACTGCGCAACAACATGCAGCAACCGCACCAGAGCATTTTCTGGTGAAGAAGTTAGATAAAGAGTTTTTAATCCGCACAGACGAGATTGAATGGCTGGAGGCCAGCGGTAATTATGTTAACTTGCACAGTAAAGGGCGAATTTACCCTTTGCGGGCAACATTAAGTAATACCTTGTTGCAACTTAGCTGTTTAGGTTTCAGCCGTATTCACCGCAGCCTGGCAGTAAAGCATAGTGCTATTGATAGCATTCGATATGACAGCAGTGGTGATGGCGATATTTTGCTTAAAAATGGCCATAAACTGGCACTGTCGCGCCGCTATAAAGAGGCGTTGCGCAATGCCTTGCAGCCGGCATGATGAGTTTGCTGTATACCCCCCCTTTTGATCCAATTGACACGAGGGTCAGGTCTCACGTCTTGCTAGCAGCCATTAAGTTAAAAAGACCGGATCTGATCCCAAGGTTAATGCGTAAATGTTCAGATAATCAAGCATTAAAGCGTTCAAAGCAGAACGGAAAACTGCAGTTTGCAATGGCTTTGCTATACTCAACGCTCACATGTACATCACAGGCAGGAGAGTTTTTATGAGCCGGCAGCTATTTGCGTCTCTTCTGGGTTTACTTCTAACGTTCTCTATATCGGCACAAGATAAATTTCCATTCAAGATTGAAGAAATAACCCGTTTTGATGAACCATGGTCGATGGCCTTTTTGCCTGATGGGCGGATGCTGGTAGCGGAAAAGAAAGGGCGACTGCTTATTGTAAGCCCGCAGGGAGAGAAATCGCTGGTCGGCGGTATGCCTGATGTCGATTATGGCGGTCAGGGTGGTCTGGGCGATGTGGCGCTGCATCCGGATTTCGCC
>NZ_JBFJPY010000132.1:0-5980 GCF_041616895.1 Arsukibacterium sp.
AGTGGCAGTGTCGGTGAACACTTGTTTTAAGTTATAACCGGTCTGGCTGAAGCGCTCGCTGGTTTGCTGAATAAGATTAACATCAGCCAGCGATTCCGGCGGACGCAGGCAGGTGGTTTCAAAAGCTTTTTTAACCTGACACTGCGCAAAAGCAACCGAGTGCGCCAGCTCCTGGCCTAAACTTTTCGCGCCATTGCCCTCACCGGGCAAACTGCTGTCCCAGCCCAGTGACTGATTGCGGCCTTGCCGCCAATAATTTTGCCAGCGATCGTCTTCGGTTTTATAACCAAACGGAAAATTACCGGCGTTAATATGATATTTCGGCTGAACCCGGCTACCGGTCTGGCTGTTATTGGTACCCTCTTGCTGATAAAACAGCCGGCCATTGTCACCGTTCTCGTCAGTAAACTGATAATCATAGTAAGCAAACGCCTGCGCTAACGGGTCCATTCCGGCGTGACAGCCGATGCAGCGATTATGAAAAATCCGGCTGTCGCCGCCGGGGCTGCGACTAACATCCTGGCGGATCCGATCGGCCGCAGTACTGGTATCTTTTAACGGTTCCAGATCAGTACACAGTTGGCTCATCAGGGTAAAGCGTAACATGGCCCGGTTGGTACCCAGGTAAAAAAACGCTTTAGCGCCAGCGCGGCTGGTCATTACCCCGGCACTGGCTTGTGCCGGGATCCCCAGTAACGTGCTTTGGGCGCGGGGCTCCAGGTGTTGTTGCAAATCAATTCCCTGTTGATCCAGTGCCTGATAGTGGGCGTTGTTATCTGCCGCGTAAGGCGGCAAACCTAAACTGTCGGCACCCACATATAACACGTCGGTTTGTAATATTTGCCTAAAATCAGCGTTGTCCCGCACCAGGCCAATAATGGTGGCACTGTAATCGTTGAGTGGTTCAAAAATATCTAAATCACGGTTAGTAGCGGGGGTAGCAAACAATTTTAACGTGGTGCGGTAAAAATCGGGATGTTGCATGGCCAGCTCTGCCGCACCATCGGCATCGCCCTGCGCAATCAAATCTGTCATTTGCTGCAACGTAACCGCATCAGCAGGCACACCGGCCAGCCGGTCATGCAGCCGTTTAGCTTGTTCCAGTGGCCCGGCAGACAGTGCGCCACTAAACACCATGGCAAGTGCAGTAACCAGCAGGCCCGGGGCCAGTGGCTTAATAAAGCTTTGCATATTTCTCTCCTGCCCGGTTAGCCGGGTAAAAACGCGATTGTCCATTTCGAACGAGTCGGCGAGACATCCGCTGCACCGAAATTTACGGCCTGCAAGCGCAGCTGTAACTGCCGCTCAAGACGCTCATCATTTAGTTCACTTTCCACAATTTTCACCTGCTGCAAACTGCCATCAGGATTAATTATCAGTTCAAATACTACCTTACCTTTAAGCAGTGGATTGGCTCGAAGCGCGCGGTTGTACAAGGTATATAAACTGCTTTTATTTGCTTCCAGCGTTTGGCGAATACTGGCCTCCGAGCGACCACCCTGGCTGGCCGGGTCATTGGCGTTACCACTGCCCGTATTACCTGAGGCCGGTGCGGCGGCAGCCAGGCCACGCAGCTCAGCATCAGCAAGTGTCGTGCTTTGAGCGCGGGTTAAATCCGCGCGGGCGACATCGGCACTAACTGGCGCTGCAGCTTTGGCAGCCGTTTTCGCCAGTTGCGGGTTGGTAATTAATTCAGGTTCCGGTGTTGCGGTATTTTGCCGTCCTTCCCGCTGCAATTGTGGTGCCTGTTGATTCACCGTAAAAGTCTGACGCAGCGCAGCCAGATCGTCCTGCATGGCCAGTAAACCGGCTTGCTGCGCCTGACTACGGGCCTGCTCCTGCGTTACCGGGCTGGCCTCTACCACCTGTTGCTCGGGTTCGGGCTCCGGTTCTGGCAGCGGTTCCGGCTCAGGCTCTGGCAGTTTAATCGGCTCGGGAGGAATAATTTCCCGCTCTTCTAACCTCACCCGCGCCAGCTGAGGCGGCAATTGCTCCAGCTGTGCCCGGCTGCGCTCGGGTACCTGATAAAGTGGCACGGCTATCGACAACAGCACTAACATTATCAGGCCGGCCAGCACCACCTTGCTGAAAAACTGATCTTCATTTTGCCAGCCATTGCCAGCGTGCCAGGTTAGCGTACTCATGGGGTCGCCTCCAGCGCACTGCTGCGTTGCTCTACCGCCAATGAGACATCCCGGTACTCTGTAGCAGCGCAAATTGCCATTATCCGACGTAACACGGCATAAGAGGTTGACGCATCAGCCAGAATCGTCAAGGGACGACCTATCGCCTGTTGCTCCTTAGCAAGTGGCGCTGCCCTGCTGGCCAGATACTGCAATTCCTCAGTAACCGCTGCCGTTAACGGCGCTTGCCATATCTCCGGCGCCTGTTGCCAGTCACCACGCCAAATCGGTTTACCCTGCACTAAAATACCATTGGCCGTTACCGTCAACAGCACTTGCTCTTGTGGCAGCTGCTCTGATATCGATTGCGGCAGGCTCATGTCTTTATTACTTGGCAGCACCACTACATCAGACTGATTTACCATCAGAAAGAAAACCAGGATGGTAAATATATCCATCAGCGCCACCAGGTTTAATTTAGAGCTTTGCGCCAGACGGTTATTTTGCTTTAACATCCGCTTAGCTCGAAAAGACTGCTTCATTCGGGGCCCCCGCTGTGTTCCGCCGGTAATTGCCCCAGCGAAATTAACGGAAATAATTCCGCATCGACCACAGACGCTGCCACCACCGTTTTAAACGATCGTACCGTGTCCATCGCGCTGACCAGTGTTTGGTAATCCAGAGATTCCGGCGCCAGAATACTGATATCACGCTTTTCAATTTGCTGCTGTTGCCAGGTAAGCTTTAAATCCTGCAAAAATGCCGATAGCGCCGCAAAGTCAGGCTCGCCCTGCTCATTATGAGCAAACTCCCGTAGTAACTGACCCGCCGGATAATTTAACCGCAACTTCTGGGCCTGCAGCTCTAACTCCAGAACTTGCGGATTGTCCTGCTCTTGTTGCATGAGCTGTTCAGTTTGCGCTGGCAGCTGAATATTCAGCACCCGGATCTGGGTAAACACCAAACTCAGTAACAACACCGGCACCAATACAATCATCAGATTCATAAAGGAGGTAATGTCGAGTTCAGCCTCGTTTTGGCTGACTTTATGCTTTCTTATCATCCCGGCCACCCGTAAAACGTTGTCCGATACTATTCATCAACTTAATGCCGGCCATTTCCATGGTATCGACAATGCTGGCCGTCTTGCTCTGCAACAGCGCATGCACAAACACCAGTGGAATTGCCGTCATCAGACCAAAAGCCGTGGTATTCATTGCAACCGAAATACTGGAGGATAACAAACTGGCTTTTTCTGACGGGTCCGCGTTTGCCACTGCGGAGAAAGCCGCAATTAAACCAACAATAGTACCGAGCAAGCCCAGCAAGGTGGCCACATTAGCCAGCGTTGCTAAAAATGGCGTCCGCTTTTGCAGGCGCAGGCTGTACTCCAACACCACTTCTTCCATCGCATATTCCATATCTTCGCGCCGGTGCGAAGACGTTAAGCGGTTTACCCCACTGGCCAGCATTAAACTAAGCGGCGTTTGCTTGGTTTCTGCCAGTTGCAAAATGGCTTTAGTATCGGCAGCCGCGATAGCAGGTTGTAACTCACGGTAGGCCCGCTGATTGCTGGCGTACACCGAGCGTAAAAACCACCAGCGCTCGACGGTAATGGCGATACCGAGGATCAGAATAAAGGCGATGGGAAATATAAAGTAACCACCTTCCTGCAAAAACCGCACTATACTGTTGACGAATTCCATGCTGTAAACCTCTTAATTATTTTTTTGATGATGCTGTATCGGCGCTTTGCTGGTGGAGCGACTGCGCCTCGATAAAACGTAGAAATTGCTGGCGGTCGAGCGGCTGTAACGGTTGCTCGGCCACGTTTATATTGGGCGCCGGGATCCGGATCTGGGCAATACTATCCTGCCAGGGCAAAACGTATAACGTGCGTGGCTGCTCCTGATTGCCGCTAATCGTGGTGCTGATATCGATCCGAACCGTTGCTGCTGGTAACGTTGCTGGCTGCTTTGGCACTGTTTCTGATTGCGGCGCTGCTGCTGGCTGTGGCGCTGGCTCAGCTTGGCGGGCCTGTGGCAACGTTGACAGCAGGGTCAGACCAAAACTCACTGTGTAAATCAGATAATATTTCATCTGTTACTCCTGTTGCTCAAGCAAAGTTAACCAGGCTTCTGCCATCGGATCGGCGGTTAACTCCTGGTATTGTTGATAATGGTAGCGGGCCTGAGCGGGCTGTCCGAGATAAAGCTCGTATAAAAAACCCAGATTTTTATGGGCGCTGGCAAAATCGTTTTGCTGTGCCAGCGCATCCAGCCAGTAACGTCTGGCCTGATTAAAATTACCCTGCTGGCGGGCAATAACGCCCAGTAAATTGGCCGCCTCCACATAGCCAGGCTGGCGCGCCAGCAATTGGGTTAATTGCAAAGTTGACTGTTCAGTTTGCTGTAAATTCCAGTAGCA
Source organism: Arsukibacterium sp. (assembly GCF_041616895.1). Lineage (GTDB taxonomy): Bacteria > Pseudomonadota > Gammaproteobacteria > Enterobacterales > Alteromonadaceae > Alishewanella. The sequence continues at coordinate 4,551 of NZ_JBFJPY010000132.1, forward strand.
TAAAGCCAGATTGTAATGAATGCCGCCGGCGTCGGGTAACACCTCAGCCATAGGGGCTAATAAAGCAGCAGCGCCCTGATAATCTTCAGCGCGCAGCTGTTGCTTGGCTCTGGCAAAGGCCTGCTGATATTCAGCGCTTAGCTCTGGCTTAGGCACTGGCTTAAGCATTGACTGCGGCGCTGATCCCGGCTCAGTAACGGCCGTTTTGCTGTCGGTTGCCCCAGCCGGTTGGCTAGTTTGTGATTGCTCTGGCTGAACCTGTTCCGGCTGAGCTTTTTCCGGCTGAGATGGTTCAGTCGCTTGCTGCGGCTCACCGGCGGCGGGCAACTCGGCGCCTGGCTCACCTTGCGGTGTGTTAACCTGCGCGCAATGGCTTAACGACAGCATCATCAGCAAGGCGAGCACTGAGCGCGCTGCGACAGACATTGCAAGCTGCCGCTTTGTATTAACGAGTGTTGTGTTACGCCATGCTTTAGTAAGCTTCATCAGCAAGCTCCAGGTACACTTCAGGTTTGCGGTAGCGCGCTGGCGAAAGCTCTGCCAGCTTGTTCAGACTTTTTTCAATCCAGGCGTCATATAAAGGTTGTGCCACCAGGGCCGCATTTTGCTGGTAGATTTCAATAGCAAGCTCTTCAAACGGATAGGCCTGCTCTTCCAATAGCAAATCGTATTGTTCCAGAGCCAGCGGATCGAGCCCTTTGGGTCGTTCTGAACTCAGCAGCGCTGCGGCCATTTGCTGATACAAATTGGCGACCTGGTATTGGGCCTGACTATAAAAATCAGCAACCTGCCAACTCATACTGGTTTGCAACAGCTCAATAGCGGCCGTCATATGAGTTTGTTTTTTCTTTAAATTATCCCGCAGTGGCTGTTTCAGACTCACCGCATCAAATAACATGCTGTTGTGCAATCCGAGCTGCAAGGCAGCATCGGCGGCCAGATAGCGGCTGCGCTCAGTGCCCGTATCAGCGCTACCCGTAAGCTGCTGTTCGGCGGTAACCATTCGTTGATACCAGAAATTACGGCGGCTCAGATCATTTTGCTGCTGATACAAGGCAACCAGTCTGGCCCGGGCTTCCTGAGCGGGCAGATGTGGCTGCGGATACTGATTCGCATAACTGCGATAAGCCAGGCGTGCCGCCTCACTATTATCCGCTTGCCAGTAATAGCCTGCGGCTTTATATAGCAGTGCTTGCTGCTCGGTACCTGCTGGCAATTGCGCGACTTGCATACTGATTAAATCCGCAGCACTTTGCCAATCCTCAAGCTGCTCATAGCTGTTTAACATTGCAGTGGTAATGGCCTGCTGCTCAGCACTGCCCGGGTAGCGCTGCTGATAAGCCTGCATCAGTGCTATTGCCTCTGGCAGTTGCTGCTGCTCAAGGTATAAGCTAATTTGCTGATACGCGGCACTCTGGTGATATTCCGAC
>NZ_JBFJPY010000133.1:0-5953 GCF_041616895.1 Arsukibacterium sp.
CGTAATGACGCATTGTAGCTCCTTACGGTTAGTAAGCCTCGGGTGAGCTCGGCCGGGCTCGCATAGAGGCAAGGAACGTGAGTGTATGGCCGAAGGTCGCGTATTTTACGGAGTTAGCGGGTAAATAACAAGCAGAATATATGCTAAAGGGTTTATAACCAAAACTAGTTGAAAAACGTTAACTTCGCTGGCGTACCGCTTCGAACAAGCAAATACCCGCTGCAACCGACACATTAAGGCTGGACACGCTGCCAAACATCGGTATTTTTACCAGACTGTCACAGGTTTCACGGGTTAAGCGGCGTAAGCCCTCGCCTTCGGCGCCCATCACCAGCGCCAGCGGACCTTTAAAATCGGCCTGGTAAATTGTCGTGTCGGTTTCACCGGCTGCGCCCACTACCCACACTCCGGCCTCCTGCAACTCACGCAGGGTACGGGCTAAGTTGGTTACCGTAATAAAAGGCACCGATTCAGCGGCGCCACAGGCGACCTTACGTACCACAGAGGTTAGCTTGGCAGATCTGTCTTTCGGGGAGATAACCGCATGCACGCCGGCAGCATCGGCACTGCGTAAAATAGCACCGAGGTTGTGTGGATCAGTGACACCATCAAGCACCAGCAGAAAAGGTTTATCTTTTTGCTCCAGCAAGGTTGCCAGATCACTCTCATTACCACTGCTGGCTAAGCGGGCTTTGGCTACGATGCCCTGATGCTGGCCGCTGACCATGTCATCTAAGGTTCTGCGATTACAAAATTGTACTGAGATACCGTTTTGCCGTGCCTGCTGAATAAGCGGTTGCATCCGCTTATCTTCACGGTCTTTCATGACAAACAGCTCTAGAATGTCCTGCGGTGCCCGCTCCAGCAAGGCATTAACCGCATGAATACCAAATACAAAATCTGCGCTCATTATAAGTTGTTTCTCATTAATAAGTTAACCGGCGATATTAAGCCTTTTTTGCTTTACGCCGTGGTTTTTTAACAGCAGTTTTTGCCGTTTTCGGTTTATCAGCCTTTTTTGCTGCGGGTTTAGCCGCGCCTTTGCTGCCAGCTTTGCTACTGCGCCGGCCTGGCTTGGCCTCTTTTTCAGCAAAAGCGGCATTGCGGCTGGCTTTTACCGCGCGGCCTGACACATTATGTTTTGGCTCACCCACCACGGCTAAATCAATTTTGCGCGATTCCAGACTAACGGCCAATACCTTAACTTTCACCTGGTCGCCCATCCGGTAACTAACGCCACTGTGCTCACCAAGTAACACCTGACGCTGCGCATCAAACCGATAGTAGTCATTTTGCAATGAGGTGACATGCACCAGCCCTTCAATATATAAGTCGCTTAGTCTTACAAATAAACCAAAGTTAGTGACGGTTGAGACTACACCTTCGAATTCGGTTCCCAGATGGTCCTGCATGTACTCACATTTTAACCAGTCTGATACTTCGCGCGTGGCATCGTCGGCACGGCGCTCTGTCATCGAGCACTGCTCACCAAAATGGCTTATCTCTTTTTCACCGTAAGCACGCTCGCCCGTTACCTTCTGGTTTTGTTTAAGTAAAATAGCTTTAATCGCCCGGTGCAGCACCAGATCAGGATAACGGCGAATGGGTGAGGTAAAATGGGCATAGGCTTCCAGCGCCAGGCCGAAGTGTCCCTGATTGTCGCCCTGATACACCGCTTGTTTCATCGAGCGCAGCATGGTCGTTTCAATCAGTTCCCGATCGGGCCGGTCAGCCAAGCTGGCAAGTACCTGGGTCAGCTCCAGTGGGGTAGGTTCGCTGGAAAGATTAGCCTCAATACCTAATTCTGCCAGGAAACGCCGAAAGTTGGCAAAGCGATCGCCGTCAGGGCGTTCGTGCACCCGGAACAACGCATGCGCCTCGTGCTTTTCAATAAAGCGAGCAGAGGCCACGTTGGCCATAATCATACATTCTTCAATGATTTTATGGGCTTCGTTGCGATGCACTGGCACAATTTGTTCAATCTTACGATGGCTGTTAAAAACAAAGCGGGTTTCTACCGTTTCAAACTCGATCGCGCCGCGCTGGCCGCGTACTTTAGCCAGTTTTTTATACAAGCTGTACAGCGTTTCTAAATTCGACAGATTTGCATCATATTGCTGACGAAGTTCTGGATCGCCCTGCAAAATTTTATGTACTTTACTGTAAGTAAAACGCGCGGCAGAATGCATAACCGCTTCATAAAACTGGTAGCTCTCCAGCTTACCTGTGCTACTAATCTGCATTTCAGCAACAAAACATAGACGATCGGTATGCGGATTTAATGAGCAAAGACCATTTGATAACGCTTCAGGTAACATCGGTACTACGTGATCGGGAAAATACACCGAGTTACCACGCTCCAAGGCGCTGCGATCAAGTGGGGTATCAGGTTTGACATACGCACTGACATCAGCAATCGCAACCCACAGCTTCCAGCCGCCATTTGGTTTGGCTTCGGCGTATACGGCATCATCAAAATCACGGGCATCTTCGCCATCAATGGTGACTAATGGCAGTTTGGTCAGGTCAACCCGGCCCAGTTTTGCCTCTTCAGGCACCTGCTCACCGTATTTAGAAACCTGGTCTAACACCGCCTGGGAGAATTCATGCGGAATTTGATGATTACGAATAGCCACTTCAATTTCCATACCGGGCGCCATATGCTCACCCAATACCTCAGTCACTTTACCAACAGCGCTTACCCGCTTTGACGGGCGCTGGGTAATTTCCACCAGCACAATCTGGCCATGGCGTGCTGCACCCTGCTCGCCCTCCGGGATCATAATATCCTGGGTAATACGCGGGTCATCCGGCACCACGACACATACCGCGTTGTCTTTGTAATAGCGCCCTACTACCGGCTCGGTGCGGGGCTCAAGTACCCGTACCACCCTGGCTTCAACTTTATCTTTGCTTTTCATTGCTGCTGCGGTAGCCAGCACTTTATCGCCAGGTAATACCCGCTGCATTTCATGATAAGGCAGGTACCAATCCGGGCCACCTTGCTCCAGTTTTAAGAAACCGAACCCTTCCCGGTGGCCAATGACGATACCCTTTACCAAATCCATATGATCGACCAGACCATAACGCTTACTTTTGGTAAAAATTAGCTGGCCATCTCGCTCCATCGCCCGTAAGCGTTTTTTCAGCGCAAAGATAGCATCATCATCAGTCAGGCGTAGCTCGGTAACTAATTCATCGAAATAGGCAGGTTGTTGCCGCTTTTCGATGTGCTCCAGGATAAATTCCCGGCTGGGGATAGGGTTGTCGTATTTTTCTTGCTCACGCGCAAGATGCGGATCATTTACCGTCATTAATTAAACTTTTATTTCCTATTTTCATATGATGAGTGTAACAGCTAAGCAGAAACATTGGATGAATTTCATTTGACAGGTCTTTTGGCGTTGGTCACCACCCGTTCAGGCATCTTTTTGGCAAGCTGTTGCAGCAGTTTTGTTATTCTAGCATGAGTATTAGCGTCTGCACTAATAGCATGATGTAACCAGCGATAACTTTGCTCGTAGTCAACCGGAGAACCGTAACCGTCAACTAACAGCTGAGCGTAACGTAGTTTGGCATTTAAGTTACCCATGGCCGCGGCTTCATGCAGATATACCAGCGCTTTATCAATATCTACCTGGACGAAACGACCAATATGATAATAGCGGCCTACTTGCTCCAGCGCTTCAGGTAAGCCTTGCGCTGCAGATTGCAGCATTAAATCCCAGCCTCGCTCGACGTTACGGGGCACACATACCGCGTAAGCCAACATATCGCCGTACAAAAACTGATAAGCAGGCAGCTGCATGATATCTGCCCGCGCTTCAATATCCTGAACCAACTGACAGTCGTCAGCCCGCACCTGGCGCAAGTGGCTGTTGGTTTTAATAAGGTCAAGCAGGTCATCCTGACTATACAGCTGCACCGCATCTGCTTGCTGCGCAGTAACAGGTGAACTCGCCAATAAACTCAGCATTACAGCAACTGGAAATATCAAAAACATTTTCATAGGGCGTCAAATAACCGTTAGTTTATGCAGTGAACATTGATAATGTCTATCAATGCAAAAAAATAAAGCAAAAACTACGCCATAACAGCATAAAGACTACATAGTTAACGTAGTACTAAGTGCAATTATTGCTCGTTGTAGCGCAGCCATTGCGGTTGTATTGAATCGGCAGTTTGCGGTTTTCCTAAACGCTGGCCACTTACTGCTGTATCACTACAGCGCTCATTGCTAATATAAGCCAACGCCTCAGCGTACAACGGGTCTGCGCTATCACCCCAGTCGCCTGCAACTGTAGCAGTAACCGGGCAGTTCGGGCTTAAACCATCAAAATAATCACCGAAATCCACGGCGTTAACGGTTTGAAAATTAATGGCGAACAATCTGAAATTACCTACCTGGTCAGGCACCTGCCCTACCGGTTTGCCACAGGTGGTTTCACCAATCTGCACAACGTCAATAAAAGGACTCATGCCATTAATAACCAGCTCACTGGAAGAGCAGCTTCCACCCGTAGTGAGTACAAATACCCGTGACAAGTTTAAGTTAGTTCTCCCAGCCCCCAAAGCAAAACCGACACTACTGTTTTTTCGGGTGTTTTTATCATTGTAACGGTATTTAACAAAAATGTTGCCTTGCAGCTTTGGTAAGGCGATATGTGAACTTAACTGGTTAGCTACCCGAATTAAGCCACCGCCATTGTAACGAACATCCAGCACCAGCTCGTCGATTTGTTCCCGGGCAAAATAACTGAAAGCCTGCTCCAATTCGGTTTCTGATAACTCAATAAAGGTATTAAACACCAGGTAGCCGACCGTTTTATCACCAAGCTGTGCCACTGAACGATGCATTACGGTGTTGGTTCTAACCGTACTTTTTACAAAGTCTGCCTGACGCTGGCTATTGTCAGGCTTACGCCAGACAAAGCGCCGCACGATGCCTTCTTCGTTTGGGCCATAAATATCATCATTTGTCGCTGTACCGGCATCCAGCCGGGATAACCACTCTGCTACACTGATGCCGTCGATCTCAACGATTTTATCTGCCCGGCGCAAGCCGCGCTGGGCTGCAGAGCCAGCATCAAACACATAAAGCACCTGCAGTGCCGTATTGTTATCTGCACGTTGTGTCGCAAAACCATATCCAAAGAACACCGCATTAATATAACGGTCCTGATACTGCTGTTCTGTAATAATAAAACTATAGCGATCACGATCCGCAGTAACTTGCGTTAAATAGGCAGAAGGGGTATTGAACGCCAGAGGATCGACACCGGTCTTCAATTCATCATACCAAAGGTAGTCAGCAACCAGCTTGCAGTACACCTGACTGTTGATGTCAGTACGGGCGCATTCAGCAATATTATTATCGGCAGTATCGTCGCCACTGCCAGATCCGCCGCATGCGGCCAACAATAGGCATAGTAGACTAATTAGAAGTTTATTCATTTGAGCCCTCCCGCTGCAATAACCACAGCGTATAAAAAAACGCCACCAAATGGCAGCGTTATTTTATACGAGCTACTTAAGCGAACGGATGCGTTAACACTATAGTCTGCACCCGATCCGGTCCGGTAGAGACAATGTCAATAGGCACACCGGTCAGCTGCTCCAGCCGACTGATATAATTTCGTGCCGCTTGAGGCAGTTTATCTAATTGCTGAATACCAAAGGTATTATCAGACCAACCCGGCATAGTTTCATAAACCGGCGTCACCTGCTCATAACCTTCCGCCGCCAGTGGTGGCGTATCCAGCACGGTACCATCAGGTTGTTGATAGCCCACACAAATGTTTAGGGTCTCCAAACCGTCCAACACGTCCAGCTTTGTTAAACAAAAACCCGAGATGCTATTCAGCTGCACGGCACGGCGCACCGCTACGGCATCGAACCAACCCGTACGGCGCTTACGCCCGGTGGTTGCACCAAACTCATGGCCTTTAACACC
>NZ_JBFJPY010000134.1:0-5743 GCF_041616895.1 Arsukibacterium sp.
CGCAGTGGGTCTTCAGCAAAAGCAGCGGAGACATGGCGCAGCACTCTTTGCTCAATGTCAGCCCGGCCGTTAAACGGGTCGACATAGTTGCCGTTGTCGTCTTTGGCAATCGCATTGATGGTTAGATCACGGCGTTGTAAATCCTGCTCCAGGGTAACATCGGGCGCCGCATACACGCTAAAGCCGGTATAACCCTTACCATTTTTACGCTCGGTCCGTGCCAGCGCGTGCTCTTCCTTGGTTTGTGGATGCAGAAACACCGGGAAATCTTTGCCCACCTGTTGATAGCCTGCCCCCAGCATGTCTTCTGGGGTAGCGCCCACAACCACCCAATCATGTTCATGAAAAGGATAGCCCAGCAGCTCATCCCGAACTGCACCACCTACAAGATATCTTTGCACATGCTTTCCTGATTGCTTATTTTTTGCCATTATAGCGCCGTCAGTCTAATTTGCAGCGCTATTAACGCAGGATGCTTTGATGTATACCGGTTTTTTCGGTTTAACCAGCCCCCCCTTTTCCATTGCTCCTAACCCGGATTTTATGTATCTGGGCGCGCGCCATACCGAGGCGTTAGCACATTTACGCTATGGTCTTGGCGATGCTGGCGGTTTTGTGCTGTTAACCGGTGAAGTTGGTACCGGGTAAACTACCGTCTCCCGCACCCTGTTACAGGAACTGGATAGCAATACCGATGTTGCTTTTATTTTAAATCCTACGTTATCTGAATTAGAACTGTTGGCGGCAATTTGTGATGAGCTGAAAATTCGCTATAAGAAAGCGGATGCCAGTTTAAAGCTGTTGGGCGATAAAATTACCCAGCGCCTGCAGAAAAATCATCTGGCAGGTAAAAAAACGATTCTGATCATTGATGAAGCCCAGCACTTACAGCCGGCGGTGCTGGAGCAGCTGCGTTTGCTGACCAACCTGGAAACGAATACCAAAAAATTGCTGCAGGTTATTTTAATTGGTCAGCCCGAGTTGCAGCAGTTGCTGCAGCGCAATGACTTGCGACAATTGGCACAGCGTATTACTGCCCGTTATCATTTATTGCCGTTGGCTGTAACGGACGTTGAACACTATTTAAAATACCGGCTGCAAGTAGCGGGTTGTAACCGGCCGGTATTTAGCCGCAAGGCCGTTACCGCGCTTTACCAGCACAGTGGCGGCATTCCACGATTGCTTAATTTACTGGCCGATAGGGCTATGCTGGCGGCATATAGTCAGCAGCAAGCCATGGTAGAGCTGGCTCAGGTAGAGCGGGCTGCAACTGAGGTGCTGCCGCTGAGCCAGCAAAACGCAACTGCCAAGGCCAGCCAAACATTGCCGGGCTGGTTGTGGCCGTTATTGGCCGGCACTGGTATAGTTGTTGGGTTTTTATTAGCGATGGTGCTACTTCCCATACTGCGAGGTTAATGTTGTCAATTTTAATGGATGCCCTGAAACAACAGGTTGCGCCAACGCCACCAGTAACCGGCACTGAAGCCGGCAATGGCTGGCGGAACCTGGCATTAGTATTGGGTTTTCTGCTGGCACTGGCGCTCGGTTTCACTCTGGCCAGTTGGTGGCAAAAAGCAAACCTTACTGAGCCAACGGCCAGCGCTGCGTTGGTTCAACAGGTTGAACCTGAGATTGCCAGTAGTGCCAGTATTGTGGCGGCGCTGGTAAGCAACGCACCTGATCTTACTGTAGAAGGTGCATCAGCCGTTTCGTCTGAACAACAGCCCGGGCAGCAGTCTGAGCAGGAGCCGTTTCCACCAGAGCAGCGCGTGGTTAGCGTTACCGCGCCAAGCCCGGCAGCCGGACCAACAATTAGCCCGGCTGAGCCGTCAGACAATGTGGCCAACTCATTAGTAGTGCAGCCTGAGGTTGAAGTGTCGGATGAACTACGTCAGCGTTTTGCCTCAGCCATGGCGGCCAGCGAGGGCGTATCCCGACAGCCCCGTGCAGCGCTGCGCGGCTCTGCTGCGCCTGCAAAAGATATCAATGAGCTGGCTTTGCAATTACAGCAGCAAATTCCGCCACTACGCTTCGAAGCCCATGTTTATGCCACACAGAGTCCTCAGCGCTGGGTAAAAGTGAATGGCAAGAGTTTGCAAGAAGGACAATGGGTGACAGCTGATATCCGCTTAAAAGAAATTACGCCGCAGTTTGTCTTACTGGAGATGGGTAATGAGTTATTTAGTATGCCCGCGCTGACTGATTTTAAGTGAGTTATTTTAACTGGCTGCTTCAACTATACGCATCGAAATTAATGTAGTGAACACCGTTTTGTTATAAATAATTCCGCACATCCAGGCCATATTTTTTTAAATCGACACAGCCTTCAATATGTTCTTCCTGCTGACGCGAAAGATCCATAATTTTCGGAGCAATATGGTGTTGATGAACGCTGTGGTAAAACAATTTCACTTTTGGCTGAGTCGGTTTTTTCGGATTATTTTCAAGTACCAAGGCGAGTTTACCGGTGGTCAGTTTCACTACGGTTCCCGGTGGATATACGCCAATGCACTTGATAAACAGCTGCAACAGCTCAGTATCCAGCTGCAATGGGGTCAGGCTCAGTAAATAACGGGACGCGGCTAACGGAGTCTGGTTACTGTTAGCCGGGTTGGTGAGTTTCTCATACTGATTAACAATTGCCAGCATCTGACTGCCTTTGGCGATTTGGTTGCCTTTTATGGAAGGCGAGCCGCTACCGTCAAGTAGTGCACAGTGCTGACTGATCCACAGCGATACCTGGCCCGCTAACTCTTTGTTACGTTGCAGCGCCGCCAGGCTGGTGCCAATCGCGGCTGAGTCGGGCTGATGGATCAACTCCGGTTTCAGCGCCTTACCGACATCGTGCAGCAACGCCGCCGTTATTAACGTTTTACTGCGATCGCTTGGCAGGTTTATAAACTTTGCGTAGGCTGCAATATAAACTGCGCAGTTAACACTGTGCTGCAATAAGCTATCGCTTTGTTCGGCAATCCGGGTTAAACACAACAACACATCCTGATTGCGGCTAACTGAGTCAGATAAACCGGCGCTAACCTCGTGTACCAATGATAAGTCGATGGGTTGCTGATTACGGGTGGCTTCCAGTACCAGCTGTTGCACCCGCTGACTTTGGATCAGGGCTTTCTCAGCTCGCGGCCATTCGTCAGCAAATAAATGACGTACCGGGGGCGCATCAGGCTCGGCGTTATCCGCTGGTGTTTTTTCGGCTGGAGCAGCAGGTTGTTCGCCCGCTAAAAAGCGGCTGGGGTCAACCAGAACAGTAAGTACCCCTTTTGCCTGCAATTGGGCAATGGCCTGGGTACTGCGGACCCAGCCGGCATGCTTAACGGTAATATCACCCCGTTGTTCAACTACCTCAACAACATAGCTGCCGGGTTGTAACTCGGTGACCGATGTTTTTTGATATGCCATCCAATTGCCAGCTTAAAAGAAACGCAAAATAACAAAGCAAAATTATACACCTGACGACTTAACCCAACGTTAACGAGTCGATTAAGTGTATCTATCCTGCGGTTAAACAGCCAAAACGCGCATATTTATCATTTATTTCATTCAAGCATAGCAAATACTGATACTTTTGTTGTTTTTGTTTGTTATCAGCCCAGCTGCGTTGAAGCTGGTTATTTTTGAGTATTATCAGTATATAATCTGCTTTATCTGTTACCGAGTATGGCATTAGCAATCATGAGCTTACCTTCTAAACCGAAAAATCTGGATCGGATTGATCTTAATATCCTGGACACGTTGCAAAAAGAAGGACGGATTGCCAATGTCGATTTGGCCAAAAAAGTGAATTTGAGTGCCAGCCCCTGTATCGACCGGGTAAAAAGACTGGAAAAAAATGGCTATATTGAAGGCTACGGTGCGCGGTTAAATGCCGCTATGCTTGGCTTTGGCACCACTGTGTTTATTGAGATCACCCTGGATAACACCACCAGTGCTGTATTTGATCGTTTTAAGGATGAGGTACTGAAAGTGCCGCACGTGGTGGAGTGCCATATGGTAGCAGGTGGCTTTGATTATTTACTGAAATTAAGGCTGCCCAATATGGATGCCTACCGGATTATTCTGGAGCAAATTGTGGATTTACCCGGGGTGGTTAAAAACCATACCTATGTGGTAATTGAACAGGTTAAACGTGATACCGGGCTGCCGCTAAAAGCGAACGACAGCCTCGGCTAAAAATCGAATTACATCCAGCGCTCGCTGTCGCGCCGTTTCGGCCACAGCGCAGGAAGCACTAAACCGAAAATCAGGCCAATCAATAAAATCGCCGATCCAATAACCATCGGGTTTTGCCAGATACTGGTTTGAGTCACTTCCAGTTGCGTCTTAAGTTGCTCGTACGAGCGGTTGCCCTGGGCTAACTGCTCCAGTGCTTTCTCCCGTTCAACAATTGCGCTGTTAAGCTGGCTGCTTAACTCATTGCGCTCCTGCTCTAATTGCTGGATCTGGTCGCGCTGGGTGTTAAAACTCTCGGTAAGGGTTTCCAGCTGCGTGACCAGCCCAGGGGTATAACTGACGTATTCTTTAGGTAACCAGCCGGTTTTATTGTCTTCGTAACGTATTTGCGCATAACCGCTGTCGGCGTCTTCACTGAGAAACGTTACCGGCTGGCCTGCGTTGATTGTGCCGACGATCCGGTATTGATTGCCTGGGCCAGAGTGCAGATAGACAAACAAAGCATCGCTGATAAACGCGGCTTTTTCAGCACTTTCTTGCTGAGATGCAACGGGCAGACTGAACGCTGCCAGTATAATTGATAAGAAAAATATCCGGGAAACAGAGCTGCGAAATAATCTAAACATAGGTATCCTAATCTATTCTAAGCAATGATAACGCTTGAACTGGGCTTAACACGATACCCGGATGATAGGGAGTTGTCAGCAAATTGACAAGTGTAAAAGTTGGCTGGACAGGCCTCAGCCTGATAACAGAGGATTGCCTGACATGAGTATCGAGCTGGAATTAAAGTTTTCACTGGCGGTAGCGCATAGCCAAAAGCTGCCACCTCTGCTGGCCTCTTATGGCATGCTGACTGACCATGGGCCGGCAACACTACTGAACGCTTATTTTGATACGCCGGACAATTGGTTTCGCCGTCATGATATGGGACTGCGCACTCGGCAGAAAAACGGCCGTTTTGAGCAAACAATTAAACTGGCCGGCCAGCAACATGGTGCGCTACAAGCCAGACCTGAATTTAACTTGCCTGCCACCGGTATTGTACCCGAGCTTGCGGCGTTCCCGGCAGAAATCTGGCCTGAGAATACCGATCTGAACCTGTTGCAACAACAGCTTACTGAGATTTTCCGTACCGACTTTACCCGCCAAAGCTGGCAGTTAACTGCGGGGGGAACCTTAATTGATGTGGTTTACGATAGCGGAGAAGTCATTGCCGGCAATAAGTCAGAACCGATTGCCGAGCTTGAACTGGAGCTGCTTAGTGGCAGTGTTAATCCACTTTTTACCCTGGCAGAGCACATTATTGAGCAGTTGCCTCTGCGCACAGGCTGGCTTAGCAAAGCGGCACGGGGCTATTTATTAGCGGAAAAGCAACAGCTAAGCGCACCAAACGCCTCTCAGCAAGGCTTAATTGCCAATCTGAAAGCATTGCAATGCGCTGAAACGCTATTTTACCGAAGCTCTCTACATCAGCAAATGCCCCATTCGGCGGTTAATTATCCGCAGGTGCAGCCAGCTCAGTCTAACCTGTTAGTGCAAGCCGCTGATTTTTTGC
>NZ_JBFJPY010000135.1:0-5657 GCF_041616895.1 Arsukibacterium sp.
GCACCAGCGTGCGTACCCTCGGTAATGGAGTATTTGTGCCATCTACTTTAAAATTAAAATTGTCGAAATTTTCCAGCAGTGTCAATTTCAAAGTGGTATTAAAACTAACGTTTTCAGTAAACCGATAGCCACCGCCGAGGAAAAAACCGCCCTGATACATGTAAAAACTCTCTGGGTTACCAAAGCTCTGGATCCAGAAAAATTCGGCTGCAGTATACAACCCGGTAGAGTACGGCACGTCTGTCAACGCCATAATGTCTGCAGCGGGTGCCTGGCGCACGTAAGTCGAGCGAATATCAGGCTGTAATTCATCGTAAGCCGCAGCACTGGCAAAAGCATCAACATCAATCACTTTTTCCACCAGCGGCAAATTACCACTAAACTCAATTACCCGAATACGCTTAATATGCGACGGTAACTGGGTCAGCACTACCCTGGCTAAGCGTTCGGTCGCCTCTGCATCGTCCCGGTAATATAGCTGATGGCCATACAACACAAATTCCTCATCGGTCATCTGCGAGGTTTTTAAAAAGAAGCCCGCATTAAATAACAGCTGCCGCAACACAATATTAAGATCTTGAAACTCATCAATTTGTGGGCGGGGCGATGCTACCTTTAGCATTCCAGGCTTAATTTTAGGCTGGCCGCTGGCGTTTAAATCAAACTGATAATGTACGCCAAAACCCAAGGTATTACCCCGCTGATAATTTAAGTCAAAAGTAAAATCCTGCCACTGATATACCGCACCAAGGTTCCAGCGACTATCTTGTACCAACTCTTCGGCAAAATCCTGCGTATAGTCGTTACCTTCATACTCTAACTTAAGCTTTAAAGGCTGCCACGGCGTTTGATATTCAATGCCGCCAAAAAGAGAAGCCGGGCCTTTAAAAAACTTTTGATAGTCTATTTTACCGCCAGAACCACTAAAACCAGTAGGCCGGTTACAAAAGCTATCCCGAATTTCACATAATGGGTTTATCGTATTGCCAGCCACACCTAAGTAGCCCCAACCCATACCCAGATGAAAATCCAGGTCTCCCCATCGTTTGCTTAACGCAACATACTCGCTTTCAAATAAGCCGGTGCCGCCGAAATCATTAAAACCCACCGCCACCTGCGGTAAAAAACGGCTTTCCTTAATCAGTCGGAATTTAACGTCAATTCCTTTATCTTTGTATGATTGATCGTTACTAAATCCTGGAAACGGGCTGTATAAACGGGTGCGCACATCGGTATACCGCGCGGTCGTTTCCATCCAGTCAAACAATTGAATACTAACCGACCAGAAGCGATATTCTTCATTATCAGTATAATTTGCTGATAAACTGCCCTCACTCAACATTCTGGCAGTCGGTGTCTGGATTAAACCTACCCCACCGCGCACCATCTGTGACGGCCCGCTTTCAGATTGCTGCCAGCGTAGACTGCTATCTTGTTGCTGAGCCTGTGCCGTAACATGCGTTAGCGCAATGGCAATAAAAACGACGCCTGAAATACTACTGGTAAAATTCATTGTGCTACCCGATATAAAGCCAGTGCCAGCAAGTTCTGATTGAGGCTGTCAATATCTACCCCAAACCACTCTGTCGCAAAAGGAATAAAAACTTCGGCCCCTGGCATCGCCTCAATATGCTGGCGGTTCCAGCTGGCAACTCCTGCTTTGGTCACGGTGCCATCTGGCTGAATAACATAAACGGTTGAACCATCAGCAGCAGCTGAGCGTTCTATTGCCGCCATATAATCAGCAATAGCCGTTGCGCCGCCGTGCGGTATAGTCACGCGCTGTGTTACCGCTCCCCAGAAATGAACCTGTTCGGGGCGCTCTACCAATTGCAATTTATAAGCTCCGGCATCAAAGCGCGGATTAAAAGCAGCCTGCGCCCGGGCCAGGTCGTAATTAATCGGTATTAACACCCGTGTTGCCAATGTCCAGCTTGCAACCTGATATCGTAGTGCCATAAGCTCGATCTGCACTGCAGGCTCAGCAGACATAGAGAACGCGTGCAGCTGTTGCAATACGGTAGAACGTAGCTGCTCTGGCGCAGAAACTTGGCCATCAGGGTTGTCAAGCCGGTATAACTTCGACCCTGGCCAATACCAGTCTTGCTCCAGGGCTATTGGAGCTAATACCTCAGCCAGCCGGGGCTTAGTCTCAAAGGTATAACTGCGGGTATTAATGTCAATGTTTACTGCAGTTGGTACGAAGGTATAATCCACCGCTTGCTCTGTTTTAACCTGATCAGCGTTTGACTCTGCCGCCAGGCCTGAAACCAGGCTCAGGCCACAGCATAATATTGCCAGAATTTTCATATTGCATCCGCCGCTACGTCTTTACCATCTCGCTGCAATTGCCTGACTACTTTACTTATAAAGGTAAGCTCAAACTGCTGGCCGGTCGGTAATAGTTTTTGTCTGCTTTTTAACACTTCACCGCTTTTCGCATCTAACCAAAATAGGTTTTGCCACTTATCATCAAACCGGACAAAGTTTGCTGCATTGTCATAACTCACACGCTCAATTACCGGTATAACCTCCAGCTGCACGCCAAAAAAGGTCATAAGTTCGGTCGCACCATACTGAAAGGTTGACCGTAGCTGGTAGCCATACTCATTTTGCTGCCAATCAGCAAGTCGTAGCCAAGGCTTCGCCATAGCAAAATTCAGCTTTCTTTTTAAAGGGTCGTTGTCAAGATTAGTCAAATATAACAAATCGTTAGCCATACCAACGGTACGAACAATCCGGCCATGTTCAGTAACCAATAATGCCCGATCTGCTGAAACCCACTTTAATTGCTCTCGCTCGACAAACATCAGCCCCATTGCTATCTGGGCCCGTTCACCCTGTTTAACATATAAGTAATCGTGGGGGGCGTCAGACAAAAACGAGTAAGGTAATTGCACATCCGGCGTTTCTTTAAATGCTAATTTCAGCATATCGGAGTAGGTTCGGTAAGTACCCGAGCAAGACATCAAACCAAGCGTAGCAACCAGCAGCAACAGCTTTTTCAGCAGCATACTTTAATAAACCTTCAGAAATAGCAAATTAAAACAAAAAAGCCGCCCCAAAAGGCGGCTTTTCAAAGCGTTTAAGCTTATCTCGGTACTAAAATTGGCGCGTAAGTACTGGTAACTGGTACAGTAATCACAGTGTTAGTAACGGTACCTGATACACTTACCGTGGCAGTCGTAGTACCAGTAGTGGTAACAACACATACACCTGTATTGTTATCAAGAACACCGCCCTGGTTACAAATTAAGTCAAATTCTACTACGTCATCGGGCAAGCTCACGCCACCCATATTAGCAGCAATAGCGGCGATGACTGACAAGCTTACGCCCATAGCCACTAACTGTGCAGTAGTCGCTTCACCAAATGCAAAAGTTCCTTGACCGCCCGGCGTGTTTGCATTTACACCGGCGCTTAATGCCAGCGCCATCGCGCCAATAATTAATTTTTTCATACCATTCCCTCTTTTAACAAATTTAAATCAAAGTTGTGTGCAGCTTAAACTAAAGAGGCCACAAGCTCAACCAGAACTTTACGCTATTTGCTTGGTTTTCAAACCTGCAGCCAGGTTATCTGTTGCCGCAGTTTTCACTAAGCCCATCGCCGCTATCTGGCTACCGGTCGCTACATCGCACGCAGCCCTCACTACCAAATCGCTGGTCGCACAACTGTAATTAAATTCGGTTGGTGCACTGCGGATCAGCTCAATAATGTTCTCAACGGCAAATTCTTCACAGGCTTCATCCAGTCTTGTCAGCAAATGCGCCATTTCTGGCCAGCTCAGCTTGGCTTCATCTGCTGCCATTATCCGGCTATGCTCAGTCTTACGCACATTTTCACCGATAAGCAACTCTTCGTATAACTTTTCACCGGGGCGCAAGCCACTGTATTTAATTTCAATATCACCATTGGGGTGAACATCGTCTTTTACTTCCAGCCCCATTAAGTGAATCATCCGTCGGGCTAAATCCGCTATTTTTACCGGCTCGCCCATATCAAACACAAATACATCACCACCTTTGCCCATGGCACCTGCCTGGATCACCAGTTGCACCGCTTCCGGTATGGTCATAAAATAGCGGATAATATCTTTATGGGTTACCGTTAATGGCCCGCCTTTGCGAATTTGCTCACGAAACAACGGCACAACTGAGCCACTGGAACCTAATACATTACCGAAGCGCACCATACAAAAGCGGGTGCTGCTCTGATGCTCTGCTAACGCCTGCAAGACTAATTCGGCCAACCGCTTCGACGCGCCCATCACGTTAGTTGGCCGCACGGCTTTATCAGTAGAAATTAATACAAAGGTCGCCACACCGGCTTTTATCGCCGCTTCGGCAGTATACCAGGTGCCAAACACATTATTTCGCACACCTTCTACCACGTTATATTCTACTAAAGGCACATGTTTGTAGGCCGCAGCATGATACACGGTGTTAACCGCGAAGGTACGCATCACCGTTTCCAAACGACTCTGGCGCTGCACAGTCCCCATTACAGGCGCAAGTTCTACTTCAAGATTTTCTCGCTGAATGGTTGCTGCCAATTCCTGCTCAATGCTATATAAGCCAAATTCCGATAGCTCAAACAGCACCAGCATTTTCGGCTCATAGCGGATTATCTGCCGGCATAACTCCGAGCCAATAGAGCCTCCTGCGCCGGTTACCATCACTACTTTGCCTTTAATATCGGCGTTCATTAGCCTACTTTTCGGTGCCACCGCATCCCGGCCCAGTAAATCCTCAATTTTTACATCTTGCAGCTCATCAATTCGCATACTGCCGTCAACTAAATCACTCATGCCCGGAATAGACTGCACCGGAATAGGCAACTCATCCAGTGCATCCAGCACTTCACGCCGCCGCGCGCGGCTAGCCGAAGGTAACGCCAGCAGCACCCGGCTGATATTTTTACTTTTAATAAACGAGCTAATTTGCGACGGCGAGCCTACCGAAATACCTAAAATAGTCGAACGCTGCAAAGTAGTATCATCATCAATAAACATCACCGGATGATATTGCTCGCCATTAAGCAGTGCGTGGGCTAGTTGGCGACCCGATGAGCCAGCGCCATAAATTAATACCCGCTCCTTATGGCCATTATTGCGTTGCACTAAAAACATCCGGGCCAGTAAGCGCACTCCACCTGACGATACCAGTGCCAGCATGGCATAAACAAAAATCAGGTTACCGCGCTCACTCACGCCAAAAAACGCAAATAACAACGCCAAAATAACGGCACTGCTGACAATACCCGACAACACCGCACCCAACGCATGTTGGCCTATGTAGCGGATCACCGCCCGGTACAGCCCCAGCTTGGTAAAAATAAACAGAGTAATTGGTAAAGTAATAGTGAAGGCCAGGGCAATTTGTGGTACGAAATCCCGCTCGCCATTCTGAGTTAACAGATAAGCCGCCACCAATGAGGTGATTAAAAAGCAGATATCAACAACCACCGATACCAACCTTTTTACTGAGCGCGGTAACGCCAGTAACCATCCAAGCATGTAAAACTCCATCATCTTTTAGGATTTTTGCCTAAAACAAATCAACTAAATTAACGTTGCCAGCACAGCGTCTGGTCAGGTTAATCGAAAAAATTGCGCTAATTATAGCACTAGCCAATCGCAACAGACAGTTTAAACA
>NZ_JBFJPY010000136.1:0-5485 GCF_041616895.1 Arsukibacterium sp.
AAGTCAAGCGTGATGATTTATCTTTTTTCCAAACACATCATCACGTGTGACTCTTTTATTACTTAGCACTACTAGTAGCAATGCTAACATCGCATTTCAGGGCTTTCGTTGCCTCCCTGAAGCGAGGGCGCCATTTTAGTGATTTAAACCTGACTGTCAAGCGTCTTTTTAAAAGATTTTTGCAATCCGGCTTATCTCACCTGAAGCCTGCTTAGCGCAGCACCCCGTGGCATGGCGCGCATTATAGGACGTTTTTACAGAGCTGCAAGCGGAAAAGGAAATAAAATATGATTTTGCTGTTCGTTCGGACAAAGTTTCAACGAACAGTGCTTTTTTACAGCATTTACTGCACAATAACTTAGCAGTAGGTCGATTTGGAGATAATAATGTCGATTAGATCGTACAGAGGTGTAATGCCAAAACTGGCAGCTGGTGTATACGTAGATGAATCAAGTGTGCTGGTTGGTGATATTGAGCTGGCTGCCGACGTCAGTATCTGGCCATTAGTGGCTGCCCGCGGTGATGTAAATTTTATCCGGATAGGGGCGCGCACTAATATACAGGATGGTTCAGTATTGCATTTATCCAGACCAAGCAATGGTAAACCTGATGGTTGTGCCTTGGTAATTGGAGAGGATGTCACTGTTGGCCATAAAGTGATGCTACATGGTTGTACGCTGGGTAACCGTATTCTGGTTGGCATGGGAGCTATCGTGATGGATGATGCCATTGTAGAAGATGATGTGATCATCGGAGCCGGTAGCCTGGTGCCACCCGGCAAGCGTTTACAGAGCGGCTATTTATATGTCGGCAGTCCGGTTAAACAGGCCAGGCCTCTTAACGATGCTGAAAAAGCATTTCTGCCTGAGTCTGCCGCGAATTATGTCATCCTGAAAAATGAATATCTGGCAGAAGCAGGCAACTAAAGCCAGATTTCGCCCGCTTCGTTGTAAGCGTCGTCAGCAATAGCCTGCTCGGCGCAGTCTTCCCAGTTAAATAGTTCTGCTTTTACCTTATTGACGAAAACGGCGGGCTCGGTATCCGGCGGGCAGGCAATAAAGAAATCTACTTTTAACCCAGCCACCAGACAACTGAAACGCACTGCCTGTCGCGCTGCACTGTACTCTACATCATTATTAAAAATCAGCTGCTGATTCATGCTTGCAACAGCTGCTTTAGCGCGTTCATTACTGGTGCAATATCAGGAGTAACGCCACGCCAGATCGTAAATGCAGCTGCCGCCTGAGACACCAACATTCCCAAACCATCGGCCTGCCGCGTTACGCCATGTTGCTTAGCCCACGACATAAAGGCAGTAGGCTCAGCGCCATACACCATGTCATAAGCCAGCTGACACTGTTTAAGATGTTGCGTACTGATGTCAGGTCGGCCCCCGCTTAACCCCGATGATGTGGCATTTATAATAAGCGAATACCCTTGCTGTGGAATATCGGTTAAACCGCAGGCAAGTACGCGACTATCAAAATTAGCGGCTATGGCCTGTGCTTTATCGACAGTACGATTGGCTAATACGATTTGGCTAACACCAGCGTCAAGCAATGGCCCAATGACACCACGACTCGCCCCGCCGGCACCAACCAGCAATACCGTGCAGCCGGGCAGATCAATATTTAACCGCGTTAAATCATGCACCAGACCAATACCGTCTGTATTATCACCGTATAACTTACCGGCTCTGTCTGTATAAAGCGTATTTACCGCTCCTGCCAATTGTGCCCGCGCCGACAACGTCTCAGCCAGTTGGTATGCCTGCTGCTTAAAAGGCACAGTAACATTGCCACCCTTGCCGCCACTGGCGACAAAGTGGTGCCAACTGTCGGCAAAGCCATCGACCGGTGCTAGAATGGCTTCATATTGCATTTGCTGCGCACATTGCACGGCGAACTGGCTATGAATAAAAGGTGACTTAGACTGGCCTATCGGATTACCAAATACAGCATAACGGTCCACAACATATGTCCATCAAGAAGTTAATACAGATGATTTTTAATAAAAAGCCGGCAAATAGCAAGCCTCACCCCACGCCCGAGCAAACCCCGTACCAGTTAATGGGTGGCGAACCAAAGGTAAAAGCGCTGGCTAACCGTTTTTACGATATTATGGAGACGGCGCCTGAAGCCGCTGATCTTTATGCTATTCATCCGCTACCCCTTGATAGTATCCGCCAGAAGTTTTTTGAGTTTTTATCCGGGTGGCTGGGTGGCCCGGCGCTGTTTGAGCAAAAATATGGTCATCCGCGGTTGCGTGCCCGTCATCTGCCTTTTAAGGTAGATGAAAAACTACGCAACCAATGGATGTTTTGTATGGAGCAGGCGCTGGATGACGTGGTGGAAAACAAGATGCTGCGCCAAGGGATCCGCCAGTCGATTGGTCAACTGGCTAGCCACATGATTAATTGTTAATACCAAGCCAGTCCTGCGGCTTTAAATAGCGCTCGTACAACAGCGCTTCTGCGCTGCCTTGCTCTGGCTGAAAGCCGTACTGCCAGCGCACCAGTGGTGGCATCGACATTAAAATCGATTCGGTGCGGCCACCGCTTTGCAAACCAAATAATGTACCTCTGTCATACACCAGATTAAACTCCACATAGCGACCACGCCGGTATAACTGGAACTGCCGTTCGTGATCGCCATAGGCAGTGTCTTTACGCCGTTCAACCAGCGGCAAGTAAGCGGGTAAAAACGCCTCGCCCACCGCGCGCATCAGACTAAAGCTTTGTTCAAATCCCAGCTCATTTAAATCATCGAAAAATAAGCCTCCCACACCGCGAGTTTCATTGCGGTGCTTCAAATAAAAATAGTCGTCACACCATTTTTTATAATTTGGATAGTAGTCGTCACCAAAAGGCTCAACCGCTTTCTGCGCAGTATGGTGCCAGTGAATTACATCTTCTTCGTAAGGATAATAAGGCGTTAAATCAAAACCGCCGCCAAACCACCAGACTGGTGCTTCGCCGTCTTTTTCGGCAATAAAAAACCGCACATTGGCGTGAGTAGTGGGTAAATGCGGGTTATGCGGATGCAACACCAATGAAACCCCGCAGGCATGAAAACTACGACCGGCTAACTCTGGCCGGTGAGCTGTGGCAGAGACAGGCATTTGCGATCCAAACACGTGCGAGTAATTAACGCCAGCCTGTTCAAATACCTTGCCATTTGTCAGCACCCGACTGCGGCCACCGCCACCCTCCGGTCGCTGCCAGGCATCCTCGATAAACTGGCCTTCGCCATCAGCCTGCTCTAGTGCCAGACAAACAGTATCTTGTAATGCCATTAAAAACTGTTGCACCTGATGCAACTTTTCGCTGTTACTGCCCGCCATATTAACTCCTTACGATCTGTCCGGTTATTGCATCCCGGATTTGACTGGCCTGAGCCGCACCGCCCAGCTCACCCTCTACTATACCGGCTACTTTTAAGCCCATAGTCCTCAGTAACTGCTGATAATCGGTGATGGACGCCTCACCGGCCAGATTAGCACTGGTCGACACCAGCGGTTTACCATAAGCCTGACACAATCGTTGCACCACCGGATGCGCGCTCACCCTTACCGCAATCGTGTCAAACCGGCCAGTAATCCACTTAGGTGCGGTTTTACTGGCAGGCAACACCCAACTGATATGGCCGGGCCAACTGGAAAATATCTGATAACGCTTTTCCAGTGGAATGGCTTTATCGTCGACATAAGGCAATAGTTGAGAATAGGTGGCGGCGACCAGAATAAGGCCCTTTTCTACTGGCCTTTGCTTAATCGCCAGAACGTTTAGCACCGCAGCCTCGTTATCAGGATCACACCCCAGGCCAAATACCGCCTCGGTTGGATAGCTGATGACCTCTCCCTGTTTTAACAACTCAACCGCCGTTGCTATGTCACACCCGTTCATCAATTTACCTCTGTTTGCAGTAAGAATTTTAATCAGCCTCAGTTGCCGCTATAATAGCGCCTTAGTCATTTCAGTTCATTAAGTTCAGAAGGAAAGCGGCATGCAAGTGGGTATTATAATGGGTTCGACCTCAGACTGGCCGACCATGAAACTGGCAGCAGATATGCTTGATTCTTTTGGCATCAGCTATGAAACCCGGGTGGTATCTGCGCATCGTACCCCACAATTGCTGGCAGACTATGCAAGCACTGCTGCCAGCCGCGGTTTAAAAGTCATTATAGCCGGTGCCGGTGGTGCGGCCCATCTGCCTGGTATGGCCGCTGCCTTTACCAGCTTACCGGTGTTAGGGGTGCCGGTGCAGTCTAAGGCACTAAAAGGCTTAGATTCCTTATTATCTATCGTGCAAATGCCAAAAGGTGTGGCGGTGGGCACTCTGGCCATTGGCGAGGCAGGTGCAGCCAATGCTGGCTTACTGGCCGCTCAAATACTGGCAACCAGCAGCCCGGAACTGCTGAGCAAAATCGACGCTTTTCGCCAGGCACAAACCGATACCGTGCTTAGCCAGCCAGACCCGTCTCAGGTGTCTTTATGAAGGTGTTAGTATTGGGTGCTGGTCAACTGGCCCGCATGATGTCCATCGCTGGTGCCCCCCTTAATATCAACATTAGCGCTTACGACGTTAATACCGACGCTATTGTCCATCCGCTAACCCAGCATAAACTGGGCACCGGACTGGCCAATGCCATTGCTGACGCTGATATTATTACCGCTGAGTTTGAACATATTCCTTTGCCGATACTGCAACAATGCCAGCAAAGCGGCAAATTCTTGCCTGGCAGCGACGCTATTCAGGCCGGTGGGGATCGCAGGCTGGAAAAAGCACTGCTTGCCCGTTGCAGTGTCGCCAGTGCCCGTTACCACGTGATTAACAACCAAGCAGACTTTAAGCAAGCGGTTGCCAGCCTTGGTTTGCCACTGATTTTTAAAAGTGCGCTGGCAGGGTATGACGGCAAGGGCCAGTGGCGCTTAAAAGATCAGGCACAGGCTGATGTGGTCTGGCAACAAATGGCTAAGTTTCTGGCTGCTGATGAAAAACAAGCTATTGTTGCCGAACAGTTTATTGGTTTTAACCGTGAGCTTTCACTGGTTGCGGCAAGAGCAAGCAACGGTGAAGTAAAAGCATACCCACTAACTGAAAATCATCACGTCAATGGTGTACTTAGCGTATCACTGGCCCGGCCGGTCAGTGACATACTGCAGGTTCAGGCAGAGCAGATGTTTAGCGCGATTGCCGAGGAGCTTAATTATGTCGGGGTGCTGGCAATAGAGTTCTTTGACGTTGCTGGCACATTAATGGTCAATGAAATTGCGCCCAGGGTACATAACTCAGGGCACTGGACCCAGCAAGGCGCTGACGTATGTCAGTTTGAGCAACATTTACGCGCGGTGACCGGTTTACCACTGGGTAACACGGCATTACTGCGTCCTACCCTGATGATTAATATTCTGGGAGAAGACACTACCCCAGCCGCTATTCTCGGCTTAGCTGGGTTGCATTTGCACTGGTACGGTAAAACCAAA
>NZ_JBFJPY010000137.1:0-5453 GCF_041616895.1 Arsukibacterium sp.
CCAGTACCAGCAAGAGCATCATATTGACCTGATGGTAATGGGCGCTTACGGCCATTCCCGCATTCGCCAGTTTATTGTAGGCAGTACAACGACTGCCATGATTAGCAAGGCGAAATGTTCTTTGTTAATTCTTCGCTGATAAAATAGACAACCCGGCTCCCCGCCGGGTTATTTGTTTTATTGTATTACTCATGTTGTTTAAATTTGAAGTAGCCAATCATGTTTAAGTTCAGCATCATGCTGTTTAGTTTGTTTGCGTTGTTATGTTCTCCTTTCGCCTTTGCTGCCAGTGGTCCGTTGCTGTTAACGGCCTCAACCACAGGTTATGTGGCGTTATCTATTTTCATCATTGCTTATATTCTGGTGATGCTGGAAGAAAAGATTCATCTGCGTAAATCCAAACCAGTACTGGTTGCGGCCGGTATAATCTGGGCGTTGATTGGTTGGCGCTACATTCAGGCTGATATGCCAACGGTTACTGAAGAAGCGTTCCGTCATACCTTGCTTGAGTTTGCGGAGCTAATGCTATTTCTGTTGGTCGCCATGACCTACATTAATGCGCTGGAAGAGCGGCGGGTGTTTGATGCGCTGCGCAGCTGGATGGTGCGTAAGGGTTTCAGTTATCAGTCATTGTTCTGGATAACCGGCGTACTATCATTTTTTATCTCGCCAATCGCTGATAACCTGACCACAGCGCTACTGATGTGCGCCGTAGTAATGAAAGTGGCCGAAGGCAATAAGAAGTTTATTAACCTGTGCTGTGTAAACATTGTGGTCGCAGCAAATGCCGGTGGTGCCTTCAGCCCCTTTGGTGACATCACGACGCTGATGGTGTGGCAGGCAGGCGTATTGCGGTTTATGGAGTTCCTGGCGCTGTTCCTGCCATCCGTGGTCAACTATCTGATCCCGGCAATTATTATGAGTTTCTTTGTCGAAAAGCGTAAGCCATCTGCAGTATATGAAGAGGTAGAGTTAAAACGTGGTGCTATTCGTATTCTGTGCCTGTTTTTGCTGACCATTGCTTCTGCTGTTGCCTTTCATTCAGTGCTGCATTTACCGCCGGTGCTTGGCATGATGACCGGCCTTGGTTATTTGCAGTTTTTTGGTTTTTATCTGCGCGTTACCTTACCTGGCTCGTTAGCCCGCAAAAAGGCAATGGCAGAGCGAGCTGGGGATCAGGAGCGTATCAGGTCACTGGGCCAGATAGTCCCCTTTGACGTGTTTAGCCGGGTAGCCCGCGCCGAGTGGGATACGCTGTTGTTTTTCTATGGCGTAGTAATGTGTGTGGGTGGTCTGGGTTTTATTGGCTATCTGGAGCTGATGTCAAACGTGCTGTATACCCAGTGGGATGCGACCTACGCCAACATTGCGTTGGGGCTTATTTCAGCCGTAATCGATAATATTCCGGTGATGTTCGCGGTACTAACGATGATGCCAGAGATGTCGCATGGCCACTGGTTACTTATCACCTTAACGGCCGGGGTGGGAGGTAGTCTGTTATCGATTGGCTCAGCTGCCGGTGTAGCGCTAATGGGGCAGGCACGAGGGTACTACACCTTTATGGGGCATCTGAAATGGGCTCCAGTCATATTATTGGGATATTTTGCCAGTATCGCTGTGCATTTGTGGCTCAATGCTGCCAGTTTTGCCGAGTATGGTCTGGCAAGTTAGCGATTACTGAATTATTTGCGTGAAAATTTGAGCTGGGCTCATTTACAATAGGCATCTGCCAACGATATCTAAATATAACCGAGGGTGAACGCGTGAAACAGTGGCTGCTGTGGCTGATAGTCTGTGTGGTATTTACACCGGTGGCATATGCTGTAACTGGAGAGTTGGATTTAACCGGCTCTCCGGTAGGTATTATTGCGCTGGTGCTATTTGCGTTGGCTTATTTGCTGGTAATGGCAGAAGAGAAAATACATCTGCGCAAGTCTAAACCGGTATTGGTTGCTGCCGGCATTATCTGGGCATTAGTCGCCTGGCGTTATATGCAGGATGGTATCACTGGCGTTACTGCTGAGGCGTTTAGACACACGCTGCTCGAGTTCGCTGAACTGATGTTATTTCTACTGGTGGCAATGACCTACATCAATGCCCTGGAAGAGCGGCGCTTATTTGATTCGTTGCGTGCCTGGTTAATCCGCAAAGGGTTCAGCTACCGTAGTTTGTTCTGGATCAGCGGTGTGCTGGCATTTTTTATTTCATCCTTTGCCAATAACATGACCACAGCCATGCTGATGTGTGCGGTGGTGATGAAAGTAGCCGAAGGTGATAAGCGCTTTATTAATCTTACCTGCGTTAATATTGTTATTGCTGCCAATGCCGGCGGTGCTTTTATTCCATTTGGCGATATTACCACTCTGATGGTCTGGCAAGCGGGTATTATCACTTTTAATGAATTCTTCACCTTGTTTGTTCCGGCGGTAGTGAATTATCTGGTGCCGGCAATTATTATGAGCTTTTTTGTCGAGCGCCGTTACCCTGCAGCGCTGCAGGAAGACGTAGAACTGAAGCGAGGTGCCCTTAGAATTCTCACCTTGTTTCTGGCTACCATCGCCCTGGCAGTGCTGTACCATTCCTGGCTGGATTTACCGCCGGTACTCGGCATGATGACCGGCCTGGGTTTGTTGCAGTTTTTTGGCTATTTTTTGCGCAAAACCTTACCAGGTTCACTGGCGCGTAAGCGGGCAATGGCCGAGCGGGAAGGCGACCAGGAACGCATTCGGTCATTGGGTCAGATAGTCCCGTTTGATGTCTTTAGCCGGATTGCCCGTGCAGAGTGGGATACCCTGCTGTTTTTCTACGGCGTTGTGATGTGCGTGGGTGGTTTGGGTTATATCGGTTACCTGGAGCTGTTATCAACCAGTTTATACACCAATGGTAACCCAACGATTGCTAACGTTGTGCTGGGGTTAATGTCATCGGTAATAGACAACATTCCGGTGATGTTTGCGGTATTAACCATGCAACCCGATATGTCGCATGGCCAGTGGTTGCTAATTACCCTGACTGCCGGTGTTGGCGGTAGTTTATTGTCCATCGGCTCTGCGGCCGGGGTGGCATTAATGGGCCAGGCCCGCGGCTATTACACCTTTATGGGGCACCTGAAATGGGCGCCGGTGATTTTGCTTGGCTATTTTGCCAGCGTCGCCATGCATTTGTGGTTAAATGCCGCCAGCTTTACCTAATTGCCCTTCTCTGACGTCTGGTCTGCTGCAGCAGCACCAGACGTCGGCCTTCCTGTTTATATTGAATACCTTACAAGCTGCTACACTGTAACACTACAAAGTACAGATTGACTGAACCTCTGTGGCTGCCAGCTTGTCTGTTAGTCGGGTTTACGGTTTCTGCTATTCGAATAAGGAGAGGTTATGGGTAAACTACAGGATCAAGCGTTATTAAAGCATTCATCTTACTGGCAGGGGAATTGGCAGAGCGCAGAGCGTTCTTTTAATGTCACTAACCCGGCAAACGGCGAGATTATTGGCACTGTAGCCGATGCAACAGCTGCCGACGCTGAAAAAGCGGTGGCCGCAGCCGATACTGCGCTATCTGACTGGGCGGCACGCCCGGCTGCTGAACGGGCTAAATTTTTAATGCGCTGGCAACAACTTATGCTGCAGCATCAGGACGATTTAGGTCTGCTGTTAACCTTAGAGCAAGGCAAACCGTTAGCGGAAGCTAAGGGCGAAATTGCCTATGGCGCCTCATATCTGGAATGGTTTGCCGAAGAAGCCAAGCGGGTTTACGGCGATACTATCCCTGCTAAAAGCAATGACCAACGGATTATTGTGATAAAACAGCCGGTAGGCGTGGTCGCTGCAATTACCCCCTGGAACTTCCCGAATGCCATGATTGCCCGTAAGGCCGCTGCGGCACTGGCTGCAGGCTGCACCTTTGTGGTTAAACCTGCCCAGCTTACTCCTTTATCGGCACTTGCCATGGCAGAACTGGCTGATCGAGCCGGCATCCCGGCCGGGGTATTTAATGTGGTGGTCAGTACCGATGCAAAAGCGATTGGTAAGGTACTAACAGAAGATCCCAGAGTGGCTAAGTTTAGTTTTACTGGTTCCACCAAAATCGGCAAGCAACTGGCAAAACAGTGTGCCGGCACGGTCAAGCGGGTGTCCCTTGAGCTGGGTGGCAATGCCCCGTTTCTCGTATTCGCCGACGCTGACCTGGATGCAGCAGTTGATGGCCTGATGGCGTCTAAGTTTCGTAATGCTGGCCAAACCTGTGTCTGTACTAACCGGGTGTTGGTAGCAGAGAATGTACTGGACGAGTTTACGACAAAATTGCAGCAAGCCATCAGTAAGCTAAAAATAGGCGACGGCACGTACGACGAAGTAGACATAGGCCCGCTGATTAACACAGAGGCTTGTACCAAAGTCGATGAACTGATTAGCACTGCCGTAACGCAAGGGGCACAGTTAAAGTGCGGGGGTAAGCGGCAATCTGATAACAGCTTATTTTATTTGCCGACTGTGCTGAGCAAAGTAACTAACCAGATGGATATTGCGCAGCAGGAGATATTTGGCCCTGTGGTTGCCTTGCAAAGCTTTAGTGATGAAACACAAGCCATACAACTGGCTAATGCTACCGAGTTCGGTTTAGCCGCCTACTTTTACAGCCGCGATATTGGCCGGATCTGGCGGGTAGCCGAGGCATTACAATATGGCATGGTTGGCATCAATGAAGGCATGGTCTCTAACCCTACTGCACCCTTTGGCGGGGTTAAGCAATCTGGCTATGGCCGCGAAGGATCTAAATACGGCCTGGATGATTATATGGACATTAAATATCTGTGCCTGGGTGGTTTAGATAAGTGAGCTGCCGTCCCACAATAAAATGGATTGTTATTACATGCAGTGGCGCGCTCAGACATGACACTAAGTAGTATTAATCTCCAGTACCTGGAATATGCCGCCAATGGCTTTTATCTGTTGGCGGTATTTTTGGCTGCACGAAACAGCATTCATACCTGGTGGCTGGGGATTATTGGTTGTGCCTTGTTCGCAGTGTTGTTTTTTCAGGTGCAGCTGTATGCCGAGAGCATGCTGATGTTGTTTTTTATTATCACCAATGTGGTCGGTTGGTTTCAGTGGGGTAGGGCCTCTGGTATCAAACCCGTAAGCAGCACCAGGCCGAAAAAATTACTGCTATTTACTGCGCTGGCACTGCTTGTTACCGCGGCGCATGGTTTTATGTTGCACACGCTAACGAATGGCTATGCCCCCTATATTGACTCTGCCATTCTGATGTTCAGTTTAATCGCGCAGTTTTTATTAATGAACCGCAAGCTGGAAACCTGGTGGTTCTGGTTACTGGTTAACACCCTGGCCATTCCGCTGTATATTTCCCGCGAGTTATATGTCACCGCTGTTGTCTATTGCGGCTTCTGGTTTAATGCCTGGTATGGCTTGTATCTGTGGCGTAAGTTAAGGCGCGCA
>NZ_JBFJPY010000138.1:0-5380 GCF_041616895.1 Arsukibacterium sp.
GCAGCAACAGGGCATCGTTGCCAAGAATGGCTGAGGAAGCCTGGGCCAGGGCAACCCGGAATAAAGGATGATCATCAGCGATGATGGCTATCATAACGTATACTTCTGAGCACATGGGCTCGCTATAATGAACCGGGGCTTGCGCCCCGGCAAGGTTTTTAAGTTATTAGAAACGGTAACCAACAGACAAACTTACAGTACGTGGGTCAATATAATAACCGGTAATAGTTTGCTCACCTGCCAACAACGGGAAGTTATAACCGGCAATCCGTGCTTGCTTATCACCTAAGTTTTTACCCTGCAATGATACATCCCAGTATCCGTCTTTTGAATACCAGTTAACACCCGCATTTATCAAGGTATAGCCGCCATAATCGAGCGCTGAAGGTACTTCAAAAATTTGCGTTGCACCGCGGTAAGCTAAGTTAGCATTAAACACTAAGTCACCAAATTCGGTTACTAAGGTATAACGGCTAGCCAATGTTGCGGTTAACTCTGGTGTATTTGCAAATCCCCAAACATCAGATACGTCAACAACAGATTGCGATACCGGATCAAAAAACTCTACTTTGTTAAACGACGCATCGATGTAACCGACAATTGCACTTAGTTCAAGATCACGCGTTGCCGCAAATAGCGCCTCAATTTCAGCACCATTGATATCTGCACTGGCAGCATTTAATACTTGCGATGCAACGTTATTACCTACAGCACGTTGCACAGTAACTTGCATATCATCATAGGATGAATGAAAAACCGCCGCATTCATACGTAAACGCTGATCTAACCATTCACTCTTGATACCAAACTCGAAAGTATCAACGGTCTCTTCTTGATACGGGTCGGTTGCGTTAGGGTTCACAATTTCAACCGCACGCATATCAAAACCACCCGATTTAAAGCCGTCGGTATAGCTAACGTAGTACATTAAATCACGGTTGTACTGATACTCTGCACCAAGTCGTGGTGAGAAATGGCTAAAACTTTCGCTACCGCTAAAGTCTGTTTGCACTTGTAATAGGGTGCCTGGCGCTGCAGGATCACGTGGGCCTTTATAACCTAAGTATAAATTACGGTTCAGAGTC
The DNA here is from genome assembly GCF_041616895.1 of Arsukibacterium sp. GTDB lineage: Bacteria > Pseudomonadota > Gammaproteobacteria > Enterobacterales > Alteromonadaceae > Alishewanella. Next base: position 1,086 of record NZ_JBFJPY010000138.1, read on the forward strand.
GCATCTTTGTCATCTTTAGTATAACGACCACCCGCCGTTAATGATAACTTGTCAGTTAATTCGTAAGAGCCTTGGGCATAGGCAGCAATACTATCGGTATCAACACAACCACCGTTTTCGACAGTGACACCTGCGCCGGCAACAATGACAGTACCGAAGGCACCGCACGCTTCACCAGTGTAGTAATATAGACCTGACGCCATTTTAAACTTATCGCCGCTAAATAATAATTGAAGCTCTTGTGAGGTTTGTTCATCTTCATAAAAAGCCGGTATATCTAATGACTGTAAAGGCGTAGAGTCAAAGTCTATATTGGTATCGGTGACACCTTTGCGTTTGGCCGTAACCGATTTAACCGTCCAGTTGTAATTTACATTCCAGGTTAAAGTTAAAGATTGGCCTTCAGTATCAACTTTATTATCAGCTGGCATACTGGTATAGGAATCGTAAACGCTGTCTGTTAATGGCTGAGTGGGAACTAATAAACTTGGCGTTAAGCGATAGCCACCTTTTGAATTAGACTTATCGGTGGTTTTGTCTGCACTAAATCTAACTGTAAAATTATCTGCTGCATTCCACTGCACGCTAATACGGCCAGATTGTACATCTTTATCATAGTTGTCAGCACCGGTATTTATGTACGTACCAAAACCGTCGCGGTTAAAGCTTGCAATGGCACCACTGACAAATAAAGTGTCCGTTAGGCCTACCTGGCCAGATAACTTAACATCTTGCTGGTTTTCAGTACCAATAGTACCGCGAACGGCAAATGCGGTATCACCAGTGAGGTCTTTAGTAACGTATTTAACCGCGCCACCGATAGTGTTACGCCCATATAATGTACCTTGAGGCCCACGCAACACTTCAATACGTTCAACATCATATACATCTAACGCCGCGCCTTGTGGTCGCGCCATGTAGACATCGTCAATGTATATACCTACACCTGGTTCAAAACCCCACAACGGGTCTTGTTGGCCAATACCCCGGATATACGCCGTTAGAGTGCTGTTGGTGCCCCGAGAAATTTGTAATGTGGTATTAGGTGAATATTGCTGTACAGCGATTAAATTATCCATCCCACGCTGGGCGAGCTCTTCTGAGCCTAACGAAGTTACTGCTACCGGCACCGTCTGAAGATTTTCAACGGTACGCCGTGCAGTAACTTCAATTCGTTCCAGTTTTAATTCAGATTCTGCTGTCGCTTGCTCCTGCGCCAGTGCCGGCATTGTCAGACAGCTGCTGATAGCCAATGCTAACAGGCTGGGTTTCAGGGCCGAGCGGGTAAACTTGTGCTGTGCATTCTTATAATTATTGGCCATCGTTGGCTCTCCTGCTGAGTGATTGCAAAATGTGGTACTAACCAGTGTTGTTACTGTAGGCCTAAACGCAGAATTTTTAACCTGTACCTTAGTACTATGGTGACAATCGTCAAGCTGTATCAGACTAGCTGAAAATGATAACAAGGATTTGCCGATGTTAAGTATCTTTGGCTTGCTACTGGGTTTAGGCCTGTTAATTGTATTTACCATGCGCGGTTTTAATCTTTTTATAACCGCACCATTGTGTGCTCTGCTAGTCGCTGCCACCAATGGTATCCCATTTTGGCAAGTAGCTGATAAAATTGATTTTGTTCATGGCTACATGAACGGTTTTGCTGGTTTTGTGGCCGCCTGGTTTCTGATGTTTTTACTGGGTTCAATATTCGGTAAATTGATGGAGCATACTGGCGCAGCCGATGCGGTGGCGCTGGCTATTGTTAAACGTTTAGGCCACACCCGGGCAGTGCTTGCCATCGTGCTGGCCTGCGCGGTGTTAACTTACGGTGGCGTCAGTTTATTTGTAGTGGCCTTTTCCGCTTATCCGATGGCAGTCAGTCTGTTTAAAGGCGCGAATTTACCCCGACGCTTTATCCCAGCAGCTTTAGCCTTAGGTTCCGTTACCTTTACCATGACCTCTGCAGGCTCTCCGGAAATTCAGAACTGGATCCCAATCGCTTATTTGGGTACCACTCCCTATGCCGGCTGGCAGGTCAGTATTGTCGTCGCCTTGTTTATGGCGGTAGGCGGTTATTTCAGTCTGATGTGGATGATTAAAAATGCGGTTAAAAATGGCGAGCAGTTTGTGCAGCGCGCCAGCGACCCTACCTTAACCGATAAACCTTTACCCCATTGGTTAACGGGTCTTATTCCCTTGCTGGTTGTTTTGGTCACCTCTTTTTTACTGCACGATGCGTTGCAACAAGCAGCATTAATTATCGCGCTGGCAGGCGGTGTAGTCAGTTTATATTTGCTTAACTTCCGCTTTCTGGCAAACCCGGCCGCCGCCACTAACGAAGGGGTGTTAGGCGCATTACTGGCCATTGGTAATACCGCTGCTGTAGTAGGTTTTGGCAGTGTGGCCAAATTAACCCCTGCTTTTAGCAGCGTGGTGGATTATATGACCCACCTGCCAGGCCCGGAGCTGGTCGGTGCAGCGGTAGCGGTAAGTGCTATCGCCGGTTTAACCGGGTCTGCCTCAGGTGGCCAGGCCATTGCCCTGCCGGAAATTGCACCTACTTATCTCGACCGTGGGGTTGATGCTGAACAGCTGCATCGAGTGGTCGCTATTTCATCCGGTGCGCTAGACTCATTGCCGCACAACGGCTACGTGGTCACCACTATTCGAGCTATTTGTGGGGAAACCCACCAAAACGCTTACTGGCCGATGGCGGTAGTCAGCGTGTTAATGCCGTTATTAGGGGTAATACTGGCCATTACCTTGTTTCAGTGGTTTTAAGGATAATTACATGAAATTACTACACGCGTTATTGTTTTTGGGACTGCTGCTGACTGGCTGCGACAGCCAGGCTATGCTGGTTGAAAAACGTGCTTTTGAGATTAAACGCTTTACTACCGAGAATGGCGCTCTGATCAGCCCGGTGAAAGTGGGCTGGGAAGCATATGGTAAACTTAATGCCGATAAATCAAATGTTATTCTGATCACCCACTTTTTCTCAGGCAGCTCGCATGCCGCCGGTAAATATAAAGAAACTGATGCGGCGCCCGGCTACTGGGACGCCATTATTGGTCCGGGTAAAGCGATCGATACTGATAAATTTTATGTTATCAGCGTTGATACCCTGGTCAACGCCAATGTGTTCGACCCAACAGTCATTACCACCGGACCTGCCACGGTTAATCCGGCTACCGGCAAACCTTATGGCTTAAGTTTTCCGGTGGTGACCATAGGCGATTTTGTTGAAGTTCAAAAAGCATTACTCGACAGTCTGGGAATTAGCAAACTACATGCCGTGGTCGGTGGTTCAATGGGCTCGTTTCAGGCTATTGAGTGGGCAACCCGTTACCCTGAGCGGGTTGAGCGGTTAATTCCGGTAATTGGCACGGCTTATATCGATGCCTGGGCAGCAGTGCGCTTAGAACGCTGGGCCTATCCTATTAAGCAAGACCCGGCATGGCGAGGCGGCGATTATTACCAGCACGGCCAACCAGAGCAGGGTTTAACAACCGCGCTGGCCTATATAATTCAGGATGCAGTTTACCCAACGGGTTTTAATATGCGTTACCCGGCGCCTTATACCGACAAAGCGCCCCACCAGGATATTCTGGCCAGCTTTTCTGCCTGGGATCAATTAATGGCTCACGCCAATTTACGCGCAAAAATGCAGGATGCTAATCATATTTTATACCTGGTGCGCGCCTCACAATTGTACCGGGCGGGCATGGGTGATAACTGGCAGCAAGCTTTAGGCCGGGTAACGGCCAAAACCTTATTTTTACCCGCCAGTGGCGACCAGTTACTGCTACCCCAAATGGCCAAAACCAGCGTTGAAGCCATGACCGCGGCCGGTAAAACCGTGGAATATGCTGAAATACCAGGCATTTGGGGGCATTTAGATGGTGTGGTTGGCATTGCCGCTGTTGCTGATACTATCCGTACCTTTCTGGAGACAGATTAACGACGCACGCCATTATTTTTCCTGGTTGGGATGTCGCTGAGTTAGGGCATCCCTTTTTATTTGCGCCTAGCATTACTGCTTGCTGCATGCTGAGCGGCACCCCAGCCTGGCAAGAACTTGCCAGGCTAGATCCGCGGAAAAAGTACCAGGTGGTCCAGGTCAAGCCGGATCCCAATGTGCTCACCAATGGCATGGTTATGATGGCTTAGCGCCAAACAATATACCTGCTCACCACCACTAAGTTCTAATGTGTACAGAATGTGGGAGCCCCGGAAAGACTTCTCCAACACTTTGGCGGTAATGCCACTGGCATCATCATGGACAATATCATCCGGGC
>NZ_JBFJPY010000139.1:0-5359 GCF_041616895.1 Arsukibacterium sp.
AAGCTGGCCGCACGAGCGATGGATGAGCCAAAAAACGTGGTTGTCCCAGGTTTACTCGCCTCTACACCTATCATTATTTCCTTATTAGGTTTCATCATGATTTCCTGGGGTGCGATTACCCGGCGCTTTAGCTCAAGCAATGCCGACGTGCCAGGCCTTGGCCCGGTAACACCAAGGCTTATCGCTTTTATCACAACGCTTGTTTTACTGGTGGGTGTCGGATTAATTGGGCTGGGTGTGCAAACGGCCATTGAAATCAGTGAAGTCAGTCTTATTGCTGGTTTTGCCCCACCCGCAGGTGCTGGTGCATTGCTGGTGCTGTTGGCAGGACTATTTGGTATAGCGATCCTTGTGCTCACGCTAAAAGCGCATAAAAACAGCCCTCTTAGAAAACGTTCCCGAATAGGATTTGTACTGTTGGGCCTTTCTGCGATGTTACTGAGTGTACTCTTTGTTAGCTGGGGTATAACGCCGTGGTAGAGCAGTAATTTATCCTAAGCGTTGAGTTTTAAAAAGATGCGGGGTTAGCTCTTGTTTCTTGCCTTTCTAAAGTGGCAAAAGGCAAGACCTTACCCCTATAACTAAAGGCAAGGCCTGACCCCTATACCTCAAATAAATGAGCCCGACTCTTTTGATCCGTGCTGATGCATCTAGTCGCTGAGAATAAGTACCACGATAACCAGCAACGCAGCCGCCGCCAATTGTGTCAATGTCAGTAACGGCAACAGGGTACGTTCAGTGCTTAGCAGGCTGTTGTAAGCCAACATCAGCAGCGGGGCGGGCAAGCAAAACAGAGCTATAACCACGCTGCGGCGATACTGCCGCAGCCAGAGTCTGATTTTTTGTTTTAATGTCAGTTTCAGCATTGAGCGTTACTCCTGTCCAGCGTCGTTCGCGCCTGCATCATATAGGTTTTTACGCTACCCAACGGGATCTGCATTTTATCAGCAATTTCAGTTTGCGAATAACCATAGAACTCGGCATAAACAAAAACTTGCTGTTGAATGGTTGATAAAGAAGCAATCAGCGTAGCGGCATCCAGCTGTGCGGCGGTGTTGTCAGTATGGCTAAGCGTACCGGCTTCTGCAGCGAACCAACGCTGTTTAAGGGCAGAGAAAATATTACCTGAGCGTTTAGCCTGCAACATTTCATTGATAGCAATCCGCAGTAACCAGGTAGAAAACTGCGCTTGTTGCTGAAACTGCTGAATATTTAAAAAGGCTTTAACGTAAGTTTCTTGCACCAAATCATCAATGTCGTGGCGTTGTTCGGCAGATTTAAACGCCAAAAAACCGCGCAATTTATTGTCATAGCGGCTGAACAGCTCATTAAAAGCTGCCGTATCTCCGGACACCTGCACTATGGCAACCAGTTGCTCAACCGAGGCCTGTTTTAGCGACACAGCATTGTCTTAATACAGCCGTTGCCGATCAAGCCGGGCCAGCAGCAAAAACGCCAGCCCTAACAACGCCGGTAAGATGGCAATGCCGTTTAAGGCATCGTTTAAATCCAGATTGCCATTTTGACGAAAATCGGCAAAGTAGGAAAACACCAGAATGCTGGCTGACAACACCAACAAAAATACACCTTTACGGGTATCACGGTTTGCTGAGAAAAAGTGCCGCGCCACTTCGCGGATTGTTTCTGGCGGCAACGTTAGCTGTTGTTGTAATGAGCGTTCTATCATCTGCAAAAACAGGCGTTTTTTCTTGTAGTTATACAGCAGTATTAACCCCATCAGCGCGACCAACGCGCTGAAGACGATAAGCGGCACCAAAATCTCTGCCCATTCTTGTCCATTCATACTTATTTAATTTCGTTGCCAAAGTTCTGCACCAAGGTACAGCTGCGGCAGAAGTTGTTCAAGTACCGCTGTGGCATTATCGCCATTCATAAAAATAACATAACCGTTTTGGCTTTGCGGTGAAAACACAGCTAAGGTGGACACGCCGGGATCACGGCCGCTATGCAGCAGCAACGACTGCTCACCCGGGAAACCACTGAAAATCTCCCAGCCCAAGCCGAAATAATGTTGAGGCCCGATCCCGACATGATGCGCTTGCATGTCCTGGTACACTGCCGGCATTGCTTGCTGTTGCGCCATGACAAACACCATAAATTTGCTGTAATCGTCTACCGTGCTGATCAAATTGGCGGCGGCATTTGCCTTGTAGTATCTCTCTGTCTCAAACGCCTTGCCGTTGCTGTCGTGGTTGCGGGCGTAGCGGTGTTCATTCACTCCTTGTGACCACCAAAAATAGGTATCGGTCATACCTGCCGGTTCAAATACATATTGCTGTGCCAGGGCTTCCAGCGATTGGCCAAATTTATGCTCCAGCGCCCGGCGAAGATATTCAAAGCCTTCACCGGAATACTGATGTTGCGTGCCGGGCTTAAACTGAAAACGTAACCTGTTGTCTGTTTCCAGATAACGCCAGTTGGCAAAGCCGGTTTGGTGCGTCAGCACAATTCGGGGTGTCAGCAACAAATGTTTTGGGTCAGTTTTAAGATCCGGGTCAACCCAGTAGGCTGCAAGGGGTTCATCAAGCTGAAGTTTGCCTGCATTAACCAGCCGCAGCGTCAGCATGGTTACCACTGGTTTGGTTAACGATGCCACTTTAAACAGGGTATTTTGCGGTGCTTTAGTACCCGGCGTCAGCTCGCCATATACTTGAGTGGACACCAGTTTGCCATGCTCAATAATGCCCAGGCCCAGCGCGGGCACATTATTTTTTTGTAGCAAGCTGATAATAGCTGCCGCTTGAATATTGCTGTTAACGACCTCAGCCGGCTGATGATCATAACTGAGTACATCGCTAAGTTGCCAATCGTCTCCAGCCTTTAACCAGACCGAAGTGAACCGTGCCGTGCCGGTTAGCTGGTCAGGTTTTCCCGCTTCGCGAAAATAAAACTGATGTTGCCCATGCTGCACTGCACCATACAATATGCCGTCACGATGCAGAGGAAAGGTACTCAAACTGTCGGCAGCTAATTTGCGAATGGGCTTGTTCGCCATATCACCACAAATATATTTTTGCGTGTTTTGCATAAACAAGGCTTTATCCTGAAAACCACTTTTGTCGTGATAAAACCTTAGCTCGGGGCTGACAGTTGCGTCCAGATAAGCGATATCACACTCGTTAAAGCCACGCTGAAAAAACAAAGCGTCTTGTTGTGCTAATTCATCATGCAGGCTCATATCTTGTATGCGGGTATCGGTTGCCGCAACGAAAGGGCTTGTTGCCAGCAGTACGACAGCAAAAAAAACGTGCCGAGAAACAGTATTTAAAAGCGTCATATCATATCCTGTAAGTTAGTTTAAAACTTAGATGCACCCAGGATTTGATTTGGATTTAATATTAGAAAATAAATTTTGTTGCTGGAGCCTTTAGGGGCAGGTCTTGTTTATTGCCTTGCTGGATTAGCAAAAAGCAAAGCCTGCGCCTGCACCACCCTTTTCCCTCTACTATACTCACCCATACCTATAAGTTGGCAATCATTAATAAAATATGAAGAATATAATTTTTATTTTTCTCGCAGTAATTTTGCTTGGCTGTGCTCAACAAGAGGAAAAAACTGAAACGAATGTAACTTCAAACACACAGAAACAACTTCAAATAACAGAAGAGGATAGCCTGGCCATTAAAAATATCATTGATATTCAATCAAAAAGTGGAAATTTTGAGGAGAGGGAAAAAATATGGTCGGAAGATGGTCGTTGGTTACAAGCCTTTGGCCGGGTATTTCGTGGCAAGGACAGCATAACCAGCTTTGAACAAAAATTACACGCAAACGCAGGTTATGCTGCATCAAATGTAAGTGTTAGAAGTGAACCTGAAATAAAATTTTTAAGATCTGATGTGGTGGTTGTGCATCAATATCATGAAAGAGAAGGACAAATTATCAATGGCGTGGTAACCCCAACACGAAGAATAAACACCACCTATATCATCACAAAAGAAAACGGCACCTGGTTACTCAGAGATAAAGTCACTATGGATGAACGTGAGCGAAGTACAAACTAAGTAAAAACAGAGTATGAAGCTGACTTCCCCCTTCGTTTCAGTATAAAAATAAATGTTAAACGCTTTTCAGTTTTACATGTCATTTACGCGATTTCTGTAGTTCTGTTTTCAACCATGTCTGCAGCATTTCACCATCTTTATCTATTCGAATTGGAATCGTTAACTCTGTTGGATGATATCGAACCCCTGCATGCACAAAGATACTGTTTTCAACAATTGCAACTGCCCTGCAACCTGCGTTTTGCAGTTTGACGTAACTTGACATCATCTCTTTGATCGCATTATCGACAATACCTGCAGACTCATCGGGGTTTTGAAAAAGCCCCCATTCTTCCATGCCCGATGCCAATTCCAGAATATCATAGGTGAGCTTCTTTACACCTTCGATATTAAACCCTTGTGAGTAATCACAGTGAATAATTTTACCATCGACAGAAAGGGTATAATTACCATGCGCGACGTCTATATACATGCCCTAAACTACGTCCATTAAAAATTATTTACAACAACCTGTTTACACATCATACAGCGTGAATAAAATTGCACAACGTCAAAGTTCGAGCAAGTCCACACAAAGCGGTCTATCAGACATAAAAACCCCGGCACAAAGGCCGGGGTTTTTATTTTTAGTACTAGCTTACGCCAATATTTTTTCTCAATCGCTTACCGATACGCTTCCGGGCTTGGGCATGAGCACATTAAATTCCGGTCGCCGTATACGTCATCAATACGTGTTACGGTCGGCCAGAACTTGTTCTCGGCCACATAGGCTACCGGGAAGGCACCGTAAGTGCGTTCGTAGGCACGATCCCATGCCGGGTCGAGAATATCCGCCATGGTGTGCGGGGCGAAGGCCAGTGGGTTGTTATCTACGGTCCACTCGCCTGCTTCTACCTTGGCAATCTCGGCGCGGATGCTAGTCATCGCTTCGATAAACTTGTCCAGCTCGGCTTTACTTTCAGATTCGGTTGGTTCAATCATTAAGGTCCCCGCAACCGGGAAGCTCATGGTCGGTGAGTGATAGCCGTAATCCATTAAGCGCTTGGCAATATCCATTTCGGTAATACCGCTGGCCTCTTTTAACGGACGAATATCGATAATACATTCGTGCGCTACCCGGCCATTGCTGCCACGGTACAGCACCGGGAAGTGCGGGTTAAGCTTATTGGCCACGTAGTTGGCGGTTAAAATAGCAAACTCGGTGGCCTGCTTTAAGCCTTCGCCGCCCATCATGGCGATGTACATCCAGCTGATAGGCAGAATACCTGCACTACCAAACGGTGCGGCCGCTACTGCACCATTGCTATCGCCGGTACCGTCAATTTTGATCAACG
>NZ_JBFJPY010000140.1:0-5311 GCF_041616895.1 Arsukibacterium sp.
CGGCACCAGCTCAGCAATGCCTGCCAGCACTTCATCAAAATCTGTCAGGGTGTAATTGGGCGGCGTAGTGTCATACAAGGCCTGAGCCTGGGCTTCAAAATTCGCCTTTTTGCCGTTGCTCAGATGCTCAGCATGAAAAGCTAGTGCCTGTAATTGCTTATCCAGATAATGCAGCCGCAGCTTACGTATATCGCTATCTGCCAGCGGCTGGGTATCAATTTTCTCAAGCAACGCTTTAGCCTCTGCGGCAATATCGGCTGCACTCATACCGCGGGCCACTGCCTCATCGCGCAGTTGCCCGGGGCCATAATAAGCATCAACATAGTTGCTGTCATGCTCGCCCAGCGCTAATACCAGTTGCGTATACTGGCGAGCAATGTTGTCGACATCAACCGTTGCGGCAACCCGCGGCTCCGGCGCTTTGCCACATGCGACAACCAGTGCAATGCTGGCAGTCAGTATCAATGGTTTTAACAGAGGGTTTCGCATAATCAGCTTCCTTGGTTTGCTTTAATTTTCATTAGTTTGAATATTATTATGTGCTTAAGCCTAGCGCTTAGCCTGCCTGTCGGCAACTTTTTCAACATCTTGCCCACAGCAACGCCATTAATGTGATTTAAACTTGCACGGTTTTTTTAGTATTTGGCCATCTATACTGTTGCAGTTAAAAAATAACCATGTTATTAATATCGGCGTCTTGCTAAAAAGTAACCAATACGAGCAATAAATGAATTTACAACGTTGCGTTTCAATTATCAGCCTCCTCGTGCTCCTCACCGGCGCGCGGGGTGTGGTTTATTGGTAAAAAAACGTAACGACCAATAACGAAAAACCCCGTGCCACTGGCCGGGGTTTTTTGCTTTTAAGCCCCCGCCACAGGTTGCAACTGACACTGGAAATACGGAACAGGAAACCCGAGATGAGCGGCGATAATAAAATCTGGATCTTCGACACAACCTTACGCGACGGCGAGCAGGCCTTGCGGGCCAGCTTAAGCCAGAAACAAAAAATACAACTGGCCCATGCCATTGCACGCTTAAAAGTAGATGTGATGGAAGTGGGCTTTCCGGTATCCAGCCCCGGCGACTTCGACTCAGTGCAGCGAATTGCCCGCGAGGTAAAAGGCCCGATTATTTGTGGCCTGGCCCGCGCGGTAAGCGCTGATATTGAAGCCTGCGGCGAAGCGTTAAAGGATGCAGAGCAGCGGCGTATTCATACCTTTATCGCCACCTCACCGCTGCATTTGCAGTACAAATTACGCAAAACCCTGGCCCAGGCCAGCGAACAGGCTGTAGCCGCCATTAAACTGGCCAGCCGTTATACCGACGATATCGAGTTTTCCTGTGAAGATGCAGGCCGTACTCCTATTGACGACTTATGCTGGATTGTCGAGCGGGCCATTAACGCCGGTGCCACCACCATTAATATTCCGGATACCGTCGGTTATACCATCCCTAACGAATTTGCAGCCATTATTAGTACCTTACGCAATAAGGTACCAAACATCGACAAAGCCCGCTTAAGCGTACACTGCCACAACGATTTAGGTTTAGCCGTTGCCAACAGCATCAGCGCCATTCAAGCCGGCGCAAGGCAAATTGAATGTACGGTAAATGGTATTGGCGAGCGGGCGGGTAATTGTTCGCTGGAAGAAGTGGCGATGATTATCAACACCCGCAAAGATGTGCTGGCGCCCTTGTATACCGATATTAAAACCACTGAGATTTACCGCAGCTCTCACTTAGTTAGCCAGATTTGTAATATGCCGATTCAACCGAACAAAGCCATCGTCGGTGAAAATGCCTTTGCTCACAGTTCAGGCATTCATCAGGATGGCGTATTAAAAGCGCAAAACACTTACGAGATTATGGCACCGGAGCAGGTGGGCATTCGCCAGAACGAGCTGAATTTAACCTCGCGATCGGGCCGGCATGTTATTCAACACCGCTTGGCCGAATTAGGTTACACCACCGGCGATTATGACTTAGAAGCAGTCTATAAAAGCTTTGTCGCGCTGGCCGACCAAAAAGGCCGGGTGTTTGATTATGACTTAGAGGCACTGGTGTTTTTTGAAAACATGCAGGAACAAAACGATTACTTTGCCTTAGAGTTTTTAAGCTCGTCCACTCACACCGGTCATATTGCCAGCGCCACGGTGGGCTTGCGCTGTGGCGATCAGCTGTTTACCGAGGCTGCGACCGGCAATGGTCCGGTAGAGGCCGCATTCAGCGCTATTACCCGCATCAGTAAACTGACGATAAAGATGGTTGATTTTAACCTGCAGGCCAAAGGCAGTGGCGAAGACGCCTTGGGCCAGGTGGACATTATCGCCGAGCATGAAGGCCGGCGTTTTCATGGTGCCGGTCTGGCGACCGATATTGTTCGCAGCTCGGTGCTGGCCTATGTTCATGTGCTGAATATGATCCAGCGCGCCCAGACTATCGACGCCCATAAACATGCCCAGAAACAAACGCGTGACCATACAACGGAACAGAAACCAGTAAAGATTGCAGCAGGTGAACAATAATGAGTAAGCAGTATAACATTGCGGTCCTGGCCGGTGATGGCATTGGCCCGGAAGTGATGGCCGAAGCAGTAAAAGTACTAGAGGTTGTTGCTGATAAATTTCAGTTTGGGTTAAAGCTAACCCCGGCGCTGATTGGCGGCGCCGCCATTGATGCCAGCGGACAACCCCTGCCGCCGCAAACTTTGTCGGTTTGCCAGCAAAGTGATGCTATTTTATTTGGCTCAGTTGGCGGGCCAAAATGGACCGGCTTAGCGCCAGATAAACAACCTGAACGCGGCTCGTTGTTACCACTTCGCAAAACCTTCGATTTATTCTGCAATCTGCGCCCTGGCCAGATTTACCCGGCGTTTGCCGACTTATCGCCATTGCACCCGCGAGTGAGCAGCCTGGGCATGGATGTGCTGTGCGTGCGCGAACTGACCGGCGGCATTTATTTTGGCGAAAAAGGACGCAGCGATTCCGATGCATTTGATACCCAGCGCTACAGCGTGTTTGAAATTGAACGAATTGCCAAAGTGGCGTTTGAAGCTGCCCGCAAGCGCAGCAATAAAGTGACTTCAATTGATAAAGCCAATGTGCTGCAAACCAGCATTTTATGGCGTGAAACGGTAGAGCGCATTGCCAAAGACTACCCGGATGTCACCCTGGAGCATATGTACATTGATAACGCCGCCATGCAGCTTATCCGCAGCCCGCAGCAGTTTGATGTCTTGCTGTGCGACAACCTGTTTGGCGATATTTTATCTGACGAAATTGCCGCTATTGCCGGCTCGTTAGGCTTATTACCGTCGGCCAGTTTAAATGGCAGTGGCTTTGGCTTGTATGAACCTGCAGGCGGCAGTGCACCCGATATCGCAGGCAAGGGCATCGCCAACCCTATCGCTCAGATTTTAAGTGCGGCCTTAATGCTGCGCTACAGCTTTGGCGAGGAAGACGCCGCCCGAGCCATTGAGCGGGCGGTGCAGCACTGCTTAGAGCAGCACATTGTCACGCGCGACATTGATCCGAAATCGACTTATGGCACGGCCGCTGTTGGCGCCGCTATTGTTGCCACCTTACGCCAGGAGAATAAGTAATGGGCCAGGCCACTGCTAACGCACAAACCTTATATCAGAAAATCTACGCCAGCCATGTGGTGGGTAAGCTAAACCCCAGCACCGATTTGTTATACGTAGACCGGCATTTAATTCATGAGGTGACCTCGCCCCAGGCGTTTTCGGGTTTAAAGCTGGCGAACCGCAGCGTGCGTCGGCCAGATTTGACCTTCGCTACCATGGACCACAACGTATCCACCCAGCGCCGTAGTATTGATGCGGCCGGTGAAACCTCACGTAAGCAGCTGGAGGCACTGGCAGCCAATTGCGATGAGAATCAGATCCCGTTATTAGATTTAACCCACCCCGATCAGGGCATCGTCCATGTTATTGGCCCAGAGCAGGGCTTAACCCAGCCGGGAATGATTATCGTCTGCGGTGACTCCCATACCTCTACCCACGGTGCCTTTGGTGCGCTGGCCTTTGGTATTGGCACCTCAGAAGTTGAGCATGTACTGGCTACCCAAACCCTGCCACAGCAGCAGGCCAAAACGTTAAAAGTAGAAATTAATGGCGAACTAAGCCGCCATGTTACGCCAAAAGACGTGATTATGGCGGTTATTGGCAAACTGGGCACTGCCGGCGGCAATGGCTATGTTGCGGAATTTTCTGGCAGTGCTATTCGCGCCATGAGCATGGAAGGGCGAATGACCTTATGCAATATGAGCATTGAAATGGGCGCCAAAGCCGGCCTAATTGCCCCTGATGACACCACCTTTGCATACATAAAAGGCAAAGCCCATGCGCCTAAAGAAGAGCATTGGCAAGGCGCAGTACAATACTGGCAAAGCTTGTATTCAGACCTTGATGCGGTGTTCGATCAGACTGTTACGCTTGATGCCAGCAGTATTACGCCGCAAATTACCTGGGGCACTAACCCTGAGCAAGTGATGGCCGTTGACCAGAGCGTGCCCGCACCCGCCAGCTTTTTGGACCCTACCAAACGCGATGCCGCCGAACGTGCATTGGCCTATATGGGATTAGAGCCAGGGCAGAAGCTGACCGATTGTAAAGTAGATGTGGTATTTATTGGCAGCTGCACCAACAGCCGGATTGAAGACTTGCGCGCTGCGGCCAGTGTGGTGCAGGGTAAGCAGGTTGCTGCCGGCGTGCGGGCGTTAGTCGTACCAGGCTCTGGCATGGTGAAACGCCAGGCTGAAGATGAAGGCCTGGCCAGTATTTTTAAAGACGCCGGTTTTGAGTGGCGCGAGCCAGGCTGCAGCATGTGCCTGGGTATGAATGATGACAGAGTAGCTGCCGGCGAGCGCTGCGCCTCGACCAGTAATCGCAACTTTGAAGGCCGCCAGGGCCGCGGTGCCCGCACCCACCTGGTCAGCCCCGCCATGGCTGCTGCCGCTGCCATTGCCGGTAAGTTCGTTAATATCGCTGCAGCGACGATAGAAACAGGAGACCGGCCATGAGTAAGATTTTTGCACAGGGTATAGTGTGCCCGCTGGATAAAAATAACGTGGATACCGACCAGATTATCCCAAAACAGTTTTTAACCAGTGTCAGCCGTGAAGGTTTTGGCCAGGCCATGTTTTTTGACTGGCGCTATTTAGCTGATGGCAGCCCCAACCCGGATTTTGTGATTAATAAGCCGGAGTATAGTGGCGCCAGCATCTTATTAACCCGGGCTAACTTTGGTTGTGGCTCCAGCCGCGAACACGCACCCTGGGCTATTCAGCAA
>NZ_JBFJPY010000141.1:0-5276 GCF_041616895.1 Arsukibacterium sp.
AACCGGCGGGTCTTCCGGAGTTATAAAGAGTTCTACCACTGGCAAAATCTTCGGCGATGGCCGCTCAGCCAGCGGGGGTTTGATCAACAGGTACATCATGGCAAACAGGCTAAAGGTAACTAACCCGGCCAGCAAGATGCTGCTAATCATCCGGTTTACGGTATTAACAGGGCTTGAATAATGAAGTGTTTGCATAGGGTGTCCTCCGTGTTTAACTATTAGACGACGGAGGACGAAGTGCGGGGTTAATATTTTTTAAATATTACTGGCTCCGCCATTGGGCATGACACAGCGCATCGTGTTTTTCACGGCTTAATAAAATGCGTGCTAATACTTTGTCAGGGTTGCCGTCCAAACCGCTTAGGCCTATTTGCGCTTCATAATGCAGCTCAGGCTCCAGATCCTGCATTATCAGCTCTACCCATTCAGGCCCGGGTATCACCAAATCAACATAGCCACGCTGCTCATATTGCTGCTGATACTCGTTATAGTCTTCGGCACTCAGGTTATCCGGCGCTAACTCTTCAAAAATATCAAACGCATGGTCGCAAATCTCATCTAACGACCACATTTCTAAATCCTGCATCAAGTAATCCTGTAACAACGTTAATATTGCAATAGTAAGTGTGCTGGCAGTATAGCAAGCCTTTGCCCTGAAAGCTGCCAAGCTGTTACACTGCAGCCGTTTATCATAGCGGATCTCAGTATGTATATTTGTCCACTTTGTTACCAGACATTACAGTTATCAGGTCGTCAGTTTCAGTGTGCCAGCAGGCATAGTTTCGACCTGGCTAAAGAAGGCTATGTCAATTTATTGCCGGTACAACATAAAAACTCGAAAGATCCCGGCGACAATAAACAAATGATTGGGGCACGGCGGGAGTTCTTGCAAAGTGGTGCCTACCAACCGTTATCTGATGCCATTAACGCACAAGTGGCCAACGCCGTCGCTACCAGTACCAGCAGCATCCTGGATTTAGGCTGTGGCGAAGGCTATTACAGCGGCCGTTTGCAACAGGCATTAACGCCAGGCGCTGAGTTGTATGGCATTGATATCTCTAAAGCGGCAGTAAAATACGCGGCCCGCCAGTACGCTGATATCCGCTTTGCGGTAGCCAGCGCCTATCAACTGCCTTTTGCCGATAACAGCTTCGATTGGGTGATCCGGGTTTATGCACCATCCGATAGCACCGAGCTGCAGCGGGTTATTAAACCACAGGGCAGACTGCTCAGCGTTAACCCCGGGCCAAACCATTTAATTGAAATGAAACAAGCCGTGTACTCTGAGGTAAAACTACACAGTGATGACATAAAAGAGCAGCCAGGGTTCACTCATATTCAGCGCCAGCGTCTCAGCTACCCGTTAACCATTACCGACGCTACTCAGTTAGATAACTTACTGCAAATGGTACCGCTGGCCTGGAAGTTTACCAGCGAAAACCGCCAGGCGTTTGTAAAGGCCACCGGCAGCATCAGTATCGACTTTCTGCTGGATGTGTATCAGCTAAACGACTGAGCGCCTTAACATTGGGGCTCGCCAGCGCTATTTAGCTTACAATTGGCAAGCTTGGTCTTGTCATGTTGCTGCAACACCCCAAACATTGCCGCCCAAAAGGCTGGCGTTAACTCGTTCACCACATTTGACTCAGCATTTAGCAAAATGACCAGGCCGAGCTCACGCTCGCGTGAATAGGCCAGCTCAGCCCGAAAGCCCTGCACCCAACCACCATGATAAACAAGTTGCTCAGGGCCAAACTGGTAGACCCGCCAGCCCAGAGCATAATGGGCTTCGGTTAAGTAATTACGCCAATTACTGCGGCGCAAATCTCGCGGCGTTTTAACCCGTTTCTCAATAATCTTATCCAACACGTTTTGCGGCATCACTTGCGGATAATAGCCCAGCTGGGCAATCAGCCAGTGGCTTAAATCAATCACACTGGCATTCACACCTGCGGCGGGTGCAAACCGATAATAGCTTTGATTGACATTGCGCGAGTGCCATCGCCCTCTGGCCCGAATATGCGGGCTGGCACGGTTTTCATTCAGTAAATAGGCTTCTAAGCCTACGGAAGCCGTTGGTAGTTGCAGTGGCTCAAAAATGTTTTTCTTCAGCAGGCTTGCATAATCGCTACTGGTGGTCTGACTGATAATAGGTTCAATTAAACTGAACAGCACATTCTGATAGCCATAACACTTTCCAGGATTACACAAAGGGTCAATTTTCTGAAACTGCGGTAGTATCCGCTCAGGTACAATATTGGCTTCAATCAGATTATCGTATGCATTGGGCATTACCCCACTGCTTTGCGACAACAAATGCTCTATTTTCAACTGCGGGTTATAGGCAATATTTTTAAAAGAAAACTCAGGTATATATTGCACCACCGATTCATCCCATCGAAAATGCCCCCGCGCTTCAAGCAGGCTGGCCAGCCCGGCAGCAAAGGTTTTTGAGACAGAAGCAATCCGGAATACCGTAAAAGGGTCAACCGGCGCATCACCGTCAATATCTCTTACCCCATAACCCTTGGCACTGATAATTTTATTCTGGTATACCACCGCGTAGGCGGCCCCAGGGATGCCATGTTCCACCATTTGCTGATTAAAATACTGCTCAAAGCTGGCCAGCTCTGTGGCCAGCAGCTCCGGCACAGTTGGCGCAGCTATGGGCGCAGCTAAAGGCTTTGTCGCGGGCACTGCTGCCGCAACAGAAATAGAAGTAGCAGCGGGCTGCGCCGCCAGGGGTATTACCGCATTCAGCAATACAACAGCTAATAATACTCGAACCAAAATAACCTCAAATGTGTTTACGCTGGCCGGTTAGACCGTATCTGCGCCAGGGCAGCCCAGGCTGCAAGCAATAGCATAACAAAACTTAAGCCGCCACCGCTGCTATTAGCACTGTTAGTCGCGGCACCAGCCGCAACGGCGGGGTTTATCTGTACCGTGGTATTACTGCTGCTCTGGCTAATGCCATCATCTGCGGTAAACCTAAACACCAGACTGGTACTGCTGGTCACTGCCGGCGCAGTAAAACTGGCATCCAGGCTGGTGGCACTGCTTAGTGTTACGGTTGGCCCGGAAAGTTGCAGCCAGCGATAACGTAAAAAGTCATTATCGCTGTCCGTTGCGCTCGCACGCAACTGTACCATCGCCCCTGCCAGTGCAGTTATTGTCGCAGCGGTGCTCACCTGCGGGCTACTGTTAGCGCACTGACTATTGCGCTCCAGCGTGGCGATACCTGCCAGCCAGCTGGAAAACGCCAGATTTCGTGGCGGACACAGGCTGGTATTCTGATAACTAAAGGCGCTTAAACCGGTCAGCTCAATAAAATTCTGCGGCAAGGTACCACTAAAATTATTATCCGCCAACCATAGTAGCTTTAAATCAGTCAGTGCTGCCAGTGCCGACGGTACGGCGCCAGTCAACTGATTCGACTCCACAAACAGGCGTTGCAATCTGGCTAACTGGCCAAGACTGTCAGGCAAAGCGCCACTGAAGTTATTAAATGACAAATCGAGTTGGCTAAGTGCACTCAGTTCACTGATCGCAGCAGGAATGGCACCGGAAAACCCATTTTGCCATAAGCTTAACTGCTGCAAATTGCGCAGTTGCAGCAATACTGTCGGAAAATCGCCTGTCAGGCTATTAAAGCTTAAATCGAGCTCTGTTAATGCCGTTAAGCCAGCAAGTGCTGCTGGCAACTCGCCGCTCAGGTTATTATTGCTAAGATCCAGTGCCGTAACCTGGTCATTGCGGCAGCTTACGCCTGCCCAGTTGCATATCGCAACCTCAGGTTCAAGCCAGCCCTGATTATTCAGCCAGCTCTGGCCCAAGGTATCGTAATAAAGCTGCACCAGCGCATTACACTGGTTAAGCGGCACCATCAGGTTATCAAGCTCAGTGCAAAAATCGTCATTGCGGGGCAGCACGCTTACCTCTGAGTCAGCAAAAGTAAGCTCTGTGGCTTCACCATTAAACTGCCACTGGCCGGCAAAAATACCATCTTCGGCGTTATCGCGCTCGGTCAGTACAATGCTCTGAGCATTATTGGCGGCAGTAACCTGTGGCTGGATAGCGTTACCATTACAATCAATACTCAGTACCCTGATGTCCAGCATGCTATCCACCGGCAAATAAACGATCTCCGTGGCGGGTGAAATGCGCCGGGCGGGCGGGGTCTGGCACTCCAGCACTCCGCTATCTGCTGGCGTTGCTCTGCCGACATTGCTGGCTAATAGCAATTTGCCACTAGTGGTGAAATCCCGGATCAGCGGATCGCTGCTGACTTTACCGGTTAACAGTAACCTGGCGCGCAGGGCTTGCCAGCTGAGCGCGGGCTCGGCAGCTTTTAGTAAGGCCACCAGCCCACTGACTACCGGTGCGGCCATTGAAGTACCGGACACGCTGGTATAGCCATCGTCCAGATCTGTGGTAACAATGGCGGCTCCCGGTGCTGTCACATCTACCCAGTCACGACCATAATTACTGAAGCTGGCCTTATCTTGTGCCTGATCATGGGCCGCGACACTGATAATATTGGTTAAATCGTAGGCCGCCGGATACAACGGGCTTTGGTTACCACTATTGCCGGCACTGGCAATAAATAACATACCGGCCTGCTGATGACGGGCAATTGCTTCATACAAGGCCTGCGACTCACCGGCGCCACCCCAGGAGTTATTGCTGGCAATAATATTAATGTTATATCGCTGTTTTAAATCCAGTAGATAATCCAGACAGGCGATGGCATCACTCACAAAGCCAGTGCCTGTTTCATCTAAAAATTTGCAATGTAATACCTGCAATTGCCAGTTCACTCCGGCAACGCCCAGGGTATTATTAGTTGTCGCCGCAATAATGCCGCTTATCTGGCTGCCATGACCATCTTGATCGGTCGGATCACTGGTATTATTTGCGGTATCAATGCCATAAATATCATCAATATAGCCATTACCATCATCATCAACGCCGTTAACCGTCTCTAACGGGTTACGCCAGAGGTTGGCCTGTAAATCAGGATGATTATACGCTACCCCCGTATCAACCACAGCCACCACCAGCTGTTGCTCACCCGTGCTCTGCTGCCAGAAAGCCGGCGCGTTAATGCCTTGAGCCTGGCTTAGATGCCACTGCAGGTTAAATTGCGGATCATTTGGAATTTGTTGTTTTTTGACAAGATAATCAGGTTCAACAAAGCGAACCCCTGGCAACTGCCGGTAGTAGTTAACTGCCTGCTGCAATTGAACACCACTGGCCAGCTCCAGCCGTAATAA
>NZ_JBFJPY010000142.1:0-5222 GCF_041616895.1 Arsukibacterium sp.
AACCACTATTACCTTGCCAGAAGCCAACCAGCCCATAGTACAGCGTTTACAGCAGCGCTAACGCCTAACGCCAACGTTTAGTGTTGTGGATTCAGTGCTGGTAGTAATTAGTCGTTAATTTTCATTCTTAGTGGTTAAACTGGCTAATGCTTCTGTAAAGCCCCTAAGCGAAAACTTCAGCTGACGCGGCGTTTGTTCAGTGACAAATACCTTCACCGTATAGGCGGCATTCTGTTGCAGTTGCCTAATAATCTGCGGGCTTAATACCAGTAACACTTTGCAGCCTTGTGGCAAGCAAACGGTAACCGGTGCTCTGTGTTTGTTTTCGCCAATATCAATTGCCACACCCGGTGGCAGATATATCCCCAGCGGTAAATTAAGCTGCAATACCGGATCACTACTGCCAGTTACATAAGCTACCTGGCTGGAATAGATGATATCGGGGTTTTCAGGGTTCTGCAGGCCTTGTGCAATAACGCATTGTTCATTACAAACACTGCGCCAGTCTCCAAATGCCTCAACGGTCGCTTTGCTGGTATCAGCGCTAACGGTTTGGCTAAGCAGGCTGCTTAACAAGGCTAGCCCTGCCAGTTTCACCAGCTGTATTCTGCCCTTTATCAACGGGTGCTGAAATTTTATCGTGGCCATGTTTTATTCCTTTAAACATTTATTACGGTTAAGCATTAATGTAAAACATTTACGCTGATAAAAACATAAAGCCTTGCAATAGCAAGGCTTTATCATTTACGTATCTAACAATGCTTACAGCTTAGCATACCGCTTGCGACGCGCAATCAGCGCCAGAAAACCAGTTGCAAAAAGCAGCAGGCTTGCAGGTGCTGGCACGTCTACCGGGTCATCAGGATCAATAATTACGGTACCACCTACTCCGGCAAAGCCAAAAATAAATGTAGGAGTAATTTCGCCGTTGGCATCACCAAAACCATCCTGATCAGCATCTAAACCAGACCAACCGAATGAATACACTTCTGCACCGACGCTGGCTAACGCTGATAAAGCCGCATTGCGGTTAGCTGCACCGCCATAAAAAATCTCAAAGGTGAAGGTTTCGCCAGTCAGCAAGGCACCAAAATCAAAATCGAAGTTAGAGCCAATATCATCTGGGCCAGCAGCAGTAAAATCACCGCTATTTCCCGCCTGCGGAGAACAGATCTCTAATGGGTTAGAGCTACAAAAGCCATTGTCATTTGCACCCAATACTGCGCTAGCGCCGGCAGTACCTCCTATAGTGACAAATTCATTAAATGGCGTTGGTGAAGCATCCCAGTCGAAGGTGCGACGATATAACAAATTGGCAATATCGGCGCCACTAATGTTTTCGATGGTTACCGCTACCCGGAACAGGTGATCGGTTTCTGCAGCCAGGGCAAAGTTATGGGTTATCTGCAATAGACCACCCATGGTGGTGATAGATGTTGCAGTAGTAGCAGTACTGTCAAAACTTACCAAACTAAGGCCTGCGGTGCCAAGGGCATTATTGGCAAAGCCTGAAGTGCCACCAGCTGCTACGCCCCATCCTTCGCATTCACAACCATGGAAAGTAGACTCATACTCAACGCCATCACTAATATAACGCAAGCCAACACCGGTAGTACCGGCAATGTCTGCATTACCACCTTCGACATTAAGCTGGCCCAAGTCACCTACACCCAGGGCAACATTGCCGTCGGCGATTATCATTGAGGCCTGGCTTGCTCCGGCCATACCCAGCAATGCAATAGCTGAGACTATCTTTAAAAATTTCATAGGTTTCATCCTGAAAGTTATTCAACACAATTTTGTTTAGCGACGTTTAATGTTCAACGGCACTTTTTACCAAGATGCTTTTGTACCACGACGTTTTTGTACAAAGACACTTCGTACATCGCCAATTTTGTACAATAACGCTTAGTAGCACAAAATATGCCATTATCTAAAGTGTTGATATTCCGTGTTAAAATCTTGTACCTATGACCAAAATGTAAAGAAATGTGACGAATTAAAGTTAAATAACTGAGGGTGAAGCGACCTAGTTTTTGAAAAACTGGTTATCCTGAGCGATAAATTCCTGCTCCAACTCTTCCAGATATTGCTCTGATAAATCAGCATCTATCGGTGCTTTATCCGGAATACGGTGGTTTTCTGCAGCCCAGTCACCCAGGTCAATCAGTTTGCAGCGCTCGGAACAGAACGGCCGGAAAGCGGAGCTGGCATCCCACACAACAGCAGTACTGCAAGTAGGGCATTTAACGGTAGTTGGCATAAAATTCCTTAACAGCAAGCCAGTTGAAATTGCTGTGATTTAGCGGCAGCGCTGCGGGCGCTGTCGGCATCCAGCTGCATAAAGCGAATCGCATAACGATATTTATTGCCGCTTACGGTAGGGTAAGTACCTTCGCCAGCCGGGTATTTAATCCGTAATAATTCAAATTGCTCGGCATTTTGCTGGTAAAAACCATTTTCTGCGACCACGTTCTGATAATGGCTGCGTTCGCGGATAAAACTTAACACATAGCGAATAGCCTGCTCTGCCAGGGCAATCTGGTTAAGCCAGTCTTCGGCCTGGGCCTGACGTTCGCTTAGCGGCAAGCTAAACCAGTATTGCAGTTGCGGCATATCAAAATAGCAGCAACCGCCTGGAATGCTGAAGCGCTGGCGTAGCGGAGCTAAAAAGTTATCGTCTTTTAAGGCACCAAGCAATTTGCCACTGCGTAATAGCTCAGATTGCATCCGCACGGCCGCTTGCAACATGGTTTGTAATTTAGCATCAGACACTGATGGATGTTGTGACCACATCACCAGCTGGCTCTCGCAGCGTTCAATATCTTTAATTAAATCGGGACGAACATCGTTGCGATCCATCACCTCAATTAAGGAAAACAGACTGGTAAAAAAGCTTTGTTGCTGGTTTTCATCGGCCAGGGCCAGCTGACTGTGCACCTGCTGAAACAAAAACTCCAGGCGTAAATACGTCCGAATTTTCTCATTCAGTGGGTGTTCGTAAATAATCTCAGCGGTATCCGTTGTGCTATCCGTCATACTGTCCGTCATAATAAAGGGTGGCCTGTTTTTATTCTTGTGCTGCCAGGGTTACATAGCGTTGATGTAACTGCTTAACCTGCTGCTGTAGCGTGGGGGCGTCACTTTCGTGCTCAATGCCCGCGCTGGTAATATTCGCGTTTGTAATATCCGTGTTGGTAAAATCAGCATTGTTATCAATAATATCATCAGCTAAAGCTAAGCGATCTGCCCTCTTGATCTGGCTGGCAATAATGGCCTTCACTTGTTCAGCATCGGCACCAGAACTGAGAGCATCCCGGCTTAGAGTGCGCGCCAGCTGGTTTTGTTCAGTTATATCTACCACTAATACCCGGTTTACCAAGGTATGCAGGTTATTTTCCAGCAATAGTGGTGCTATTAACAGCACATAAGGCGCTGACGGCAAATTTGCTAACTGGCTTAACATTGCTGTTCGAATGGCCGGGTGCATTACACTATCCAGCCACTGTTTTGCTGCCGGATCTGTAAAAATCAGTTGGCGCAGCAGGGCGCGGTTTAAGGTGTGTTCAGCAGTTAACAGCTCTGGCCCGAAATGCTCAGTTATTTTAGCCAGTAAAGGGCTACCTTTGGCAACCACCTCACGGGCAACGACATCGGCATCTACTGCCGGCACGCCAAGCTGGTCGAATAGCCGGGCTACCGTCGACTTACCCGAACCAATACCGCCGGTTAAGCCAACAATAAAACGGCCACTGCCAGACACCTTAGTACCAGGCTCTTTTGCCTCAGATTGCATTTTATCAGGCGCCAAGGTAACTCAGGTAGGCGTTAGTTAATTGCTCACCCCATAACAAGGCAATAAAACCGGCGGCGGCAATATAAGGGCCAAACGGAATTGGCGTAGCCTTATCTCGCCCCTGAATGGCCAGCATAGTGGCGCCAATGACTGCACCCACCAGGGACGATAATAAAATAATCAGCGGCAGTTGTTGCCAGCCAAGCAGGGCACCAAAAATGGCCAGTAATTTAAAATCACCATAACCCATGCCTTCCTTACCGGTTAATAATTTAAAGCCCCAATACACCAGCCACAGGCTCAGGTAACCGGCAGCGGCGCCAATAATTGCCTGGGCTGGGTTAACTAAGGCTGAATCAGTTAAACTAAATACCAACGCCAGCCATAACAGTGGCAGGGTAAGGCTGTCGGGCAACAGCATGGTGTCAATATCAATAAAGCTGAGCGCGATTAAACCCCAGGTCACAAAAATCAGCACAAGCGCCAGGGTGCCATAGCCATATTGCCAGGCTACCATGGCCGAGAGCACAGCGGTTAACGCTTCTACCGCCGGGTAGCGGCTGCTTATTGGTGCTTTACAATGCCGACAACGGCCTTTTAACAGCAGCCAGCTTAGTACCGGAATATTATCGCGTGCCGCAATTGGGGTATGACATTTTGGGCAAGCCGAGCGTGGCACCGCTAGGTTAAAGCGCTCAGGTGTTGCTGGCGTTGTCGCAGCCTTACTTTGCGCTGCATCGGCGTTAAAATACGCCTGATATTCCTGCTGCCACTCCCGCTCCATCATTTTTGGCAAGCGGTACACCAGAACGTTTAAAAAACTGCCTATCAGTAAACTGATAACAGCTACAAGCGTAACAAAAAGCCAGCTATGCTGGCTTAAATAATGGGTAAATTCGGTCATTAAATAATCGCGCCCAATTGGAAAATTGGCAAGTACATGGCAATAATTAAACCGCCGATCACTACGCCAAGCACAGCCATAATCATTGGCTCCAGCAAGGCGGTTAAACCATCAACCGCATCGTCTACTTCCTGCTCATAAATATTGGCCACCTTTTCCAGCATGCCATCCAGCGCGCCCGATTCTTCACCAATCGACACCATTTGAATCACCATTTCCGGGAACTGGTCAGTTTGTTTCATCGCCTGATACATCTGAGTACCAGAGGAGACCTCTTCGCGGATATGCATAATGGCATTACGGTATACTTCATTACCCGAGGCGCCAGCGGCGGATTCTAAGGCTTCAATTAACGGCACACCTGCCGCAAAGGTAGTGGAAAGCGTGCGGGCAAAACGGGCCACCGCGGCTTTATTTAAAATATTACCTATAACCGGCGCTTTGAGGATCCAGCCATCAGCCATGGTACGGAATTTTAAATTATTGGCATATGTCTTTTTCACCACATAGCCAAAAGCAAAT
>NZ_JBFJPY010000143.1:0-5209 GCF_041616895.1 Arsukibacterium sp.
AAACAAATAAATGAATGAATTGGAAATGAACTCAAAGGCTATTTGGATTTGTAGAATACTGGCATTATTGTTTCTGGCCTACTTTTCTTACGATGTAATCATAGATTTTGAGCGAGGTTATATTGAAAGGAGAGGTCACGTATATACACTGGATGAAAATACAGTAACCTTTATTATAAATGTTGCTAAGAGGCTAGGGATGCCATTAATAGCTGTTTTCGTTACTTTTTTTATATTGAAGCACAAAAAGTAGTTATCTGTTTTTATAACTGTATGTTCTGATGTTTAGAGCTAACTTTGAAACCAATGCCCCTTCCTCACCAGTGACTCGGTGTCGGCGGGGCTTTTTGTTACCAAATAAGGCAAACCTCTTCAGCAAACTCACCATTCCGCCATTGGCCAAGTGACCTTTCTCCAACGGGCGTGATGCGCTCAAGATAATCGGGAAATTGAAGGTTCTTGCCATATAACGTCTGCCCCTGAGCCAACAACTCACGACTTAACTTCCCAGATTGGCTGTCAAGCTCAACCTCTTCCGATAGGGCTAGTACATCAAGGTTTTTGGTCACAAGCTACTCCTGTCGCTGATCGAATTCAGTTGTTAACTGGTGGAAGCTGAGGCAATGCCGTGCCTGGCGGCAAAGGACTGAAGTTTCTTGTCGTAAAAACTCATATCCTGCTTGTAGCAGCAGAAGAAATTTATGGCGGAATTGCTTTCATCATAGATAGCCCGGATATCGTTTTCCCCAGCATCAATTGAGAAAGTGCCATCAACTACTGAGAAGCGAACAGTTGAACTCAAGAGCAAAACCCTTGCGGACATTCACAGCCTCTTAGCGTAAAATAGCACCATCTTGTGAGCGCCTGGCCTGTTGCCTGGTCGCAATGACACCGATATGGAACCGCTATGCTGCGCCTGACTGAAATAAAACTACCGCTAAATCACGATGAAAATGCGCTAACTGCTGCCATTCTCGCCAAATTACAAATAAAAGCAGAGCAGCTGCACAGTTTTACGGTGTTTAAACGCGGCTTTGACGCCCGTAAAAAATCCGATATTCAGTTAATTTACACACTGGATTTAGAGGTTGCTAACGAAGCGCAGCTATTAAGCACCTTTGCCAGTGATCAGCATGTTAAACCCTCGCCTGACACCAGCTATAAATTTGTAGCGCAAGCACCTGAAACATTGCCCGAGCGGCCAATTGTGATTGGCCTGGGCCCTTGCGGGTTATTCGCCGGTTTGTTGCTGGCACAAATGGGCTTTAAGCCGATTATTCTCGAGCGCGGCAAAGAAGTGCGCGAGCGCACCAAAGACACCTTTGGTTTCTGGCGCGGTAAAGCCTTAAACCCGGAGTCGAACGTGCAATATGGCGAAGGCGGTGCCGGTACCTTTTCTGATGGTAAGCTGTACAGCCAGGTGAAAGACCCTAAGCACTATGGTCGCAAAGTAATGAGCGAATTTGTCGCTGCCGGCGCACCCGATGAAATTATGTATGTCAGTAAACCGCATATCGGTACCTTTAAGCTGGTAGCGATGGTAGAAAAAATGCGGGCTAAAATTATCGAACTGGGTGGTGAAATACGCTTTAGCAGCAAAGTCGATAAACTGCATATCGATAATGGTCAGCTGACTGGTTTAACCCTGGCCAGCGGCGAGCAGTTGCACAGTAAACATGTGGTGCTGGCCGTTGGCCACAGTGCCCGCGATACGTTTCAGATGCTGCATGATCACGGCGTGTATATTGAAGCCAAACCATTCTCAATTGGTTTTCGGATTGAACATGAGCAATCAATGATTGACGAGTGCCGCTTTGGCCCTAACGCTGGCAACCCGATTTTAGGCGCTGCTGATTACAAACTGGTGCACCATTGCAGCAATAACCGAACTGTATACAGTTTTTGCATGTGTCCGGGCGGTACCGTGGTCGCTGCGGCCTCTGAGCCAGGCCGGGTAGTCACTAACGGTATGAGCCAGTACTCACGGCATGAGCGCAATGCAAACAGCGCTATCGTGGTGGGTATTGACCCTGAGCGCGATTACCCTGGCCACCCGCTGGCTGGCATAGCGCTGCAGCGCCAGTTAGAAGAGCAAGCCTTTAAAGTGGGCGGGGAAACGTACCATGCGCCGGCGCAACTGATTGGTGACTTTTTACAGGGCCGCTCTTCGGCTGAACTTGGCGAAGTAAAACCGTCCTATACCCCAGGTATTACGTTAACCGATTTGGCTAAGGTACTGCCCGACTTTGCCATTGCCGCTATTCGCGAAGCGATTCCAGCGTTTGACAGGCAAATTAAAGGCTTTGCTAAAGCCGATGGTTTACTGACCGGCGTTGAAACCCGCACCTCATCACCCATTTGTATTAAACGCGGCAAGGATTACCAAAGTATCAATATCAAAGGCCTGTATCCTGCCGGTGAAGGTGCAGGTTATGCCGGCGGCATTTTATCGGCCGGTATCGATGGCATTAAAGTGGCCGAAGCACTGGCGTTGGCGATGCTGGATGCAGATAACACCACGACCGTTTAACCACCGTGGCAGACAGACTTAGACGACAATACTATCGTAACGGCCCGCCCCACCGGGCCGGTGCGGATGTCAGCTTTGGTGATTTAGTTAAAATATTTGGTTTTAACAGTATTCATATTGGCCGCTGGGTGCAAAGCGCCGAGCAACAGCAGGCCGCCAATTTATTTTTTGATGCGCTGTGTGATTTGCAGCTATTGCTACAAGTGCCCGAGCAGGTTATCTCACTTAATGGCAGCCTGGCATTAACCTACGGCATAGGGGGCCAGCGTGGGGTTTGCGCGCACTACCAGCCGCAGGGCCGTATTTTAGCACTGGCCAAAAATGCTGGTGGTGGCAGCTTAGCGCATGAATGGTTTCATGCGTTTGATCACTATATCGCCAGCAAAATGTTTAACCCTGCGCCGCCAGCCAACCGCTTTGCCAGCCGCTGCTATCTGGATGGTCTGACCTTGCACCCACACCCCTTAAACGCGCTATTGCAACAGGCGTTTAAAGCATTATATTTATCGAGCGACGGCCAGAACGAAAGCGAGTATTTCAAACAATGCCGCACCCTGGACGCCGGACGACAGCAGCTGTATCTTGCCATGCCGGAAGAGATGGCCGCCCGAGCTTTTGAAAATATGCTGCAGCGACAGCCATTAAAAAACAGCTTTTTAGTCTCGGGTACCCTGCAAAGCGGAGCAGCCAAACTTGGCGTTTATCCGGATCAGCAACTAAGCAGTGCACTTGGGCAGCTGTGGTTACCGTATTTTCAGGGGCTAGGCCAGAGCCTGCGACGAGCACGCTAGCGGCATCATGTTTAGTTTACCGTCTGGTTTACTGCTAGCATCCGATCACTAAGCACCACCCGGTTACCACCGGCTTTTTTAGCCTGATACATGGCTTCATCTGCTCGCAGTATCAGCTCGTGTTGCACCAGGCCGTGTTGCGGATACAAGGCAACGCCGATACTGGGCTTAATAGCGAGCTGCTGGCCCTTTATCTGATATGGCTGACACAGCGCCTGGCGGATATTTTCAGCCAACTGCACAGCCAGATCTTCATTGGGTAACTGCTCCAGTAAAATCACGAATTCATCGCCACCAAAACGGGCTGCCGTATCCGTGTGGCGAATAGCTTGGCGCAAACGCTTAGCCGCTTGTTGCAACAACTCATCACCGACCAGGTGGCCAAAGCTATCATTTACTTGCTTTAACTTATCTAAATCAACATAAAGCAGAGCCAATATGCCTTGCTCACGGCCAGCACGGGCTAAAGCCGACTGCATTCGATCCTGAAATAACTCCCGATTGAGCAGGCTGGTTAATTGATCATACAGCGCGCTGAACTTCAACTTTGCCAACATCTGCATACGCTCTATTGACACCGCTACCTGGATTGCGACAAATTCCAGCATTTCAAGCTCTGCATGGCTGTAATAAGGTGCTTGCACGGTATTTTGCGCCAGCAGAGCACCAATAACTCCGCTATGGGTTTTAAGCGGCACGGCAACCCATTGCGGTTCAGACTCACTTTGCACCAACGCACTCTCTCCACGTTGAATAACTTGATTACACAGTTCAGTGGCTAAAGCGACGTCAGCGTCTTTACTGTCGCCACTCCTATAGCTCAAACTCAAGCCTGCACTTTTCTCATAGCTGGCAATGCTAAAACTTTGCATGGGAATTAAACTGGCAATAATCTGATGAACCTGCTGATACAACTGGTTAATATCGTCTGCGGCGTAAGCTGCCTCAGAGATAGCATAAAGTGCGGCCTGACGGCGCTGGGTATTTTTCAGGTTAGTTATATCTCTTGCTACAGCGACACGCTGCTGCTTATCCTCAGACCACCGGGCAGACCACAACAAATGGACCACCGACCCATCTTTTCTAATATAACGGTTTTCGAAATTTAGCTTCAATTCGCCCTGATTAATTTGCTCTGCGGCAGCCAGTGTTATGCCCTGATCATCCGGGTGAATAAACTCCAGCATAGAATGGCCAACCATCTCCTCAGGTTTATAACCAAAAATTCGCTCAGCCGCCTGGCTCAGGAACACAAAGCTTCCCTTTTTGTCCACTACACAAACGGCGTCAAGCAGTAGATCAAAATAATTGCTTAATACTGTATAGCTCGAGTCGGTCATAGTCAGATTCGCAAGTCAACATTGCTGAAACAGGGCGGGAACTGCCCGATAGTCGAAATTCACCATAGCACGAAAGCTATTTAACACCCTATATTAGCCGATTTAACTCCGTCGCTAATATGTCGCAATTGCGCCAGGTCATACCATAAATCGTCAGCTGCGGATTCGCACCTAAACTGGTGGGCAGAATAGAGCCATCAAATATCGACAGGTTTTGCAGCTGATGATGACGCCCCTCCTGGTTAACTACGCCTTTTCTTGGGTCGGCACTCATATTACAGCCGCCCATCACATGAGCCGACGCTATGGTTTGCCGGTATTTTTGCATGGGCAATTCTGCGATCGCCGCTTTTGCCTCGGGCCAGCTACGGTAAAGCCTGGCATCATGATGAATAGGCAGCACCTGCTTAGCGCCAGCAGCGAATTGCATCTGAGCCATCGACAACAGTGCCCGGCGGGCGCCCTGCCAAAGGTAGTCTGTGATCGGATAATCTAGTACCGGTTGCTGCTGACTATCGAGCATCACGCTACCCCCCTGGCTTTGTGGA
>NZ_JBFJPY010000144.1:0-5092 GCF_041616895.1 Arsukibacterium sp.
ATACTTTCGGGATCCCACCTGGCTGGCATTGCTGGAACTGGACAACACTCTGTTGCCTGCCCCCTCACACATTACGTTAAAGCACTGTCTTGAGCAGTCAGTCTTTAATCAGCTGGGCAAGCTTAGTATCAGCAAACAAGTGCAGGTGTTAAACACGCAGCCGCGAATAAGCCGTTTTTTAGAACTAGCGGCGGGTAACATCAGTCGCCAGCAGCTCCCGGTTAGCCAGTTACGGCACGCCATAACGATGCTCGGTCAGGATGCCTTAAGTGATTGGGTTGCTCAGGCAGAGTTATCTCAGTATTGTCAGCAACAGGCTCATCCCCACCATCACTGGCTTGAACAACTGCAACAGTGTCTGACAGCGGCGTTGCTACTGATAAGCGAAGCCGCACAGCGGCCATTGGCACAGTGTATTGCCGGGCTGATATCACGTTGCGCCAGCGTAAGTTTGTGGCAACATGCGGCTTTGGGCCAACTGCCACTGGCAAAGCACGTGCAGCAAAACCTACTGCTTGGCCTGCATATTCAGCGACATATCTGGCAAAGCAAAACCTATCCGATCCAGTTAAAGGCGTTGTTTCAGCATTACCAGCATCCTGACTGGGCAACTGCTATGCAAGACTGGCATAGTAACCTGCCGTCATCATTAACCTTGTTGCTTAACATAAGCTGGCAACTAACCCTGGCAGTATTTTGCGTCGCGGATACTAATAGCCAACGCCTTTCGGCTTTGCTAGCAGCGGGCTGTGCCAAGCTTAACCTGCCCAATCGTCCGGCCGAACACTGGCAGCAACAGTTAATCGCAGCCAGCCACTGTTACTATCCATTACCTGAAATCTAGTTTTATTACACCATTCACCACCGTTATAGTCACTATAACACCATATACTATGGTAACTTTTCACCAAACTGGCGAAATTTGGCTAAAACTGCTATATTCCGGCGGTTCCAGGCGGCTAGCGTCTGCCCGTATTTCCCCTTTTAAACCCTGAGGATCCACATGAGTAAGCAAACCATTACTGTCATTAAAGGTGATGGCATCGGCCCGAGCATTGTTGAGGCCGCCATTGAAGTGTTAACCAAAGCCGGTTGTGATTTTGACTACGAATATGTTGAAGCCGGGCTAACGGCCCTGGAGCAAACGGGCGAGTTGTTACCACAAACCACTCTGGATGCGATTGCCCGTAATAAAATCACCCTGAAGGGCCCGTTAACGACCCCGGTAGGTGACGGCTTTACCTCAATTAACGTTACTTTACGCAAGCAGTTTAGTTTATATGCCAACGTGCGACCGGTGATCTCATTTAAAGGCACCAAGGCTCGCTACGAGAATATTGATATTATTACCATTCGCGAAAATACCGAAGGTATGTATTCTGGTCATCGTCAGCAAGTGTCGGAAGATGGCCTGATTGCCGAAGCCAGCAGTATTATCACCCGAGAAGGCGCTGAGCGCATTGCCGTATTTGCTTTTGAAACGGCTCGCCGTGAAAATCGTAAAAAAGTGACGATTGTCCACAAAGCTAATATCCTGAAATCAACCTCAGGTTTGTTCTTAAAAACAGCCCGCGAAGTCGCAGCACGTTACCCCGATATTGACGCTCAGGAAATGATTGTTGACAACGCCTGCATGCAGTTAGTGATGAACCCGCAGCAATTTGACGTTATTGTTACCACTAACCTGTTCGGTGATATTTTATCAGACTTATGTGCCGGTTTAGTTGGCGGCCTGGGGATGGCACCTGGTGCCAACATTGGTAAAGAGTGCGCTATTTTTGAAGCCGTGCACGGTAGTGCCCCGGATATTGCCGGTAAAAATCTGGCGAACCCAAGCTCGGTTATTCTGGCGTCAATTCAAATGCTGGAATACCTGCAAATGCAGGACAAAGCAGAGAAAATTCGTGCTGCACTAGCCGATGTTATTGCCAGTGGTGACAGAACCACCCGCGATTTAGGTGGTAGTTTTGGTACCACTGACTTTACCGCCGCCATGTTAGAAAGGTTATAATCGTTTTTTAAGCAGAAATAGCCGCCAGCAGGTGGCTATTTTTTTAGCGGTCAGTGTGCAGGAGCTAAAATGAACGAGCAACAAAACAACCCGTTACATGGTATCAAGCTGGAGCAAGTTGTCACCGCTTTGGTTGATCATTACGGCTGGCCGGAACTGGCTAACCGGATTGATATTAACTGCTTTAAAGTAAACCCGTCAGTAAAAAGCAGTCTGAAGTTTTTACGCCGCACCCCCTGGGCCCGCGAAAAAACCGAGACGCTGTTTATCGCCACTAAATTTAAGCAGTTATAGCTTTTAACGTTTTGCAGGAACCTCTGACGCTCTCAAACTATCACAATTAAGCTCACTTTAAATTACTTAATAACCACTAATAATTCATAAATGTGCGTAATCGCTACAAATTTTCTGTTTATTCATCTCAGTTTAAAAATACCCCCAGTGCGCCTTACTCATTATCCAGCAAATTTTCTGTCAGAGTTTTTTACAGGTTTTGATATTTAAAACGGTTAAATAGTAAACAAATCAGAATAAACAATCACTTAGTTTGATGGCGCGATTATTGCCTTATCTGATATCAGCAACCCTCTGGTCAATATAAAAAGCCACAAAAAAAATTAATTAATTTTTAACATTAATAGCACTTTTAGGTATGCAGAACTTGCTGCTTCTAATAACTAGCTACCCCGTGTTGTACCGACAGTATCTGAAGATAATTTGGCTGCGCAACCTGAAATCGTAATGATGTAAATGGGAGAAGCAAATGAAATTCAAAAAATACCTCTTAGGTATTGCTCTATCAACGGCACTGGCGAGTGTCTATGCAAATGCAGATGCATCGCCATATATTATTCAGGTTGATGCCAGCAAACTTGCCGCAGCGGATACTGCTCCACCTGCTTTAGCCGCGTCGGGTATGTATATCGTTGAGCTGAAAGGCGCCACAGCGATTAATATGGCCACCAAGCTTGGCGAACTTATTCCTAGTAACCAAATGGTGATGAGCGTTGGTAATAATTACAATGCCAAATCGCCGAAAATTGAAGCTTACGTTGCGGCAGTAAAAGCCAAGCAAGCAGCAGTTGCAGCCGAAATTGGTGCAATAAAAGTGCTGCATAGCTACGCACATACCTTTAATGGGTTCTCCGCCCGTTTATCACCCGCGCAACTCAAAGCCATAAGCAAGCACCCTGATGTTGCTGCAGTTTATCCAGATGAAGTTCATCAGCTACACACCGCCAATACACCAACCTTTTTGGGTTTAGTTAATGATGCTGGTACTGGCTTACATGATAGTGGCGTTTTAGGGGAAGACGTTATTGTTGGTATTTTAGACTCTGGTGTTTGGCCAGAAAACCCCTCGTTCAGTGATGCAGCGACTAGCCCAGCAAATACTTACGGCCCTGCGCCAGCGGGATGGGCGGGTGAATGTAACGTCGGTAGCGTTGGTTCGTTTGTTGATGAAAGTGGCACAGTCATTTATGACGACTCTACCGCTCCTGCAGACGAGTTCACTTGTAACAATAAACTGATTGGCGCACGCTATTTCGGTAGCACCTTCTCAAGCGTTTATGAAATGCAGTTTAGCCTAGGCGCTTTTGCTTCAGCCAGAGACGACGATGGTCACGGCAGCCACACCGCATCTACTGCAGCAGGTAACGCAGGCGTAACAGCGGTGTTAGGCGGGGCTGAAGTAGGTGTACTATCAGGTATTGCGCCCCGGGCCCGGGTAGCGGCTTATAAGGTATGCTGGAACGCCAATTATGAGGCCCCTACAGGGCCTGAGCGCGGATGCTTTTTTGGGGACAGCTTAGCAGCGATAGACCAGGCCGTTGTTGATGGTGTCGACGTATTAAACTACTCGATTGGTAATTCTCAGGCGATTAATACGCCGGTATATAACGCATCGCTTAGTGCGGCTAACGCCGGCGTATTCTTTGCAGCGTCTGCGGGTAACAGCGGACCAACAGCGGCGACAGTCAGTAATATTGCGCCCTGGATTGCGACGGTTGCAGCGTCAACCTATGACGGTACTTCAGCAGTGATAGGTACTGCCCTTGATGTAAACTCCGGCAGCCTGGCACCAAGTTCGTTGTTCGCTGTACCAAGTGCAATTGGTACGCCAGTTCCGGAAGCTGGCTTAAGTGCTGACTTAGCACTGGCAAACCCAATATTAGCATGTGGACCGCTAGCGAATGATTTAACAGGCAAAATTGCACTTATCTCTCGTGGTAGTTGTGCGTTCACTGACAAGTTAAATAATGCCGCCGCCGCCGGCGCTATCGGTGCCGTGGTATACAACAACTCCCCCGGGGCGCCATTTGCGATGGGCGGCTCTCCGGTTGGCATTCCGGGCGTCATGATTTTCCAGACCGACGGCGCTTTATTAACAGACAGTGTTAACAACAGCACGACCAATATCACTCTGACAAACCGAGCGCAGGCAACAGAAGCGACTGAAGTGGGTAATATCATGGCTGGCTTCTCGTCACGCGGTGTGAATACCCAGACTGGCGATATCCTTAAGCCTGACATTACTGCTCCGGGTGTTCGTATTTTAGCGGCGTCCAGCCCACAGCAGTTGCAATTCGGTGGCAACCCACAAGGTGAAAACTTTGCCTACCTGCAAGGTACATCCATGTCCAGCCCGCATATTGCTGGTATGGCGGCACTGTTGGCCGGTCAATATCCAACCTGGACTCCTGCGCAAATCAAATCCGCTATTATGACAACAGCACGTCAGAATATTGTGAAAGAAAATGGTACCACACCTGCTGATCCGTTTGATTTTGGTGCCGGCCATGTTGCGCCTGCGCCTTCATTAAATCCGGGCCTGGTCTATAGCGCAAACTTAGGTGATTATCTGGGATTCTTGTGTGGACAAGGCGAAGCGGGTTTAGTCTCTTCTGCCAGATTTGGCGCAGACTGTACCGACATTGCTAACGCCGGTTTTGCTACTGACGCCAGTCAATTGAACTACCCATCAATAGCGATTGCTGAGCTTGCGGGTAGTGAAACCATTTCGCGTACGGTAACTGATGTAACAGGTAGCGGTGGTACGTATAATGTCGTGGTTGATCC
>NZ_JBFJPY010000145.1:0-5060 GCF_041616895.1 Arsukibacterium sp.
AAAGTGGCAGAACTGGCCACTGCAGACATTGGCGAAGCGTATCAGATCACTGAAAAAGCCAAGCGCTACGAGCGTATCGCAGAAATTAAAACCGCTCTGCATACTAAGTTGACCGCTGAACTGGCTGAAGACGAAGCGCTGGACAAGAACGAATTTGGCGATATTTTCCATGACCTGGAAAGTAAAGTGGTCCGCAGCCGCATCACCAAAGGTGAGCCACGCATTGACGGCCGTGATCCGGAAATGATCCGTGGTTTAAGTGTTATGACAGGTGTGTTACCCCGTACTCACGGCTCATCACTGTTTACCCGTGGTGAAACTCAGGCGCTGGTAACCTGTACCTTAGGAACAGCGCGTGATGCACAGAACATCGATGACTTGTTAAGCCAGAAAACCGATACCTTTATGCTGCACTACAACTTCCCTCCGTACAGCGTTGGTGAGACTGGTATGGTAGGGTCGCCAAAGCGTCGCGAAATTGGTCATGGCCGCTTAGCTAAACGTGGCGTACTGGCTGTAATGCCTGATTTTGAAGATTTCCCGTACACGGTACGTATCGTGTCTGAAATCACTGAATCTAATGGTTCAAGCTCTATGGCATCGGTATGTGGTTCATCATTAGCCTTAATGGATGCCGGTGTGCCGATTAAAGCCTCTGTCGCTGGTATTGCGATGGGCCTGGTTAAAGAAGGCGACGACTATGTCGTACTTTCTGATATCTTAGGTGACGAAGATCACTTAGGTGACATGGACTTTAAAGTAGCCGGTACCACCGAAGGTATTACGGCGCTGCAAATGGACATTAAGATTGATGGTATTACTCAGGAAATTATGCAAAAAGCGTTAAAACAGGCTAAAGCAGCCCGTTTGCATATTCAAAATGTGATGGATCAGGCCATTAGCGGTCACCGTGAAGAAATGTCTGAATACGCACCGCGTATCTACACCATGAAGATTAATCCGGAGAAAATCCGTGAAGTTATCGGTAAAGGTGGTGCGGTTATTCGTCAGATCACTGAAGAATCGGGTACCACTATCGAGCTGGAAGACGATGGCAGCATAAAAATTGCCGCTACCACCGCGAAAGCAGCGCAAATTGCTATTGATAAAATTAATGCGATTACTGCTGATATTGAAGTGGGAGCAATTTACCAGGGCGAAGTGGTCCGGATTGTTGACTTCGGTGCCTTTGTTAACGTATTGCCAGGTAAAGACGGCTTAGTGCATATTTCGCAAATCTCTGATGAGCGGGTAAGCAACGTTTCTGAACATTTACAATTAGGTCAGAAAGTGGCTGTTAAAGTGTTGGAAGTGGACAAGCAAGGTCGGGTACGGTTAAGTATTAAAGAAGCGAATACTAAATCAGCTGATTCGGCGGCTAACACTGAGCAAGACGCATAATATGCGTCGCGCTAAATCCGGTATCGCAGCGCTGTTAACAGCGCTGTTAACCTTAAGCGGTTGTGCTACATGGCAACCGTCATCGTCTGCGGCCTGGCTTACGCCAGAGCCGCTTGCGGTACCTTATCGGACTGAGCTGGCAATTGCCCGGCTGACCGAAATATTACAGCGTGCAGAGTTATCAGAAGAGCAGTCGGCACGTTTATACTATGACCGCGGTGTTATGTATGACAGTGCAGGCCTGCGCTCACTGGCCCGGCTTGACTTTATGCGGGCGCTCCGCTTGAAACCAGATATGGCCGATGCCTACAACTTTGTTGGCATTCATTACACCCTAAGTGGTGATTTTGATCAGGCGTTTGAAGCGTTTGATTCCGTGCTCGAGCTGGCCCCTGACTACGAATATGCCTATCTTAACCGTGGTATTGCCCTGTATTATGCTGGCCGGGCTGATCTGGCGGTGCCTGATTTCGTAAAATTTCTTAAACTTCAGCCAACAGATCCCTATCGGGTGGTCTGGCTCTATCTGGCTGAACGTGATTTATCAGAGCGCGCTGCCAGGGCACGCCTAACAGCAAATGTCGCCACTTTAGCGGCGGATGACTGGGCAACAAACATTCCGCTTTTTTATCTGGGCAAGTTGTCTGAGCAACAATTATTAAATTCAGTTATTAATGATCTTACTAGCCCGCGGGTGTTAGCAGAGCGGCTTTGTGAGGTTTATTTTTATCTGGCCAAGTGGTATGAAGCAGAGCAGCAACCTGAACAGGCTATTGAATACTATAAACAAGTACTTGCTACTAATGTTTATGAATTTGTCGAGCATCGTTATGCCAGGCTCGAGATGGCCAGGCTCAGAGGTGAAGCGCTGTCTGGCGAGAGTAATGAGTTCCATTAATCTTCGTGCCAAATTTTACAAAAGCCAGCTTGCTGGCTTTTTTGCATTATTACTGTTCGGCTGTTCACCTGATAACAACTTGGCTACTGAGCAACAGCTGATGGATGACGCAGCAGTTGAGCCTGCAGCGGCAATGCAGCTTGGCCGCCAGCGGCTGGCTGATAACGAACTTGATGCCGCTTTACAGTGGTTCAGGCAGGCCGCAAAACTCGGTGATACTCAGGGTTTAAATCATGCAATTCAGTTACAACAGCGGTTAGAGGGGCGCTTAGCCACGGCAACCTGGCTGCAACACACCGTCGATAGCAAACAACTGGCGGCAGCTGCTATCAGCCCGGCGCATCGTGCTGCCTTGGGCCTGTGGCAATCTACGCCATCAGCTGTTGCCAATAGTGGGTATTACGCCGCTGCGGGTTGCAACCTTACCATCCAACCGGTGGCAAGCCAGCAGGCAGGAATTGTGCGCTGGCAGCAACTGCAAAGTGCCTGGGCGAAGGATCCGCTGCTTAGCAGCTTACCGGTGTGTTTTAACGATTTAATTATAGTAAATGCGCCTGCGCTTAACTGCTCTGAGCAGGCCGCCAGCCGAATTAGCTGCAATTATGACGTGCTAACCAAGCAGGTGCTGGCCGGTAAGTTCAGCCAGCTACTGGTTATTGCCGGCAGAGGACTCGCCAGTTATAACAACGGCATCTTACAACTCCCTGACACTGCGAGTCTGGCGTTATTACAGCACGAATTTATGCATGTGCTGGGCTTTATTGATGAATACCCGTTAAGCCGTGCGTCAGCAGAGTCAGTCTGCCAGCCGGGCACATTTGCCACTAATGTATTGTTCGACGATAGTCCGGTAACCCTGGCCGCCTGGCAGCAAAGATGGCAGCCTATGGCAGATAACGTGAAGCTACAAGCTGTTTCTACCTGTAACGCCACCGGGCAACAAGCCTATCGGGTGGTGGCAACCATTAATCCGATGGAATCTTATCAGACTGCGATGCCGGCGTTTTATCACCAGCTAATGGTC
The DNA here is from genome assembly GCF_041616895.1 of Arsukibacterium sp. Lineage (GTDB taxonomy): Bacteria > Pseudomonadota > Gammaproteobacteria > Enterobacterales > Alteromonadaceae > Alishewanella. The sequence continues at coordinate 3,324 of NZ_JBFJPY010000145.1, forward strand.
CGCTCATTGAATCAAACTGAGCATATTATGCCGGTGCAGTACTATTTTGCTTATCTGGCAAGACAGCAGCAAGCCTGGCAGCACTGGCATGCGTTAATGCAAATTGCCGCTGGCCATGGCTATCCTGAGGCAGTAGCAGCGTTACAGTACCTTTAACGGCACTTAGGAATGCTCATCTACTGACAACTCAGACAATTCGCGGCTTAATATCTGACTATCACCTAGATTAAGCTCAATCAGCCGTTTTAAATGACCCGCACTTTCCAAATCAATTTTATCGCAGTGTAAGCCAATCACATCGTTGTGCTGATGGGCGACGCTAACCTGCATACTAAAATCAAGTGGATAGTCACTCAGGTGTACCCGTAAGATCAGGGGACCAGTTACCTTAGGCTGCCAATCTGCAGGAATACTGATTAACGCACCTTTTAACGATAAATCAAGTACATCAGTGGGGTAGCTTTGCTCAGCGGTTTCTAAATGAGCTTTACCCTGAAAATTAACCCGGCTAAAACGTCGTTGCTCCATATACCCCCCAAATTTAATTCGATCAAGTGTAGCTGTTTTCCGTGTAAATAGCACAACGCTCGCCGCCGATGTCACGATTAAAAAAGGCCGCATACCGCAGCCTTAATGTCGTGTTTTGTTAAAATGTACCGTTAACTGACCTCTTCGCCGGCGGCCTGGCGATCAGCGTGATAGCTCGAGCGCACAAACGGGCCACATGCCGCATGTTTAAAGCCAATGCTATTGGCAAACTGCTTAATATCGTCAAACTCGGCCGGTGGCATATAGCGTTTTACCGGCAAATGATGTTTGCTGGGCTGCAGATACTGGCCTACGGTAAGCATATCGACGTCATGATCGCGCAAGTCTTGCAGAACCTGCAGTAACTCTTCGGTCGTTTCACCCAGGCCAACCATCAGCCCTGATTTGGTTGATACTTGTGGGTGCGCCTGCTTAAAGCGTTTTAGCAAGGTCAGCGACCATTTGTAATCCGCACCGGGCCGCGCCAATTTATAAAGCCGTGGCGCGGTTTCCAAATTATGATTAAACACATCTGGCGGGCTCTTGCTCAGAATGTCCAGCGCGACATCCATCCGGCCACGGAAATCCGGCACCAGCACTTCAATTTTTATATCCGGGCAATATTTCCTGATAGCATCAATGCAATCTGCAAAGTGCTGGGCACCGCCATCGCGCAAATCGTCGCGATCAACGGAGGTAATTACCACGTATTTTAATTTCATATCACGAATGGTTAATGCCAGTTTCTCCGGCTCTTCCGCGCTTGGCGGCAAAGGCCTGCCATGAGCCACATCGCAAAATGGGCAACGGCGGGTACAGATAGCACCAAGGATCATAAAGGTGGCTGTGCCATGATTAAAACACTCGGGCAGGTTAGGGCATGCTGCCTCTTCACAGACCGAATGCAAACCATGTTTGCGCATGGCACCTTTGATCTGATCGATCCGCTCTGAGTTCTTTGGTAACTTAATCTTTAACCAGGCAGGCTTACGCAGCATTTCCTCAGGTTCGGTCGGCAATACCTTAACCGGAATTAACGCCATTTTATCGGCGTCACGCAATTTTACCCCTGGTTCCATTCGCGCTGTCTTAGTCATGTTGCCACTCTAACCCTGTTTTAAAACTTAGTTCGGATACGGCCAGAAGCCGTTGAAAGATGTTGCTGATGTCAGTTTTTGCCTGGGCAATGCTCAGCGGCCCGCCAAAATC
>NZ_JBFJPY010000146.1:0-4958 GCF_041616895.1 Arsukibacterium sp.
AGTTTTGGCAGTATGTACGTCTAAACGTACTACCTGAATGTGCCATGCCAGCATAAAATTGCAAGCGCTTTTTCGCGCTTTAGCTAAGTAATTCGCGCTGAAAACGTTCAGCACCAGCAACAGAAAATAGACGCTATGCAAAAAAATGAAGTAAAAAACCGTTTTATGCCACCACCATGGTGGGACGCCGCCTGTATTTCAGGTAATCCGATCTTTGCCGACCTGGATCAGTTCTTTTATATTGGCAAGCGCACCGCCGCGCCAGATATAGCCTGGCTTAATCAGTGTGCGCCCACCACAGCGGTAAGGTTTGTTGATAATGAAGCGTTAAGTAAAGATGGTCGCTATTACGAAGCGTATATTTATGCAACCGGACAAGTACCTACCAGGAGCGAAAACTGGCATGACTTTTTTGGCGGATTAATCTGGTGTTTGTTTCCTAAGACAAAGACTTTGCTTAATCAGCTGCATATGGCCGAGATCGCCAAACACGGGGCAAAGCAGCGCAGTAAACTGCGTAATAAGCTCACCTTGTTTGACGAGTGCGGGGTAGTCATTTGCCTGGAGCCGACTATGCAGCAGCATGCAGGGTTGCTGCGCACTCATCAGTGGCAACAAACCTTTGTAACGCAGCGCAGTAACTGGTGGCGGGGGATTAAGCCGGTTATTTTTGGTCATGCGATGTATGAAATGGCCACAGCGCCGTTTCTGGGCTTAACAGCCAAATGCCTGTTTGTTAATGTGCCAGAAGGCTTTAGTGAATGGTCTTTAATAGATGCTTACAGTTTTCTTGACCAAAATTTGCAGCAACAAATTGCTAACGGCGGGTTACTTCTTGATAATGCACAATTGACGCCGTTGCCATTATTAGGGGTGCCCGGCTGGTGCAGTGATAACATCAAGGCCAGCTTTTATCAGAATACGGATTATTTCCGACCAGTTTCAACAAAAAAATCAAGCAACGATTAGGAAGCTTACATGATAGAAATAAAAGGGTTAGCGAAAGCATTTGCGATAAGCAAAGGCAATAAATTATCAGATACGGAAAAGCAGGATGTGCGCTACAGCAAAGACGCGTTTCATTCGGTACGCGATGTTAGTTTTCAGTGTGGGGCAGGAGAAGTATTAGGCCTGCTGGGGCCAAATGGTGCCGGTAAAACCACTACCCTTCGCATGTTATCTACGGCATTAAAACAAGACAGCGGCTCCGTGTTTATTAACGGTATTGATGTGTTGCAAAAGCCGATTCAGGCCCGAAAAGAAATTGGCTTTTTATCAGCAGATACCGGCTTATATGGCAAACTGACCGCTTTTGAAAATATCGCCTATTTTGCCAGACTGCATGGCATGAAAGAAGCGGAGATAAAAAGCCGGATTGATGAGCTTTTTACTATGCTGGATATGCACGATTTTGCTAATCGTCGGGTAGATAATATGTCTACCGGTATGAAACAAAAAACCGCTATCGCCCGCGCTGTGGTGCATTCGCCTAAAGTGGTTATTCTGGATGAGCCTACCACCGGTCTGGATATTATGACGGTGCAAACGGTACTGGATTTTATTAAATCTTTAAAAGATCACGGTACGCCAGTTATATTCTCTACTCACCATCTGGATGAAGTCGGCGCCTTATGCGATCGGGTAGTAGTAATTGATAAAGGCGTAAGCAGTTTTTCTGGCAGCCTTGAACAATTTAAACAGCTAACGCCAGAGGGCGATTTGCGCCAGGCGTTTTTAGCGGTTATTGCCAATAAACCTCAGCAGGGAGCAGCCTAATATGTGGCAGGTATACTTTAAAGAATTAACCGAACTTCTGCGTGATAAAAAAACCCTTATTTTTGTTATTTTATTGCCCATCCTTATATTCCCGGTGCTGTTTGGTATTGTTGGCCTGGTGATGGCAACCACCACCAGTAAAGCAATGGAAGAGCAACATCGTTATGTCATCGTTAACGAACAACAAGCGCCAGAGTTTGCTGAAGCCTTGTTTTATCATAAAAACTTTAAAAAAGTCGACACCTCGCTTAGCACTGAACAAGAGCTGATTGCCGCTATTCGTAATGAAGAGTTTGACGTCGCGCTGGTTATCCCGGCCGATTTTGCCAGCCGCAAAGACGCGGTACAGCAGACAGAGTGGCAGCTTATATACAACCGGTCATCGCAACTGGACTTTATGTATAACTATTTCGATGAAATGCTAAAAGAGTATACCGAGAAGTTGCAACGTGGCACGTTGAGCCAGCTTGGCGTCGATCCGGCTAACCTTACCGCAATATTAAAACCGGTTGAGCTGACCCGGGTTAATACGGCCGAGCAGCGGGAGAATATTGGCGAAAGTATGGGCGCGATTTTAGCTTATGCCCTGGTGCTATTGTGCTTAAGCGGCGCGATGTATCCAGCCGTGGATATGGGCGCCGGCGAGAAAGAGCGTGGCACCCTGGAAACCTTATTAATTTGCCCGGTCAGCCGCACGGCTATCGTATTGGGTAAGTTTTTAACCGTGCTGACCACGGCATTAATGACAGCGTTGATCACCGTCGTCAGTCTTGGGGTGTGGGGCGCGATTATCAGTGCTTTTGCTGATTTATCAAAAGTATCTGAAGCGTTAGCCAGTATTACCATCGTCGATTTAATGCTGATGTTCTCCCTGCTGCTGCCCACCGCCGCTATTTTTGCCGCATTGCTGTTGGCCATTTCTATTTACGCCCGCACCTTTAAAGAAGCGCAAAATTATATGAGCCCATTGACGATACTGGTTATAGTGCCGTTAATGATTGCCATGGCGCCAGGCATGGAGCTGGATGTCACCACGGCTTTAATACCGCTGACTAATATTGCGCTGGCTATTAAAGAGCTGCTAAAAGGTACCGCAGATTACGGTTTGCTGGCGCTGATTTTTGGTTCCACCACGGCATTAGCCGGTGGTTTGATTGCTTTTTGTGTGCATTGGTTCCAGCAAGAAAAAGTGTTATTTCGCTAACCAATACCGCAAAATGGTATTGATAACAATTCGCAATTAGATTAATATGGCGCTGTGTTGATATTGAGAGGCAGCGCCATGTTCGTTTGTTTATGCAAAGCAGTGTCAGATAAAGCGATTAAACAGCAGATTGCGATGGGTACCAGTACTATGCGGGAATTAAAAGCCAGCTTAGGGGTGGGTAGTCAATGTGGTAAATGTGTTTGTCAGGCCAGCGCTATTTTGCATAATGAACTGGTAAAACAATCCAGAGATATAGATGAACTGGCAAAACCGGCCGCCTGAGGCATGGGTAATCGTTATTCGAGGGTAGCGGTGCTTAATGCTCTGCCAACTCTATGCTATTTGCTTTCTTTTCTTTCTTTTTATTTATCCCGCTTTTCATTTCGAAGTTTATTCTGAGTTTTCTCCTGAACCAGTTCTGTTTTGAGCGGCTTAACGCCATAATATCCGCTGATAAATGGACTAAGCTTGAATATTGGCTATTAAAATTCTGATAGGAGCGCACGATAACGTTATGGATAAAATTAAACAGGTCGCCATCGTAGGCGGGGTGCACGGTAACGAGTTCTCGGGTATCTATTTAGTCAAACAATATCAGGCAACCCCACAACAAGTTGCCCGGCCCAGTTTTGACTGCCGCTGTGTCTGGGCTAACCCAGAAGCGCATTATGCCAATAAGCGTTATATACACAGCGATTTAAACCGGCAGTTTAAGCATACGGATTTGGCTAACCCGGCATTGGCTAACTACGAGCAAAGCCGGGCTAAAGTGCTAAATGCTGAACTGGGGCCAAAAGGCGCCGCGAAAACCGACTTACTGATAGATTTACATAACACCACAAGCAATATGGGCGCCTGTTTAATTTTAACCCAGGCCGGTCCTTTTTATAATAAGTTGGCCGCGTATGTAAAAATGATGATGCCCGAGGCGATTATATCTCGTGACGAAGATCACTTTAACGCTGCAGACCATGCGCTGATGTGTACCCTTGGCCGTTATGGCGTGCTGGTTGAGGTGGGTCCGCAACCGCAATCTGTGCTGCGCCACGATGTCCTGGAATTAATGGATCGGATGACCCAGCATATTCTTGATTTTGTTGAGCTTTATAATACAGATAAACTGCCAGCGCTGCCTAAGCAAACGGAAGCATTCCGATATCTGCACAGTATTAAATTGCCGATGAACGAGCAGGGGGAACGGTTAGGCATGGTACATAAAAATGTGCAGGACAAAGACTATCAACCCATTCAACCAGGCGATCCTATTTTTATGTTATTCGACGGCACGGAAGTGTATTACGAAGGTGAGCAAACGGTTTACCCTACCTTTATAAATGAAGCTGCCTATTATGATAATAATCTGGCGATGTCATTAAATGAGAAAGTGATAATTACGCTGGATTAGGTCGCGGCGTTAACAACAACGCTAAGCAAGCAGCAGTAAAAGAACAGTGCCAGGTTAACAACAAGCTTAACCTGGCAGTAATGAACAACGGTGTCTACTGTTAGTAAGCTATTATTCGCCTGCCAGTGCTTTAATTTGCGGCTCGGTCAGGCGATAGCCCAGCCACTCGGTTTTTTCTTCGGCGTTAAGGGCCTGATAAAACTTAATTGCCGGGGTATTCCAGTCCAGCACACTCCACTCGAAACGGCCACAGTCATTAGCCGCAGCGATTTTTGCCAAAGCTTTAAAAAGTGTTTTACCGGCGCCAGTGCGCCTTGCGTCAGGAGTAATATATAAATCTTCCAGGTACAGGCCATATTTGCCCAACCAGGTCGAGTAGTTATAAAAGTATACGGCAAAACCAATAGCTTCACCGGCACGCTCGCAAATCAGTGCGTGCGCTTTTGCATCGGCATTAAACAAGGTTTGCTTGATCATCGCTACCGAGGTTAATACTTCATTTTCGGCTTTTTCAAAGATGGCCAGTTCGGTTATAAACTGCAAAATGGTGGCGGCATCTTCAACCGTCGC
>NZ_JBFJPY010000147.1:0-4789 GCF_041616895.1 Arsukibacterium sp.
AGCGCAGGCACGCGATATTATCTTTCCGGCAAGTTGCCCGGTTTGTCATTCCGCGGTAGAACGGGTGAGTGGTGAGGCGGTGGCGCGTTGCAGTGGCGGCTTGTTTTGTCCGGCCCAGTTAAAAGAGTCAATTAAACATTTTGTCAGCCGTAAAGCCATGGATATTGATGGCCTGGGCGATAAGCTGGTTGAGCAACTCGTTGACCAGCAGCTGGTGAAAACCCCGGCTGATATCTACACCCTGGATATGCCGGCGCTGATTGGCCTGGAGCGGATGGCAGAGAAGTCGGCGTTAAAGCTGCTTAATGCGATTAAAGCGTCGAGCGAAACCAGTTTGCCCCGTTTTATTTATGCATTGGGTATTCGTGAGGTTGGAGAAGCTACTGCGCTCAATCTGGCTCAACATTTTGGTAGTCTGCAAACTATTATGGATGCCACCGCGGAGCAGCTGCTGGCGGTCAGTGATGTCGGTAATGTGGTAGCAGAGCACCTGCAAAGCTTTTTTGCTGAGCCGCATAACCAGCAGGTTATCGCCGACCTGCAGCGAGTGGGGATAACCTGGCCGGACATTAGTGTACAGCAGGCGTCTGCGCAACCGCTGGCAGGTTGCACCATTGTGTTAACCGGTACGCTCAGTGCGATGGGGCGGGATGATGCCAAAGCCCGCCTGCAGCAATTGGGTGCTAAGGTGTCAGGCTCTGTGTCAGCAAAAACCTATGCGGTGATTGCCGGTGACAATGCCGGATCTAAATTGGTAAAAGCAAATGATCTGAATGTGCCGGTATGGACAGAGCAGCAGATGTTAGAACTCTTTAGCAGTAATGGAGTAGCCTAAGCATGGCGTTGTTGTATCAGTTGCTGACAGACTGGGGCTTATTGTTCCGACCTTATATACGTGATATTGCCCTGGCGATGGTAGCCACCTGTCTGGTGGTATTTGGCGATGATATCAATCGTGTTATTCGTCGTCAGATCAGCAATCTGCACTTTATCTGGCGCACCGGTATTTTTATTCTGGTATGCGCCTTTGGTTATGGCGCTATTACTATCTGGTTAACCCCGGTAGTTGCGGGCTGGCTGGTGCGGCTAACCAACATAGAGTTGCCCTGGGTTTGCCTGGCCATTTTTATTGCCCTTGGCGTGTTCGCTCAGCGCAAGCGCCAGGTGTAACATGGCTAAAGTTGCATTTATATGAACCCACCACATTACTGGCCGTTGTTGGACAATAACGGCTTACTGCAAATTCCAATGCGCTTTTATGGCCTGTTGCTACTGTTGCTTCGTCCTTATCTGTGCTGGGTTACTGAACTGAGCATGATGCGATCTGAGCATAGTTTGCTGAGCCAGTTTTACCCGCGCCAGCATGACTTTTTAGTGGCTTGTCTTATCGCGCTGCCTTTATTGCTGTTGGTCGCGGCACTTAGTCAGCGTCGAGTGAAAGGACATCGCTTCTGGTATTATTTATGGCGCCCCGGGCTGTGGTTGTTATGGCTGGTGACGCTGGCTGATTTTGCCCACAGTATCAGCGCCCTGGATGCCAACGTTATTCTTGATGCTCCGTGGCGATTAATTGCACCCTGCCTGTTGCTGGTGGCGATGTTATGGTTAGCATGCAGTAAAACCCTGCCGATGATTTTCAAAGAATGGCCTGAGCAGGTAAAGCCGGATAACGATACGACGGCGAGTAGCCGTTAATAAGCATGATGCGTTACATGTTTTAGTTTTAGTTGCTGATAGCGCTGTTGCTGCTCAGGTTTTAGGATACTGTTTTCAATTAACAACTGGCATTGATCCAGCAAGCGTTGTTTAAGCGAGGGCGCGCACAATGAACGCGGGCTGGTTAACAGGGTTTGCCATAAATTCAGCGCGATACCGGCATTTTTTGGCATTACTTTGAACGCCAGGGTAAAGGCGTCGAAGGACTCCTGCCAGTTGCCCTGTTTGTACATCGTCACCGCATTGTTATTTAGCTCACGCGGGCCAAGGCGCATGGCCTGGCGCTCCTGTTGTTCCTGTTGTAAATAGCTAGTGAACAGCGGATCGACCAGTTGTCGCTGGCAATGGTTACTAATTTGGCGGAATAGCTCAGCCGATGCCTGACTCAGCCCGACTTCATGTAAGGCTTTGGCCCGATCTAACGCTCCCTCTACTGAAGTTATTTCCTGTAAGGGCTCCAGGGCGCTGAGCATGGCCTGAGCTTTATCTTTATGATCCTGCAAATACAATAATCTGGCTTGAAGCACCTGCTGCTGGCTTTCCAGTGCAGCATGACTGCCATTGGCATACTGACGCTGCACTGTACTGAGCGAAACGACGGCCTGACGGTTTAGCCTACTGCTTTGTTCTTCATCGTCGACACTCAGGGCGTAATCAATACTGGCGCGGGCTAGGGTTAAGTATAAGTCGGGTTGCTCGTACATGGAGTAACGGGCATATTTCACCATATCGCGGGCCGCCCGATACTGATTTTCATAGTCGTGGTTGATGCGCGATAAATGCAGCAATTTCTGTTGGCGAAACATATTGCGGGGTGCAAGCTCTGCGGCTTCCAGCACGTGCTGCTGTGCTTGTTGATAATGCTGCTGTTTAAACTCCAGTTCAGCTAATAAATCCAGGGCAAACAACCGGCTTTCTGAACGCTCCAGTAAAGCTTCTAGTTCAGTAAATGCAAGTTGCTCCTTGCCCTGGGCTAAATGACAACGCACTACCCCCATCCGGGCCCAGCTAAAGTGCTGAATGTTGAGCATGGCACTGAAAAATTTCTCTGCCACAGCGTAATCGCCCTGGCGTAATAAAACATCACCTTTTAAGCGCAATAATAGCGGGAATAATTTATGTTGGCGGGCATCAGCCAGTTGCTGGTCTATCGCTGCCAATGCCCTTTGATCATCTTTGGCATCCAGTGCCAGATACACGTCACGCAGTTGTTGTTTACGCCGCAATACCCGCTCAATTCGCAGCTGCAAATCTTTAATCACAAAAGGTTTAGCGAGAAATTCATCGGGTTGCAGTTCAATGACGCTGTGTACCAGCGACGGATCGGTTTCGGCACTGATAAAAATTACGGCGCAACTTAACTGCTGCAGGCCTTTGGCTTTAATTTCTTCATACAGCTGGAACCCATCCTTACCTTGTTGCTGATTGTGGGCGCAAATAATCAAATCGAATTGATTGTCGCGGCACAGGTTTAACGCGACGTTGGCCCGCTCGGCCAGAAAAATATTCTGATAGCCCAGCTGCTCCAGTGCAAAGCGAAAAAAGCCCTGAGCTAAACTTTGGTCATCTATTACCAGAATACGTTCATCGCGACGCGGCGCAGTGTTCATACAGTTAAGGGTTCCAGCTGACAGTAAACCTGTTGGCTTACTATAGCAAGTTTTGGCTACGGCAACAGCAGATCAATGACAGTGCGAATAAGCATCGTTATTTGTTGCTACCCTTGAACTCACAGGCCAGTGGTCCAATGTTAACTATCAGGGTTATAACGAAGCCTTAATAGAAACCGGGGACTAATGTTAGCTGCTAATGGCTATTGACCCGGCTTAACGGAGGGATTATGAAAAAAGTACTGATATTTTTAACTAACCATGCCACGCTCGGTGACACTGATGAAGCCAACGGCACCTTTTCTCCTGAACTGACGCATGCGCTAGATGTGCTGTTAAAGGCTGACGTACATTACGATTTGGCTTCCATTAAAGGTGGCAAAGCACCACTTTATGGCACTGATATCGCTGATGATGAGGTAAACAGCCGGATCCTGGCCAATGATGAGTTGCAGCACCGGCTTAACAATACTCTTGAGGCGGCAAAATTAAACATTGATGATTACGATGCTATTTTTTACCCGGGTGGCTTTGGCTTATTGTCAGATATCGCAAGCAATGAAACGATTGCCAAATTAAGTGCCAGACATTATGAAAATGGCGGGCTGCTGGCGGCGGTATGTCATGGCCCGGCCGGCTTGTTGCCAATAACCTTAAGTAACGGTGACAAGTTGCTGGCTCATACCGTGGTAACCGGCTTTACCCGCGAAGAAGAGGTAGACTACGGCACTATCGATAAAATTCCGTTTTTGCTGGAAGAGTCGTTAGCCCGCGCAGCAAAGCAGTATCGCAAAGGTCAGCCATGGGCTGAGTTGGTTATTGAAGATAACCGGGTTATTACCGGTCAGAACCCTGCCAGCGCCCATGCCGTCGCTGCAGCGTTGGTAAAGCGATTAAAATAGTTACCAAATAATAAGGTGTTGCTGATAAAAACGTCCTGTTACGGGACGTTTTTTTAGTAATTTTTTTAAGTTGTAGGCTACAGTGTCAGCACGGTATAAGAATTCAGGTAAGAAGTATGTCGTTAGCGTCAATTATGAGCCGAAAAGTGCGTGCAACCACTGAGGATGCCAGCCTGGCAAGTTTGCGAACGTTGTTTACAGAGACAAAGTTTCAGCATGTGCCAGTAGTAAACAGTATGCAGCAGCCAATTGGTATTGTATCGGTGAAGGATTATTTTAAGGTCGTAAGCTCGATGATGGATACCGCCTCAGAAAGTACGACTGAGCTTTTTATGCAAAAGCGCAAAGTAGGCCAGATCATGTCTTCGCCAGTATTCAGTGTGCCGCAAGATACCGGTATTTTGCAGGCGGCCAGTATTTTGGTGGAACGCAATATCAGTTGCCTACTGGTTGTCGACGCTCAGAAACGGTTAATTGGCATAGTATCATGGAAAGATATTATGCGCCGGATCGTCCAGGCCCAACAGAAAAAGCAAAAAGAATCAGCGCAAAAGAAATAAT
>NZ_JBFJPY010000148.1:0-4748 GCF_041616895.1 Arsukibacterium sp.
AGTTGCACCAGTTACTTCTGCAACCGCCTTGAACTGCTCTGGAAATAAGGGCGTTATTTCCAGGCTTAGCCAGTTTTTACAGGCAGCATTTAACTGTGTTAATAAAAGTGTCCAGGCCTGTCCGGCTGTTAACACCGTTTTATCGAAAAAAATATCGGTAAAAGGAGTATAAAAGTTTGAAATTATTCTCAGCTTTTTGTCGCACTTTTCCAAAGGCGCGGCCAACCACAGTTCATCTGATTGATAAATAAAGAGCCAGAAGAATGCAGTATCTTTGCTGCCGCCATATCGCTTTTTAAATTCAGACAATGCAACAAACCACTCGAAAGAGGCAAAGATAGGATGCGCTGTATGTTTACTAAGCCATTGTTGTAGCGCTTCAGGCAGAGGATATTCTGCCGGATAAATGTCTACACTATGCTGTCTATTAGTGCTCATCTTTTGAAATAAAACCATTTAAATAAAGCCCTGGTGATGGCAAGTCCATGGCTGCATAAACCGTTAATAAGTGCAGCACTATTGTTTGACATAACTGGCTTGTCCATTTTAAAAGTGCTGTTTTATTAAGCGCAAATGAAACTTCAACGAGACTTTATCCCAAGGGGTAAAGCGTTTTAACTTAAATACTGAGTTGTGACTGGTAGATATACCCCAGTCGGTTGTGACGGCACTGTCAAAACCTGCTTTCTGGACAATGTCCACCGCTGTATCATCAAAGTCTCGGCCGAACACGCCATTTGGGTAGGCAAAATGTTTTACCGGTTGCTCAGCCCACTGTTCCAGTTGTTGCTTGCTTTGTATTATCTCGAATTGTTGTTCAGTTGCCGGCAGTACTTTCAGAATTGGATGATTGATAGTATGGGCGCCAATACAAATACCTGATGCGGCCAGTTGCTTTATCTGCGCTGGGTTCATCATTAATGGGGCTTGCTCGGCGGCTTCATTTTCCTGATACAGTTTATCTACTTCTGTAAGGCGGGGTTTAATCGGTAGATATTTCAGTTTCATCAGCCATTGCTGGGTCAGCTCACGACGTTGTGGCCAGTCAGCCAGCTCAACCTTTTGCCCTTGCAAGCTCAGCTGTTGGCGGTTTTTATCGGCAAACAGGTGAATAACCCGATCGTTCCACATATTGTTACCATGACTGAAACCGGTAGCAATATACACCGTTGCCGGGATGCCATATTTAGCCAGAATGGGCTGAGCAACTGTTAAATTATTCAGATAACCATCGTCAAATGTCACACACACCGCATTAGCCGGCAGGGTGTCGTGCTGCAGGTGGTGTAAGGCGTCATCCAGCGACAAGGGTGTAAAATAGTCTCGCAGCAAGCGCATCTGCCAGTCGAATACTGCTGCCGTAGGTTCACTGGGCCGCATTGGATCAGGCTCTGCCAGAACCTGATGGTAGATCAAAATGCTTAATTTACCCCGGCCCAGCAATTTTCCGGCTAATTGCAGTAGTTTATGCATTGGCAGTAGCCTCTTGCTCTTCAGCTTGCAACCACAGTTCAAGCACCACCAGGATCCAGATAAGTTCACCATAATAGCTGGCGTGGCTGTTGGTATGCGCTTCAATTGCGGCATCAATTAAGCTGGCTTTAACAATATCACGTTGCCTGAAGGCGTTAAGTGCATCCAATGCCAGCTTTTTCAGTTGCGCATTATCTGTTAACCACACCCCAAATGGCAGGCCGAAGCCATGCTTTTCTTTATCTAACGTTTCATCAGCCAGAAACCCTTTGCATGTTTTTTTATAGAAATCACGTAATTTCTGGCCAGGTAGTTTTGCGCTTGCCGGAACCTTGCAACTGAAGTCTACTAATGATTTGTCCAGCAACGGATAACGTACTTCAATACCTGCCAGCTCACACATTTTGCTGACTTTTACTAAATCGTTATCAGCCAGAGTAAATTTCCAGTCCAGAAATAGCATTTTGTCTACCGGATCGTTACTTTGGCATTGTTCGTAACGTTGTTTTAGTAATTTTTCAGGGCTTGCAGTATCTACGTTAGCCAGAAACGATTCGGTAAAAATAGCTTCAACGCCAAACTGATTTATAAAATTATAGTTCTGCAAGCGCAGCGGCAGTTTCTCGTCTGCCTGGCGAATATAACTGGCAACTTTTTTAAACCCTGGCAGCTTCGCCAATGGCGTTTTAACAAACAAGGCTCTGGCAGTCGACTGCAGCAACGAGGGGCTGTTGGCAAACACCTCAAATACTTTCTGTTTGGCATAGCGGCTATTGCCGGCAAACAGCTCATCACCGCCATCACCGGCCAGCAGCAAAGTGCGACCATCTTCTTTGGCAAATTTAGCGCAGAAATAAGCCGCCATCGCCGAAGAATTACCAAAAGGCTCATCAAAGTATTGTGCTACTTTAACAAAGGCTTCGGCAGCTTGTTCCGGGGTTAAATAGTGTACCTGATGGCGGGTGTTAAAGTGTTTAGCTGTCAGCAACGCGTATTCGGTTTCATCATAGCCTTTTGCCTTAAAACCAATTGAGTAGGTATAAGCCGGCTGCTGGTGTCTGGCCAGCATACCGGCAACAGTAGAGCTATCGAGGCCACCACTTAAAAAGGCGCCACAATCTGGTGCCACATTGTGTTTTACTGCCTGTTCTAATTCGGATAAGCATTCTCGTTGCAACTTGCTGGCTGCTGTCGTACTGGCTTTAAAATCCGGGCTATATAAAAGCGTTGCTGGGGCAATATTGGTTGCAGTTACTGCAATAAGGTTGGCTGGCTCTAATTTATATACCCGCTGGTAAATGGTATCCGGAGCAGGAATACAGTGAAAATACACATAATTGTAGATAGCCTGCTTGTTCAGAATACATTTTACACCCAGCTGTTTTAACTGTTTTAAGCCTGGGGCAATATAAAGCACTTCGTGCTGCAAAGCATAGTAGCAACTCTGCACGCCCATTATGTCATTTACCAATAGCACGGGCTTACCGCTTTGGACAACGACCATAAAAAAATCGCCAGATAGCTGTTGATAAAGCGCCGCTAAATCAGGAGTTTCATCCAGCAACGGCAATATTTGACTGGCAGTAACGGATTGTTGTTTCCAGAAAGCCCGCCCAAACAGCGCGACAGTGCAAGCTTTGTTGTTGGCAATATCCAGTTTCGCGTGATTTGCAACATGTATTTTCGGGCAACCGTCAACGGCTATTACAACGTGAGAGTCCATGGTTTTTGTCCTACAATCCTTTTGCTTCGAATGAATACTATTAAAATATCAGTGCGTCATGCTGGTTAAGTAATGTTATATGGCAGTATACCGTATATAGCATCTAACATACCTGCCGGAATGGTATAGGTGTTGATGACTTTTTTTTTGCTTATGTCATATGCAACTACTAATGCCCCATTGCCATCCATATATTTAAAATTACCCTGTGTGATAAATTTAAGTTTTGACATCAGTTTAGTTTTTCTGAGTCGGGAGTAACCAATATAGAATACATCATCATCAACCATTAAACCGCGGCACCAGCCCAGTGGCCGGTTGCGCTCATTAGCGAAAGGGTCATGTTTTTCGATAACTTTACGGGTTTTCGGCTCAACAATAACCAGGTAGCCATCCACCCGGGTAAACACCAGATTATCGTGCCACCAGATACCATCGTGCACGCTCATTTCGTCTTTATGGGCGACATCAATTCGATCAGTAACATCATCCAGGCAAACGGCATCATCATAGGTACAGCGTGTGGTCCAGAGCTGGTTATCCAGTTTAAATACGTAATTAGGATGGCTATCATGCGGCCGGGTCGAATGCAGCAGTCGATAATCTGTTTTAGCATCAAACCGATGCCACGGATCTTTGCCCTCGGTATTTAAAATTCGCTTAATTTCACCGGTTTCAGGACAAAGCACGACGATATTATCAATACCTGTAGAGGTAACAATTAACTCGTTATCAAACAGATGTACCGAATGAATATTGTGGAAGCAAGGGTGAGAGAAGCACTTTAACTCGGTTAATTCTGGCAACTGGTATTGATAAATTTCAGTATCAGTAGGTAGCCATATTGTATCATCATCAAGACACGGCGCGGTATATTGTAAATTTGGGTGCTCGGATGGGTAGTGTTTGCCACCGTCGATTTTACTTAATAGTGTCTGAAACTTACCCGTGAGTAAATCAAGCAACAGCAGGCTGGCTTTTCTAAAGTACTTGCCTTCGCCCAGCTCAAATCCGTTTTCACGCAGGCAGCCACCTGCCACTAATAATTGTTTCAGTGACACCTTACATTCCCTGTGTTGTCTTTCACCCGTCGGGTATCCTAGCGCTAACATCAATAAAACTAAAGCGTTTAACTGAGTTAATGCAGCAACAGTGACTGGTACAGTACCAAATGTCTGGTTATACTGTCACCACAGCATATCTAACAGGGATGTAGAAATGAAGCGGTTACTTTTGGTTGGGTTTGGTTTTTTTCCAGCTTTCCAAGCTCTTGCGTTTAATTTTTCACTGTCTGAGAGCGAGTTCAACACTTGGGATCAGCGTTGTAAAATAGCCTTTTATGCTAGCGTTTCCGGGAAAAACTCTGGTTTTTATCATAATTTGCCGCCCATCCAAAAAGATGACGTTAGGCGTTTTGGTCAAGAAGCTGGTGGTGCATGGCACTATTGTGCCGGTGTTATCTATTTGCAAAGAGCTGCTGCCTCAACCGGCGATGAACGTATACATAATTTAGATAAAGCAGAGGGTGAGATACGCTTTACCATTAATAGAA
>NZ_JBFJPY010000149.1:0-4705 GCF_041616895.1 Arsukibacterium sp.
CCTCGGCCGCTAATCTGCTGGCAGAAAATGTGGCTGCCAAGTCTATTATGGTTACCGGTAATACCGTTATTGATGCCTTATTACAGGTAGTGGATAAAATTACGGAAGACGAAAAACTAAGCAGCGCGTTCGCCAGCCAGTTTCCTTATGGTCAGAATGGTAGGCGTTTAATGCTGGTTACCGGCCATCGGCGTGAAAGTTTTGGCGATGGGTTTGAGCAAATATGTGCCGCCTTAGCTGAGCTGGCAAAAAGCTTTACCGATTGCGACATCGTTTATCCAGTGCATTTAAACCCTAATGTTCGCGAGCCGGTCTATCGTTTACTGAGCGATGTCAGCAATGTTCATTTAATACCACCGCAAGATTATCTGCCGTTTGTTTACCTGATGAGTAAGGCAACGATCGTACTGACCGATTCTGGCGGTATTCAGGAAGAAGCGCCATCGCTTGGCAAACCCGTGCTGGTGATGCGTGATACCACAGAGCGGCCGGAAGCCGTCAGTGCCGGCACTGTTAAGCTGGTTGGTACTAACCGCCAGAGAATTGTCGAGCAGGTCAGCCGTTTGCTTACCGACAGCGAGTACTATCAGGGTATGAGCTTTGCCCATAACCCGTATGGTGACGGTAAGGCCTGCCAGCGGATAGTTAGCGCGATAAAGCAACATATGGCGGCGAACAAATAACATTTTAACGTACTATACAGAGGTTTAACTCCATTGCGCAGCCATGTTATGCTGCGCTGTGTGGTTCACACTCTAAACAGCTAGCAGCCGGTAGAAGGATCAACAGAAATGGATTTTAGGCAGTTAATTAAAGAAAAAGCCGCAGGTTCCGCTGCGCCTCGCTGGCTGATAACCGGCTGTGCCGGCTTTATCGGCTCCAACTTATTGCAAACATTGCTAGAAGCAGATCAACAGGTGACCGGCTTGGATAATTTTGCCACCGGCCATCAACGCAATTTAGATGAAGTTCAACGCTTGGTAAGTGCGCAGCAATGGCAACGGTTTAGCTTTATTGAAGGCGATATCCGTAACCCTGAGCATTGCCAGCAGGCCGTTGCCGGGGTCGATTATGTGCTGCATCAGGCTGCACTGGGTTCAGTACCGCGCTCGCTGGCCGATCCGGTTACCACCAACGAAGTAAATATCAGTGGCTTCCTCAACATGCTGGTCGCGGCCCGTGACGCTGGCGTTAAACGTTTTGTTTATGCTGCGTCCAGTTCCACTTATGGCGATCATCCGGCCCTGCCTAAAGTAGAAGCTAATATTGGCAAGCCATTGTCTCCTTATGCTATCACCAAATATGTCAACGAACTGTACGCCGATGTGTTTAGCCGCAGTTATGGTTTTCATAGCATAGGGTTGCGGTATTTTAACGTATTCGGGCCGCGCCAGGACCCTGCTGGCGCTTATGCCGCGGTCATCCCAAAGTGGACTGCAGCCATGATTGCCGGTGACAAAGTGGTCATTAATGGCGACGGTGAAACCAGCCGCGATTTCTGTTTTATTGCCAATGCAGTGCAGGCTAACATTCGCGCGGCGCTGGCCGATATTCAACAAAGTGAAGTGTTTAACGTGGCCGTGGGTGACAGAACTACCCTGAATCAGTTATTTAGAGCCATCCAAACAGCACTTGCCAGCAACGGTATTGCCTACCCACATTGTCCGCAATACGCCGACTTCAGGCCGGGCGATGTGCGCCATTCGCAGGCCGATGTAAGTAAAGCACGTTTAATGCTGGGCTATTTACCCAGCCATACAATTAACGAAGGTATCGCCGTGGCGATGCCCTGGTACATTGCCCAGCCAGCAAAATAATGGCAAAAGGAAAGATATGACAGCGTTAACAGATGCAAAACTGGCCGTTATTGGCCTTGGTTATGTCGGGCTGCCTTTGGCGGTAGAATTTGGTAAGCACTATCAGACCCTGGGTTTTGATATAAACAAAGCCCGGGTAGCCGAGCTGCAAAACGGCACTGACCATACGCTGGAAGTCAGCAGTGAAGAACTGGCCACTGCCAGCAAGTTGCAGTTTAGCCATCAGTTGGATGACTTAAAAAGTGCCAATATTTATATTGTTACGGTGCCAACGCCAATTGACGAGCACCGCCGGCCTGATTTAACGCCACTAATAAAAGCATCCGAAACGCTGGGTAAAGTGATAAGCCAGGGCGATATCGTTATTTACGAATCAACCGTGTATCCCGGTGCGACCGAAGAAGATTGTATCCCGGTAATTGAACGGGTATCTGGCCTGAAATACAACGTCGATTTTTATGCCGGTTACAGCCCCGAGCGCATTAATCCGGGCGACAAAGAGCACCGGGTTACCACCATTAAAAAAGTCACCTCCGGCTCTACTACAGCTATTGCGGCAACGGTTGATGCGTTATACGCCAGCATTATTACTGCCGGCACCTATATGGCCAGCAGTATCAGAGTGGCCGAAGCCGCCAAAGTTATTGAAAATACCCAACGAGATCTGAACATAGCGCTAATTAACGAACTGGCCGTTATTTTTAATAAACTGGATATCGATACCGAAGAAGTATTACTGGCAGCGGGCACCAAATGGAACTTCCTGCCATTTCGACCAGGCCTGGTAGGCGGGCATTGTATCGGAGTCGACCCATACTACTTAACCCATAAAGCTCAATCCATTGGTTATCACCCGGAAGTTATCCTGGCAGGGCGACGCATCAACGACAGCATGGGCCGCTATGTGGTCAGTGAGCTGGTAAAGGCCATGGTGAAAAAACGTATCCATGTTGCCGGCGCCAAAGTATTGTTAATGGGCCTGACTTTCAAAGAAAACTGCCCCGATATCCGCAATACCAAAGTGATTGATATTATCAGTGAGCTAAAAGAATACGGCGTAACCGCTGACGTATACGACCCCTGGGTTGATGGAAAAGAAGCTGAGCATGAGTACGGCATTACCCCAATTACCAAGCCCGCCGCTGGCAGCTACGATGCTATAATTCTTGCTGTTGCCCACAAACAGTTCCGCGAAATGGGCGCTGCAGGTATCAAAGCGCTGGCCAAGCCGCAGCATATTTTATACGACCTCAAATACCTGCTCGACGCCGCCGACGCCGACTTAAGGCTGTAACCGCTTCGTAAAAACGTAAAAAGGGTCAGAGTGAATAATTTATTCACTCTGACCCTTTTTCTGGCCTGCCTTTGTTTCGTCTGCCAAATCTCATGTTGTATTTTTTAGTCAGGTAATGAATAAACCCTTCATTTGCTAAAGGATAACTGTGTTTAATCGCATCGCGGATCGACTTTAAGTCTTGATCAGGCAGGCCATCCTCAAACAGAGCACGGTAGTTCTGCTGACGCTTTGCTGGCGTTTCTGCCAAATTTAAATAGACCTGATGCGCAGTGACAATATTTATTTGTATACCTCTGGCGTTCGCATGATAACTTGACCAATGGTAATCAGCCGGGTGAGTGACCATTTTAGCCCGGACCGGGTTTAATTCAATATAACGCTGACAAGTCAAAAAGTACTGATCAGTTTCAACCAGACTATCCTTAAAGCGTCCATCCCATAGCGTACCAACCCGATGATAGCGTCTATTAAAATAGTGCACATAATCACGTCCCAGATTTTGCATTAAGCTTGAGATAACTCCATCCTTGCTTGCAGTCAGTAATAAGTGAACATGATTACTCATTAGCACAAAAGCATGTAATTGCACCTGATACGATATCAGGTAAGTCTCTAATATTGAGAGATAACAGGCCTTATCCGTTTCATCATAAAAACAGTTGCTCCGATTATGACCCCGCTGAACCACATGGTAGGGCATATTGGCAATAAGGTATCGTTTTCTGCGTGGCATATTAAAATAAAGTTAATTTGTGTTACATAAAAGATAGCAACAAATTCGCCGTTGGCAATTAAAAGGGTCAGAGTGATTTTTAAAATCACTCTGACCCTTTTTAGTTTGGTAAGATGCAGTCTTTGTTTGGAAATGTCTGGGGTGAGGCAAGCATGGGCGTGGCTAGGGCACAGAACAGCGTTAAAGGAATCGTGTTAGCAGGCGGCACTGGTAGCCGTTTGCATCCGATCACACGCGGTGTATCTAAGCAATTGTTGCCAATCTATGATAAGCCTATGATCTACTATCCAATATCAGTGCTGATGCTGTCGGGGATCCGTGACATCCTGATAATTACCACAGCGGAAGATCAGCCAGCCTTCAAGCGACTGCTGGGTAACGGTAACGATTTTGGTGTCAGTTTTAGCTATTGTATCCAGCCTTCATCTGATGGTATTGCTCAGGCTTTTCTGCTGGCTGAGGACTTTCTCGCGGGCAGTCCTGCCTGCTTGGTGTTAGGGGACAATATTTTTGTTGGCCATGGTTTTAGCCAGCAGCTGGAACAGGCATTGGCAAATATCCGGCAAAATTTAGCCACAGTTTTTGGTTACCGGGTCAGTAATCCGCAGCGCTACGGTGTGGCTGAAATGGATGATGCCGGTAAAGTATTGTCTTTAGAAGAGAAACCAACGCATCCGAAAAGTCATTATGCTGTTACCGGCTTGTATTTTTATCCTGCCGATGTCGTAGATAAAGCACGGCTACTCTCTCCCTCTGCTCGCGGGGAGCTTGAGATCACGGAGTTAAATCAGTTATACCTGCAACAACAACGATTAACGCTGACGTTACTGGGGCGTGGTTTTGCCTGGCTTGACACCG
>NZ_JBFJPY010000150.1:0-4660 GCF_041616895.1 Arsukibacterium sp.
CTTTGATGGTAAGGCAAGTACAAAATCTTCTAATAATTGTCGGCGGTCCCGCTGGTTCCACCAGGTCAATTGCTCCGCTAATAACGGCCAGTACACTTTAGGCTCGGCATGCGCTAACAATCGGCGTAGCTGCACCATGTCATTCGGCCATTCCGCTCGCAGTAATTGATAAACACGTCGCTCGTTAATTTTGCCGCTCTCGGCTAATGCTTTGCCCAGGCTAATGCCATTTGGGTGCTTATCCGATTTTTCCGTATGGTGAATAACGTTTTTACCGGCACTTAAACAAAACACCATTCGCAACAACGCGTGCTGGTTTTGCGGCCAACCAAAAGGTTGTACTAAGCGGTAAAAAGCCGGTATGTCTTTTAGTTCCTCAGGCTCTGAAACACGCCTTAACTGAGCACTGGCGGCGTTATCCAGTGCATTCCAGACGTGGTAGAGCGCTAATGCATCAAGCGGCATCTTGGCCTCCTTGCGGTTGTTTTAATTCAGAAAGATGTTTGTGCAAGCTCCGCCTTGCCACTGCAAGAGCCCGCACAAGTTTAGGATGATGCTGATAAGGCGTTGTAACTTCGTCAAACAGTGCAGTGCATAACTGCTGCAATTGCCTACGTAGTGCATCCAATTGCGGTACTGGTTCAACAAAGTTAAGCGTTGCCAGTAAGTCAGGGATCAGTAATTCACTTTGACGGAAATACTGTCGCTCAGCCACTTCATGCACCGCGACACCAGCACCTTTTAATTCAGACGTTTTAATGCCCTCAACAAAAGTGTAAAGCGCCTTTCTTAATGCCGTTTTATATTGAAGGCCAATTTGAACTACAGCTTCGATAGCCTCAGGATAATTCTGCCAGCCTTGATTTATTGCCATAACATCGTGGCGACGCTCTAAAATAGACGCCTGATTGTTCCGATATCCACCTACAATTAGCTGTGTTTTTGCGTGGCGGAAAACCTTAGCACATTGCGCAACCACAGCTGCGGGTTGCTGGGCATCGCCTTTTTCCGGCTGCAACTTCACTAGTACCCGGCTGAGCTGCGTCCATGATGGCGCTGAGGTGGTAAAAGCGAGAAATTTCTCCAGCGTTTCGCCTTTTTTTACTTGAAACAAGCGCGGCGAATGCGGATGAGGCCAGGTACCATTAACAGTAAAATTAAACTTCGCTTTAAAAAAACCGGTATAGCGTTTATTGGCACGCAAACCACAGCCACTGCATTGGCCTTCGCCAATAGGATCACATAGCTCAATGTGATCAGGCTGCCAAAATAGCCCCCGCACCAGACCGATATTTGCAGCCGCGATAGCAGAGTTAGCCACTATAGGTTGCTGCCAGGTTGGTGCTTGCGACAATTGCAGATCGTTGCTCATCAGTTGTTCAAGACTTGACTGCGTTAACACATTCAACCAGATAGTGGTGCGTAAATCAGTAAAACGCGCATCAACAGCCTGGATCAACGTCGTTACCGGCGAGCCGCCACGCATGCCACTTTTAAATCCGCCACCAAAACTGGGGGCATTGTTTGCCTGGTTAAATAATGCTATCGCCGTACAACCACCACATAGCGCCTGACCTTGCCCGGGTTCATTGATAAAAGTGCAGTTGGTGGCACCTGTTAATCCCGCCAATAGCTTATCCATCCCTGTAGGCTCTTTGGCATCAACACCTTTAACCTGCATAAACGCTTGTTCGGGATGATCCAAACAAAAGGAATCACGCCACTTTGCTATACCCTGCCTGAAAGCATCTGTAGTAAGCGGTTTAGTAATGTAACTATGTAAAGCCTGTTCATCATCTGGTATCCAGCAAATCTGTACCAAACAGATCAGCAACTGCATCGCTGCAAGTTCCATATCGTCACGTGGCAGGCTAAGCAACCATTGGTCATGGCTACATAACAGTTGCTCCAGAGTGATAGCTTGTGGGGTACCGCCATTTAACGGTCGAACGGGTATCCAATGATCAGTTAGCAGGTTCATTTCGTATCTCCATGCCTTTCTCCTTGGTATAGTACAAATAATGTTTGCCTGTTTGCATGCAAAGCTTCTCTTGCTGATACTGGCCAGATAACCAAAAACGGCCATACTCATCGGGCAAAACTTTAATTTTTCTTTTCCAGCTATCCGGTACATTTACCTGATTTAATGCCAACGCCTCCTGTTGCTTATATGCATCAAGTTGCTCGTAAATCCGGCCATCCAGCAATTGCCTACCTGCTTGTGTTTGCACAAAAGGCACCAGCGGAATGCTCATAGCACCATCACGGGTAACCGCACACTCATTGATTTCACTATCGTACAGGCTGATATTTTCTGCCCATTGTCGCATCTGCCGCGCTTTGATTTTTTTGGTGAAATCTTCGTTTTCAAATAATTCCATGCCGCTACTCACCCAATCGGGCTCCAGCGTTGTCACCTCATCACTGTAAATCGGCTCTATCCAGTTTCTGTAAGCGTCAGGAAATACCAGTGGTTGTTCGCCAAGTGTTTCAATAGCTTGTTGTGTGCGCCACATTACACGGGTGTGGCTATAAATTTTGCCAATAATGCCGTAGCCTTCGGCGTCAGGCAGTAAAACCGTTGCTTTGGGCTTGGTAAACCCTGCCGGGCGGTAAGCTCTTTGATGGCGATGTAATCGTCCTAAACGCTGAAACAACAGATCAACCGGGCAAATCTGTGTAACTACCCAATCAAAATCAACATCAAGTGATTGTTCAACTACCTGGGTTGCCACCAGAACTCGCCCACGGCTACGTTCGCCTTCTTTACCAAAACAGGCTAATGCCAGATTTTCCTTTACCTGGCGGTCCAACAACGAAAAACGGGCATGAAATAGCTGTATATCAGTTTCCGGAGACAGATGTTTCAACCTCTGATAAGCCTGTTGGGCAACATCCACGATATTGCAGATCAAGCAGACCTGGGCGCCCTGCCTAGCCGCAGATATCAGTTGCCCAAGCAAATCTTCATCAGGTGCAGCGTCTTTGCTGTAACGAGGTTCCAGATAAAGCTGAAACTGCGAAGGCTGCTGATCCGGATAAGGCGTTAGATCAAACTGGCTAAAATGTTGGCCTGATATCCAGGAAACCTGTGGGTAAGGTGCATCCTTCGCCAGCTTGTTTGAAATAGCGCTGTGGCTAGGCGCATAACTGCGTAGCAATTGCTCTTTTTGCTGCATCGGTAACGTTGCTGACAGCAAAATAGCCGGGCTACCTGCTTTTGCCTGATCTTGCAACACAGCCTCCAGCAAACCATACATATACCGATCATAGGCATGCACCTCATCAACAATAAGCACACTACGTCCGGCACCAAAACCGCGGACAAAACGGTGACGTAACGGTAATACTGAAACCAATACCTGATCAATGGTGCACACGCCAATCTGACCAAGAAATACCCGTTTTTTACTCTGACTAAGCCATTTAACACACTGGCTTAAGGCGTTCTCCCCTTGCCCATTCCCCCCACGCTCTTTAATTCCTGCAAAGGCACTGTTAAAACGTGAGTTTGCATGTGCCAGCACCAGATTGGGGTTATCAAAAAGTTTAGGTGCCAAGGTTTCAATACGCTGAAGCATCGCATTCGCTGTCGCCTGAGTGGGTAAAGCAAAAATAATGCTATCCGCTAAATTCTGCTCTACTAACTTCCAGGCATAAGCTAGTGCCGTTTCTGTTTTACCAGAGCCAGTAGGTGCCTCAATAATGGTTAAACCGGCTGTTAATGGTAAAGACTGTACCAATACTTGTAGTTGGCGGGGCTGGTAGCCGCTATCCAGCAGCGCTTGTACATTAGCGTTGGGTTTTACTTGCCCCGTTAAGCCGCTGCGTTTAATGACCTTTGCTGCATCGTTATGATAGCGCCGCTCAAAATAATGCATAAGACCAGTTTCATTGATTGCGGCTGTCGACTGAAAAAGAAAAGTGTCATCACTTAACCATGAACCTAACCAATCAGCTATCGAACAAAAACCTGCTAATAATACTGAGCAATCAGGTGGTGAATGTTGCACCGTTAAGCCTGCAGGTTGAAGAAACAGTGTTTCCAGTGTAGCCACCCAGGCACTTCGGGCAGTGCTATCCCGTTTAGTAAAAGAATGCAATTCAACAGGCAAGCGATACCGATGTGCGTCCAGTTTATCGGTATGCATAACAGTACCATGATGACCACACACCGCTTCCATCCAGGGCTGCCAGGATTCAAACGGATGAGTAGCTCCAAGCGCAAAAGGGTCATCAGCTGCATCAGCCTGATAGTCAGTATCAAACCAGTAAAGCCCGGCTAAACCATGGTCATATTCTTTACAATCAAAAACGGTTGGCAGTCTGGCTTGCTGATCTGCTGGATTTAACGCAAGCCATACTTGCGGAACTTTGCACTGAAAACGGATATCAAATTTTCCAAGATCATGGAGGGCAATAAAAAACAGCAGCCAAGCTCTTACTTTGTGCTCTTCCAGCTTTTGGTTATTGCAAAACAGATGTCTTAAAGCAAGACTATGATCCCACCAATATGCGGCCACCGCCGCCACATCCAAACTATGATAAGCCAGCAAATGATAATCCGGCCCGGCTTGGTCAGGGTCTTTCTTGGCTTTTCCCCAGTAAGCAAAGTAGCTCCCAGCTTGTGCTTCAATCATTGCTGCTATTCCTTGCTGTC
>NZ_JBFJPY010000151.1:0-4654 GCF_041616895.1 Arsukibacterium sp.
GCTGATCCTGCGCAAAAAGCCAACGTAATTCAAGTAAAACCGCATGCAACTGACGACTTTACCTTTTGTCGCAGCCTGGCAGCGGGTTAACCTGCGTTGCTTTACAACGGAGGCATAGTTTTACACTCTGGTTATGTTTAAAACAATAATAGCTATTACCAAGGAACCCATATGAACAAAGTATCTGCCCTGGCATTAGGCGTGGCCTTATCGCTTGGTCTGGCCGCTTGCAGCAGTAAGCCGCTTGTCACTGACATAACGCAACCGCAAGCTGAACAAGCTGCACCAGTGCTAAGTTCAGGCATTAACCCGGCCAACATGGATAGCAGCGTTGCGCCACAACAGGATTTTTTCCGCTACGTTAACGGCAACTGGCTAACTAGCACTGATATCCCGGCAGATAAAGCGCGCTGGGGCAGTTTTGATGAGCTAAGAGAAAATGCTGAAAAACAAGTTTTAGCGATTATTCAGGAGCTGGCAGCCAGCAGCCACGAGCCGGGTTCAGATAGTCAGAAAATGGCAGATTTATATCGCTCATTCCTCGATGCAGAGCTGATTAATGTCCTTGGTTTAAACCCGCTGCGGGGCGATATCGCTAAAATTGAAAATTTAACCAACCACGCCCAGTTAAGCCAGTACTGGGGTGAAAACCAACGCTATCGGTTTGGTACGCCGTTAGCGGTGTATGTGGGCCAGGATCAACGCCAGTCTGATCAATATATTACCGGTGCAAGCCAGGCTGGGCTGGGTATGCCTGATCGCGACTACTACATAAAAGACGACGAGCGCAGCAAAGTGTTACTGGCGCAGTACGGTGCCTTTATTGAAACGCTATGGCAGCTGGCGGGTTGGGATAATGCTGCGCAGGCGGCTGAAAATATTCTGGCCATCGAAACCAGTCTGGCAAAAGCACAATGGAGCCGGATCCAAAACCGTGACCGCAATGCCACCTATAACAAATTAACCAAAGCAGAGCTGGCCGCGCTGGCGCCAGGCTTCGACTGGGCCACATTCTTAACAGCGGCCGACCTGAATGATATTGAGCATATTGTGGTGCGCCAGCCCAGCTATTTCCAGGCTTTTGCCAAAATTCAGGCAGAAGTGCCGCTGGCGCAGTGGCAGCAATACCTGAAGTTTCATTTACTGCGGGCCAATGCCAACAATTTAAGCGAGCCTTTTGTTAATGCCAGTTTTGACTTTTACGGCCGGGTGTTAAGTGGTTTGCAAGAACAGCGTAGCCGTGAAAAACGCGCCGTAAGCACGGTTGAAAGTAATCTGGGCTTTATGGTAGGCAAAGAGTATGTCGCGCGGCATTTTCAGCCTGAAGCTAAAGCGCGGATGGATGAAATGATCGAGAACTTGCGGCTGGCTTTTAAAGAAGCCATTGACGATCTGGAATGGATGAGTCCGCAAACCAAAGTGGAAGCGCAGGCCAAGCTGGCCAAATTTAATACCAAAATTGGTTACCCGGATGTCTGGCGTGATTACCAGTGTCTGACCATTGCTGCAAACGATCTGATTGGCAACCTGCGCCGCAGTGCACAGTGCGAATACCAGCGGATGGTAAACCGTCTCGGCCAGCCGGTTAACCGCGATGAGTGGGGCATGACACCGCAAACGGTTAATGCCTATTACAGTTCTACCATGAACGAAATAGTGTTTCCGGCTGCAATCTTACAACCGCCTTTCTTTAATGTTGATGCCGATGATGCCGTCAACTATGGGGCAATTGGCGGGGTTATCGGCCATGAATTTACCCATGGTTTTGATGATCAGGGGCGCCGATCCGATGGGGAAGGTAACCTGCGCGACTGGTGGATACCTGAAGATGAAAGCCAGTTCCGCGAGCGGGCACAGCGGATGATCGACCAGTACAGCAACTTTAACCCGATTGACGATTTACGCTTGCAAGGCGCCCTGGGCCTGGGTGAGAATATTGCCGACTTAGGCGGCTTAACGGTTTCTTATAGAGCGTATCAAAATGCCACCAAAGATCAGCCGGCTGAAGTGATTGATGGCTTTACCCCAGAGCAGCGGTTTTTTATGGGTTGGGCCCAGGTGTGGCGGATAAAATTCCGCGACGAAGCACTGCGCCAGCAAGTGATCACCGGACCACACTCACCGGGTATGTACCGGGTGTTAGGGGTGCTGTCGAATATGCCGGAGTTTTATCAGGCATTTGACGTTAAACCAGGCGATGCCATGTACCGGGAAGAAGATGTCCGGGTAAAAATCTGGTAAGTTAACAAAATAATCAGGGCTGCGATGCAGCCCTTTTTTGTTAATTGCCCTGTTCGGGTAGTGATGCAGCCTGTGCTTCATCGTTATAACGGGCCAGTTGGGCGTCAATTTGTTTGATCAACTTCTCACTGTCGGGCAAGGCTTGGCGCAACCATAAAAACATTTCAATACTATCGAGTATATGATAATTCAGCTGATGTTCGCTTTCTGGCGGCATAGCATGTCGATAACTTAAGAAATATTCGCCTCTGTCCAGTTGCAGGGCTTCGATGCCGAGCCGATGCTGCTCTATCTCGATTAGTTGGCGAATTAAGCCATAACCAGGTTCCAACTTTTTACGAAGACCGCCATAGGTATAGCCGCTCATTACAATCAACCGGCTGTTATATAAATCGTTGAGTTGGCGAATCGGCCTGGTGCCCGGTTGCCAGTAAACCGCTAACTCCATCATGGCGACGGGTTGTGCAGATCGTAGGTAAAGGTGTTGTTGGGTCAGAACTGAACTGATGACCATAGCCAGATCCAGGCCACCCTCATTTAGCAAATTGATCATCCGCCGGTTGGGGTACTGTACGGCGCGCATTTCTAGCTGCAGATCTTGCATTACCCGTTGCAATAATGATGCTAATTCCCCTTCAGCTGTTCCAGATGCAGTTTCAACAAAATAGGGCGGAAAATGGACATAACCCCAGTGCAAAGCTGGTTTCTGTTCAGCAACAACCTGGCTCGTAAAGAGCAGAGCGGGGAGTATGAACAGCAACATAAGGTGGGTTGAGATAACGTTCAAATGCATTCCAGCCAAATAGGTACAACTCAAGTTTAGCAGAGACAACAATTATGCTATAAAAATAGTTACAAAACAGCCATAAAGTTAACTAAATTACCAATCAATAAAGCGTTGTTAAGCATCGGGTGACTGGTTGCTGAGCCTTAGCTTACAAAATCGGGAGGTGGTCGTTTAACTGCTGCGGCTGCGTAGTGTCTATGCTAAAGCTAAGCAAGTGCAATTATGAGGATGAAACTATGCAAAAAACAATGTTGCTGCTGGCCAGTTTATGGCTGAGCCTGCTCTCTTTTAGTCTATTGGCAACGGCTGTCAGTACTGGCTACCGTGAGCCGGTAGCCGACATTACTACCATAGTAGATGCGGCGTCTACGCCTAGTGCCAGCTTAAGCCCGGACGGTAGTACCCTGCTTAGCCTGCAGTTTCCGGCCCTGCCCAGTTTAGCCGACTTAGCTGCAACTCAGCATCGGCTGGCCGGCGTGCGGATAAACCCGGCCAACAATGGCCCCAGCCAGCCGCGCTATATTGCCGGCGTTACCCTGATTGATATTGCCACTGGCATCAGCCGTCAGATTAAAGGCTTACCCAAAACCTTAAAAGTGATCAGTGCAGAGTGGTCGCCAGACAGTCGCTATATCGCCGTGGTGCAGTTAGAAGATAATGCCAGCAGCTTATGGCGAATTGATACCAAAAACGCCACAGCCAAACGGTGGGGTAAGTTACAGCCAAACGCCGTGCAAGGTGCCCAGCTGGAATGGGCAGCAAGCAGTGATGCCCTATACCTGCTGGCGGTAGACCCCAAACGGCCGGTTGCACCGGTTGCCGCTAAAGTGCCGGCGGGGCCGGTGGTAACCGAAGCCCGTGGCCGCACTGCGCCGGCACGCACCTATCAGGACTTATTAAAAGATAGCCATGACGAAGAACTGTTCAGCCACTACTTTACCAGCCAGCTGGTAAAAATAAACCTGAGCAACAAAGTTACCCAAATTGGTAAGCCAGCGTTAATTCGTCGCTTTAGCCTGTCGCCGGATAATCAGCATTTACTCGTAACCCGGATAGTGCCTCCCTTCTCTTATGCGGTACCGATCTACCGTTTTGCCACTAACATCGAAGTGTGGAGCCCGCGTGGCGACGTCAGCTACACGGTCGCAGAACAACCTGTAGCAGATAACCTGCCCATTGCATTTGATGCAGTGGAAACCGGGCCACGTCGTGTCAGCTGGCGGGCGGATGCGCCGGCTACGTTGCTTTGGGCACAGGCGGCTGATGGCGGCGATCCGGCTAACGAAGCCGAGGTTCGCGATCAGTTATGGCAGCTGGCTGCACCCTTTAGTGCTGAACCGGTAAAATTACTGGATATGGCGTTTCGTTTCCGCGACCTACTGGCTGCCGACGCAGATACTGCACTGGTGTACGAAGGCTGGTGGCAGGAACGCCAGGAAAAAGTATGGTTAATCAGCCCTGATGGCAGTAGCGAACCTAAATTATTGTGGCAGCGCTCTACCGAAGACCGCTATGCCGATCCGGGCCGGCCATTAATGACCACCGCTGACAATGGTCAGCGTATGCTACGGTTAGAAAATGGCCATATTTACCTGACCGCGGTTGGCGCATCAGAGCAGGGCAACC
>NZ_JBFJPY010000152.1:0-4653 GCF_041616895.1 Arsukibacterium sp.
AATCCAGACAGGCGATGGCATCACTCACAAAGCCAGTGCCTGTTTCATCTAAAAATTTGCAATGTAATACCTGCAATTGCCAGTTCACTCCGGCAACGCCCAGGGTATTATTGGTTGTCGCCGCAATAATGCCGCCTATCTGGCTACCATGACCATCTTGATCGGTCGGATCACTGGTGTTATTCGCGGTATCAATGCCATAAATATCATCAATATAGCCATTACCATCATCATCAGCGCCGTTAACCGTCTCTAACGGGTTACGCCAGAGGTTGGCCTGTAAATCAGGATGATTATACGCTACCCCAGTATCAACTACTGCCACCACCAGCTGTTGCTCACCCGAGCTCTGCTGCCAGAAAGCGGGCGCGTTAATGCCCTCAGCCTGGCTTAGATGCCATTGCAGGTTAAATTGCGGATCATTAGGAATTTGTTGTTTTTTGACAAGATAATCAGGTTCAACAAAGCGAACCCCTGGCAACTGCCGGTAGTAGTTAACTGCCTGCTGCAATTGAACACCACTGGCCAGCTCCAGCCGTAATAAGCCAGACCCGCCGCGCTTTCGAAGCGCACCGCCAATGGGTTCAACCCTGCTGGCGTAATTGCTTAAATATTGCGCCACCGCATTATCGGCATCTTGCACGCTGCTGCCAGTATATTCGCTATTAGTAGCAACAATAAGCCGGGTCGGTTGCGCTGCCAATGGTAGCATTAACATTGCACTCAGCAGCAAGCCGGCTTTTATCGCACCAGCTTTTATCGAACAAGCTTTTATCGAAATAGTTAGCATCACGCTTACCCCGCCATCCGTCTATTACATACAATAAGCTATACGACCAAACACTTCTATCCGATGCAATAAACGACGTAGCAGGGTAATTACAGCTCCGTTATGGGATGACTGTTTAGATAAACGCCAGCACCAGTAAGCGGATCCAAATCAGCCACAGCGTAAGGCATCCCAGCAAAAACACCCTGAACCGCAGCCGCACATTATTACTGCCAATATGAATAACAGTATGCCAGTAACGCAGTGCCACAAATACAATGCCCATTACCAGAAACGTTAAATCGGCCAGGCCAAATTGCAGGCAGAACAGTACGCTAAACAGATATAACATCGGCATCTGAAACTGATTATCAAAATTGCGACTGGTGGCAATAACCTGCTCGTTTGCACCCGTTAAATCCATGGTTCTAAAAGCAGTCATGCTTATTTCTTTACTCTTTGCCGCTTTGATCCGGCGCCGGCCCATAAAAATCATCACTACACTGGTTAGCAATACCTGGGCAAACACCGGCAATAACATCAACTTTTCCATCAGCTTTTCCTGTCAGGTTATTAAATATCAATATTTTGCTGGCAAAGTATGCCTGTTACCAACGGTAAAGCCAATGCCCGGCATTATCAATTATTCCGGCGTTTACAGCCCAGGCTGCTTTGGGTATTCTTAGCCGTCAATTTTCAGGGTTATCTCAGGAGCCAGGCAGTGGCCCAACTTTATTTCTACTATTCGGCTATGAATGTCGGTAAATCGACCTCCTTGCTGCAAAGCGCTTACAACTACCAGGAAAGAGGCATGACGGTGGCCATTTACACCGCGGCGCTGGATAATCGCTTTGGCCTTGGCAAAGTCAGCTCGCGCATTGGTCTGGCGATGGATGCCCATATTTTTAGTGCGGAATTTAATTTTCTGGCCCATGCCCAGCAACTTAAAATGGCCGGACGCTTAGACTGCATTCTGATAGATGAAGCGCAGTTTCTCAGTAAAGCTCAGGTGCGAGAGCTTACCGATATCGTCGATGAACTACGGATCCCCGTGCTGGCGTTTGGCTTACGCACAGACTTTCTCGGCGAAACCTTTGCTGGCAGCGAAGCCTTACTGGCCTGGGCCGACAAGTTAATTGAGCTAAAAACCATATGTCACTGCGGCCGCAAGGCCAACTTTGTGGTGCGTCTTGATGCTGCTGGCAACGCCGCCACCGCCGGCAGCCAGGTGCAGATTGGCGGTAATGAAAGTTACGTGTCGATGTGCCGCCAGCATTTCAAACAATTGGTCTGGCAGCAAACGTAACCCGCCGGCTGCCGCCCTAAATTTGCCATCAGCGCTTAATCCGTTATAGTAATAAAAAAGATTATCGTGATTTATGGTTACAAACTCAGACGCTTATCCCCATTTTTGGGCTATCCTTGACCGACTGCCGGTAGCACTACTTTACAAAGAGAGTGCCAAAGCGGAGATTTTTGCCAATGCGGCGGCTCGCAGCCTGCTGGGCAAAACGCTGCCCGATAAAGCCCTGAGCCTGCCGCAACTATCTGAAATCAGAATACTGGATCAGCACGGCAATAAAATCAGCTTACTCAGTAACCCTTTGCTAATGGCCTTAGGAGGCACCAAGCTGCACCAGCAGGTTTTACTGGAAGTACAAGGCACACCCTCGCTGTATATGCTGCAAAGCGATCTGGTCAAATTACAGTTTAGTTTGGGCAATACCATTATTGTTACTTTGTCGCCGTTGCAAAACCTACCAGAACCCCGCTCAGCGCAATCCGACACCGTTCAGCCGGTAGCAAAGCCCTCAGCCGATATTGCGCAGCTGGAAGAGGCCCTGGCCTTTGATAAGCTGATGTCACTGATTTCCACTGAACTGATTAATGTCAGCAGTGAAGCACTCGATCAACATATTGAAGATGCATTGGCCGCCCTCGGCGAGTTTTGCCACGCGGATCGTAGCTATATTTTTCAGTTTAACCACGACATCAGTGAAATGAGCAACACCCACGAATGGGTGCGTGATGGCGTCACTGCTCATAAAGAGAACTTGCAACAAATACCGGAACAGGCGCTCCCCTATTTCTTTGAGAAAATTCAACGAGACCATATTTTTGCCGTATCGGATGTTAGCAAACTTCCCGCGGAAGCAGCGAGCGAGCAGCAGGAGTTTGAACACGAAGATATTCGCTCCGTTCTGTGTATTGCCATGCTGGCCGGCCAACAGCTTATTGGTTTTGTCGGTTGCGACATGGTCGCCCGGCAACGGAACTGGACCAACAACGATCTGCGACGGATAAAATTAGTCGGTGAGATGATTGCCAACAGTATTCAGAATGTCAATTACCGGGTGTCGTTACAACAGATCCAGCAACAGCTGCTTAGTGCTAATCAGGAACTGCAAAAACAGGCTAATCAGGATGGCTTAACCGGGCTGGCGAATCGACGTAATTTTGATGAGAAATTACTGGAAGAGCTGCAGCGCAGTGCACGCAGCAAGTTGCCACTGGGGCTGATTTTACTGGATATCGACTTATTTAAGCCCTACAACGACCATTATGGCCATCAGGCCGGTGACGCCGCTTTGCAACAAGTGGCCACAGCACTAAAAAAAGAAGCACGCCGTCAGGGTGAAGTTGCGGCGCGTTATGGCGGCGAAGAATTCGCCCTTGTTTTGCCCGACAGCGACGGCAAGGCTTGCCTTGAAGTCGCTGAGCGGGTGCAGCAGCATATTAAAGCGCTGCAAATACGCCATTGCCAATCCGATGTCGCCGACTACCTTACGGTAAGCATGGGCTGCTACAGTGTTATCGCCGACAAAAATACCGGTCCTGAACAGATGTTACAGCATGCCGATAAAGCCTTATATCAGGCCAAAGCAGCCGGCCGTAATACCATCGTCACAGATGATTAATATTACAACCGGTTAATCCTAAGCTCGCAACTCCTTTAATTATAAAAACCAGAACGTGCTTCGGTGGTATCAATTAACTTAACCGGCCGGTTTAGTGGCTGACCACCATCACGGGCAATAGGTACCCAGGGTAAACGGCCCCGCCCTTTGCTTGGTTTTACTGAAAATACGTCAAACGGCAGCGACAAATAAAAGCCTTTGGTAAAACTGCCTTCACCATACTCTTCCGATGAAACATTGGTTATTGCCGCATAAGCGCCAATAATAATGCCATTGTCAAAGCGCTTGGCAAAATCAACATTCACCCCTTTATCTTGCGCCAGAAACTGGCCAATATTAAAGGTTAAGCGGGTATCAGGTAAAAACTCGGGTTGCCAGTACAGGTTGATATGGCCGGTAAAGGTTTTATAGTCAAAAAAGTCTACCTCGTTCTCAAATGAGCGCTGACGCACATAATTTAAGTCAAAACCAACAGCAAAATTACTGTCTACCGGCCGGTAAAGCACTTCCGTACCCACTCCACCAAACATGGTTTCCAGATACCCCCCATAGGCCTGGGCAAACCAGTTATCGCCAAACTGTTTTTGCCAGTGGCCATAGGCATTTTCCATGGCGAGGTTTCTGCCAGTTACGTATTCACGCACCAGCGTGCGCACCCTCGGTAATGGAGTATTTGTGCCATCTACTTTAAAATTAAAATTGTCGAAATTTTCCAGCAGTGTCAATTTCAAAGTGGTATTAAAACTAACGTTTTCAGTGAACCGATAGCCACCGCCGAGGAAAAAACCGCCCTGATACATGTAGAAACTCTCTGGGTTACCAAAGCTCTGGATCCAGAAAAATTCGGCTGCAGTATACAACCCGGTTGAGTACGGCACGTCTGTCAACGCCATAATGTCTGCAGCGGGTGCCTGGCGCATGTAAGTCGAGCGAATATCAGGCTGTAATTCAACGTAAGCCGCAGCA
>NZ_JBFJPY010000153.1:0-4633 GCF_041616895.1 Arsukibacterium sp.
CCGCTTAACCCCTACTGGGGCAGTCAGTTGCACCGGGCCACTGATTAGCGTGACATCAGCGCCCATGGCAGCGGCAGCGGCGGCTAAGGCAAAGCCCATTTTACCGGAGCTATGGTTAGATAAATAACGCACCGGGTCCAGCGCTTCACGGGTAGGGCCGGCGGTAATGGTTACCTTAACTCCCGTAAGCGGGATAGCTGGTTTCAGGGTTTGCTCAAAACTTTGCTCAATTAGTGCAACCAGCTCCAGCGGTTCCAGCATGCGGCCATAGCCAACGTCACCACAGGCTTGCTCGCCGGCCCCCGGGCCATAAATGTGAAATTTATGTTTTTTTATTGTTGCTAAGTTTTGCTGGGTAGCTATATTGTTATACATCTGCTGGTTCATGGCAGGCGCTACCGCCACCGGTGCTGCCGTGGCCAGTACACAGGTAGTGAGCAAGTCGTTAGCCATACCGTGGGCCAGTCTGGCGATAACATCGGCCGAGGCGGGTGCCACCACAATAAGGTTGGCCCATTTGGCCAGTTCAATATGACCCATGGCCGCTTCTGCTGCCGGGTCTAGCATACTGGTGCTAACCGGGTTACCCGATACGGCCTGCAAAGTAAGCGGAGTAATAAATTGCTGGGCAGCATCGGTTAGGATCACTCTGACCTCGGCGCCCCGCTCTTTTAAGCGGCGGACTAAATCGGCACTTTTGTAGGCAGCAATGCCGCCACTAATGCCCAGTAAAATACGTTTTGCTGCCAGTGTCTGCTGCATAAATACCTAAAGCTGGTCCTGAAATCATCGGCATAAGATAACACGGAACGTAAAAATCGGCATCAATTCAGGGGGGATTCAGATGGCAATTTCTGACTGGCCATTAACCGAACGACCGCGCGAAAAACTATTGCAACTGGGGCCCAAGGCATTATCTGATGCCGAGCTTTTGGCGATATTTCTGCGCACCGGGGTCAGTGGCTGTGATGCCGTTACGCTGGCCCGTCAGCTTTTGAATCATTTTGGCTCGCTACGCCGCTTAATGGGCGCCAGCCAGCATGAGTTTTGCCAGGCAAAAGGTTTAGGCGAAGCAAAATTTGTCCAATTACAGGCAGTGTTGGAGCTGAGTAAGCGTTATATGCAACAGCAATTACAACGCGAAACGGTATTTACTGAGCCGGCCCTGGTAAAAAAATTTTTGTCACACACCATAGGCCACGAACAACGTGAGATTTTCCTGTTACTTTACCTTGATAATCAGCATCGTTTAATTGCCAGCGAGCCACTATTTATGGGGACTATCGATGCATCGCCGGTGTATCCGCGTATTGTAGTTCAGCGCGCTTTAGCGCATAATGCCGCCGCCGTTATATTGGCTCATAATCATCCTTCCGGGGTGGCAGAGCCAAGCCGCGCCGACAGGGCAATAACGGAGCGCCTGACCCAGGCCATGGCGTTAGTAGATATAAAAATACTGGACCATTTTGTGGTGGGCGATGCAGAGGTTGTGTCTTTTGCAGAACGCGGCTGGCTTTAACAATATTTAAACGATACGGGCGGATCGCCAACGGATCTGCCTGAAGTGCCATTTAAATTCTCTTGAGTTTAGTGGGGCTTTCGTGTATAAAGTGCGCCCTCATCCATTTTCGGGGCAACCTTCAAGGCCAGAAGGGTGAATGATAGCTCGAGCTGACGTAATTTTGGAGAAATATAGACATGTCTAGAGTATGCCAAGTAACTGGCAAAGGTCCGATGGTAGGTAACCGTCGTTCGCACGCCAACAACGCGACAAAGCGCCGTTTCCTGCCTAACCTGCAAACTCACCGTTTCTGGGTTGAAAGCGAAAACCGTTTTGTTACTTTACGTACTACCACCCGTGGTATGCGTATTATTGACAAGAAAGGTATCGACGCCGTTTTAGTAGACGTTCGTGCCAACGGTCACAAGGTATAAGGAATTAACTCATGCGCGATAAAATCCGTTTAGTTTCTTCTGCCGGTACTGGCTTCTTCTACACTACAACGAAGAACAAGCGTACCATGCCAGAAAAAATGGAAATTAAAAAGTTCGATCCTAAAGTGCGTAAGCACGTGATTTTCAAAGAAGCGAAAATCAAGTAATCGACCTGAAAACCCGGCCTTCGCCGGGTTTTTGCTTTTTATACCCTGCCTAAGTTACTATGCCGCTGCGCCCTTGCAGACAGGTGCTGCCCTGAGCACTAAGGTATAACTATGTTAAAACTCTCGCGCCGCAACTGGAATAATGTGCTGATTTTTGCCGTGCTTATTCTGATGTTTGTGCTGTATGGCATTCCCCAGCGCTTACAACAACAAATGACAGCAGAGCAGCGGTTAATTCCTGCTGATTCCCAGCTGCTAATGGTGGGTTTTGCCAATCAGCGTCTGGTAAAAGCTGGCCCGCAGTGGCAACTGCAACCGCAAAGCAATACCGTGGTTAATGCGGAGCAATTAGCGCTGGCCTGGCAACATAGCCAGTTAACACCGGTAGAAACCTTACCCATGCAAAGCCGGGTGCCGGTGGCACAGGCCAGTGTGCAACTGGTGGGTGAGACTAGCCCGGTGATCTGGTTATTGTATCCGGATACTGAGTCAGACGCTGGCCAGTACCTGTTACAACAGGCGGGCAGCAGTCAGTTCTACCAGCTGAGCGCTGCTCAGGCGAAACAACTCTTTTTATTAAAGTAAGGCTCGGTTCCCGCCCGCTTTTTTAGAGTACCCGTTTTTTGGAGTATACGTAGTGCCAGAATTACCCGAGGTTGAAGTATCCCGTTTAGGGATTAGCCCGCATCTTGAAGGCCAGCAATTACTGAGCGTGGTCGCCCGGCAGCGCCAGCTGCGTTGGTGGATCCCGGATGAGGTGGTTGCCCTAAGCAACCAGCCGATCCTGGCGGTTACCCGTCGGGCCAAATACTTGCTGATTAGCTTGCCCGCTGGCGACATTATTCTGCATTTAGGCATGTCGGGGCATTTAAAAGTAGTGACTGCCTCCACTCCGGCTACCAAACACGACCATTTGGATTTACTGCTATCCAACAATAAAATACTACGCTTAAACGATACCCGTCGTTTTGGTGCGGTATTGTGGCAGGCAAAAAATCAGCCGCATCCATTGCTGGCGGCGTTAGGGCCCGAACCATTGACCAGTGACTTTAGTGTCAATACATTGATTGACGCTTGCGCCAAACGCACGGCTGCCATAAAGCTGGTGCTAATGGACAATAAGGTGGTAGTCGGGGTAGGAAATATTTACGCCAATGAGGCCCTGTTTAAAGCGGGCATTCTGCCGAGTGCGCCCGCCAATACCGTGGCAGCTGATCAACTGGCGCTGCTAAGCACTGTGGTAAAAGAAACCCTTTCGGCGGCAATTGTACAGGGGGGGACTACCTTAAAAGATTTCAGTCAGGCTGATGGCAAGCCAGGCTATTTTAAACAGCAATTACTGGTGTATGGCCGGGGCGGCCAGCCGTGTGTTAATTGCCAGCAGCCATTAACAGAGATAAAGCTGGGACAGCGCACCACGGTATTTTGTAGTTTGTGTCAGGCGTAAGGAAGGTTAAAAACGCCGTTTAGCGGTAATTCGCCACTGCCAATTGCCCAGCTCCGGGTTGTCAGTTACCGGGCGGGTTAAGTCAATATGCACCATAGTGCCGCGGCTGGAGTGGGTAGACAATAAGCGAACACCCACACCGACTCCGTATAGAATACTGTCGTCAATCTCGTTTTCACCACGTTGCTCAGCTCCCCAGCTACGGCCGGCATCGGCAAAACCCGCAAAGCCTACGTCGAAAATCCGCAAAATATTCCAATCGGTGTAATAGCGATACTCGGCGGTGGCCACTATCCGGTTATCTCCGCGCTGGTAAAACAACGGAAAAGCCCGCAGGCCGGTGTCGCCGCCCAGGTAAAGCACTTCATCGGCAAATAAATCTTTACCACGTTGTAAATCCAGAATGCCAACCACACTGCTTTGCCGGTTCAGCTGATATACCATTTGCCAGTGCGTGCTGATCAGTTGCTGGCGTAAGTCGGCCATTTTCAAGCCATGGTAACGAAAACTGGCTAACAGCCAGATGTCATGGTGCAACGACCAGGCTTTCTCTATGGCGGCATCAAGCTGCCAGCCACTGGCGTCAGCCCCCAGACCTTTTTGTAGCTGACCCAGCCGCAGATAAGCCTGCCAGCCTAAGTTAATATCTTCTACCCGGTTAAACTGGTTGATGTTATACAATTTACGATAGTTATCTTCCAGCAACTGATACTCAACCCACACCCTTGATAAATTACGTTCGCCAGGCAGATTGAACAAGGTGTCGGCCGTGTCGGCAAAACTGACATCTTCCAGGGTGATTCCGCTGTTAATCCGGTGAATTCGCTTACTATCGCCAGCCAGGCGCCAGCCAAAAAAGCTGGTAAAGCCATGCTGTGTCCTATCGTACTGGTTCACTTTCTCACCAAGGACATAATCATTTATTTGCTGTTTGTCTTTACTGACATCGGCACTGACTGCCCAGGGTGAACTCAAGCGGTAAAAGGGTCGCTGGATATTAAACTGATAACTTTCGCCATCTGAATTATTGGCATAGCGGGTAAGCGCCTGCCAATGGCTACCCATAATATTCGGGCTGGCAAAA
>NZ_JBFJPY010000154.1:0-4589 GCF_041616895.1 Arsukibacterium sp.
GAAAATATTGCTGTTGTTGTGCAGCATGCTATTTGCTGTCGCGATTTCGGCGGCTGAAACGGCCGTACTGCATCCCAAATTAGAGGTGTTCAGACCCTATCTTGGTCAATACTGGCAAGGGAATCTTGCTGAGCCTGGCAGCACCAAAGCGGTTATTGATCGCTCTCACTGGTTCCGGGCATTAAATGGCCAGGCGATAAAAACAGTGCATTCTATCAATCATGGCGAATATGGTGGCGAGTCTTTTATTTTTTGGGACGAAGCTAAAAACAGCCTGGCGTACTACTATTTCACAACGGCTGGTTTTTATACCTATGGCACGATGCAATTTAATCCGCAAAGTGGTGAAATTACCGCTTTGGAAAATGTTGAAAACAACCAGAACGGCATCACCCAGGTTAAATCACACAGTAAAATTATGCCGGACGGTACCCTCGAAGTTCGCTCGACTTATTTACAGAATGAACAATGGGTACAAGGACATAGTGCGGTGTATCAACCCGTTGCACCTCAGGAAATTATTTTTAAATAGTTGACAATCTGGCCCAGTATCAACCTTCAAGCGGGTCCATAGCGTAAATGTCGTCTATTTTATCGGCACATGAGTGACTGACCCGCAGATCCTTAACTCTGCCGTTACGCAAACTGTATACCCAGCCGTGGATAGCTAAAGGCTGTCCACGCTCCCAGGCTTCCTGCACAAAGCTGGTATGACATAAATTCCGTACCTGCTCCATCACGTTCAGTTCAATTAAACAATTAAGTCGTTCGTTGTCATCGGCATAACTGTCAACTTCTTCGCGGTGCATCGCATAGACGTCTTTCACATTGCGCAACCAGTTATCTACAAAGCCAACCCGTTGTTTCATCATGGCAGCTTTAACACCACCACATCCATAATGCCCGACTACTATAATATGTTTAACTTTAAGAATATCAATAGCATACTGCAGTACGGATAAGCAGTTCATATCAGAATGCAACACTAAATTTGCCACATTACGGTGAACAAACAGCTCACCAGGCAATAGCCCAACAATTTCATTGGCCGGAACCCGACTGTCTGAACAGCCAATCCATAAATACTCCGGGGCCTGTTGTTCTGATAACTGTTTAAAAAAACCCGGTTGCTCACGCTCAATCCGATCTGCCCAGTTTTTATTGTTAGTAAATAAATCTTTAAATTGTGGCATAACACTGATCCTGCTAAAAAGTCGCGTTAAGATAGCCGATTCTACCTTATTTAAGAGCACCGACCAGCCCAATTTAGTGCGGACAATTTTGGTTGTCATTGATATTAACAGTCATATTCGGGGTGACGTTTGCCGAAAAAGCTGGCTATACTAAGCGCTGTCAGTCTTTTTTCTTATGGAAAGTATCGCAAGGAGTTGCAATGATCCCGGTAATCTTATCTGGTGGGTCGGGTACCCGGCTCTGGCCTTTGTCACGCGCAAAAAAACCTAAACAATTTCTGTCATTAGTTAATGAAAAAAGTATGCTGCAAAATACCTTGCTGCGCTTGAAAGGCCTTGATCAGTTGGCACCACCGATAGTGGTTTGCAATGAAGATCATCGTTTTATGGTGGCTGAGCAGCTGCGCGAGCTGAAAATTGGCGACGCCTGCATCATGCTGGAACCGGTAGGCCGTAATACGGCGCCTGCGATTGCGATAGCGGCTATCCAGGCCATGCAGTTGCAGCAACAGCAGCAAGATCCGGTGTTACTCGTTCTGGCAGCAGATCATGTTATTCAGGATATTCCTGCATTTCAGCAAGCGGTAGTGGAAGCTCAGCTGGCAGCGAAAGCCGGTAAATTAGTTACTTTTGGTATCGTGCCGGTATCTGCGCATACGGGGTATGGCTACATCAGGCACAGCCAGCAAAATATTGAGCACATACCGAACACCTATCAGGTCACTGAATTTAAAGAAAAGCCAGATAAAAAAACCGCAGAGCATTATCTGGCATCAGGCGAATATTGCTGGAACAGCGGCATGTTTATGTTCAAAGCCAGCAGTTTATTGGCCGAGCTCGAAAAATTTGCACCAGAGATTGTAAAAGCGTGTCAGTTGGCGGTGACTACTGCCAGTCAGGATTTAGATTTTGTCAGGGTAGACAAAGACGCATTTAGTACCAGTCCGGCCGATTCACTGGATTATGCCGTGCTGGAGAAGTCTGACAATACGGTGATGGTGCCACTTAACGCTGGTTGGAGCGACGTCGGCAGCTATGATGCGCTGTGGGATGTCATGGCAAAAGACGCCCAAGGCAATGCTTGCAGGGGTGATGTGATGCTGGAGGCAACCCGCAATAGTTATATCAACGCCGAAGAGAAACTGGTCGCAGTAATTGGTTTAGACAATGTGATAGTAGTGGAAACCAAAGATGCGGTTTTGGTGGCGAATAAAAATGATATCCAACAAGTAAAAAGTATTGTGCAACGATTACAAAGCTATGGTCGCAGTGAAGTAGATTTGCATCGCGAAGTGTTCCGACCCTGGGGCAAATATGATTCAGTGGACCAGGGAAAGCGCTACCAGGTAAAACACATTACCGTAAAACCCGGCGCAAAATTGTCAGTACAAAAACATCATCATCGGGCAGAGCACTGGGTGGTAGTAAGTGGCACGGCTTTGGTCAGAAATGGTGATAAAGAATTTATGGTCACTGAGAATGAGTCGACGTTTATACCGATTGGCGTGGTTCATTCGCTGGAAAACCCGGGTAAAATTCCTCTGGAATTAATTGAGGTTCAGTCTGGCAGCTACCTTGGAGAAGATGACATAGTGCGTTTTGCCGATAAGTATGGCCGGGAGTAACATGAACTCATTATCCTGCTTTAAAGCGTATGATATTCGGGGGAAACTGGGTGAGGAGCTAAATGAGCAAATTGCTTATAGCATTGGTCGCGCTTATGCCAGAGTCATTAAACCGGCGACTGTTGCTGTTGGCGGCGACATACGTCATAGCTCAGAGTCGCTGAAATTAGCGCTGACACTGGGCCTACTCACCGAAGGTGTTGAAGTTCTTGATTTAGGCATGACCGGGACTGAAGAAATCTATTTCGCCGCACAACATCTGGCTATTGATGGTGCCATCGAAGTGACCGCCAGCCACAACCCAATCAACTATAACGGCATGAAATTAGTCAGATCTCAGTCCAGGCCAATAAGCGGCGACAGTGGGCTTTTTGCCATTCGCGATGAAACCGCGCGGTTGCAAACGGAATTATTTGCGCCAGCAGCATTAATCGAATTAACCCTGCAAAGTAACACACTCGCAGCTAATCAAAAATGGCATTATGGTAACGCAAGCTATCAGAAAGGCAGTATTCTAAAACCCTATATTGATCATATGCTTGGCTATATCACCCCCGCCAATATGCAAGCCCTAAAGCTGGTAGTCAATTCAGGAAATGGTGCTGCGGGACATGTGGTCGATGCGCTGGAGCAGGCGTTTATTGACCATGATATTCCTATACATTTTATTAAAGTACATCATCAGCCAGACGGCAGTTTCCCCAATGGTATCCCAAACCCGTTGCTGATTGAGAATCGTCAGGCAACTTCAGATGCGGTGCGCCAGCATCAGGCCGATTTTGGTATCGCCTGGGATGGCGATTTTGATCGTTGTTTTTTATTTGATGAGCAAGGTCATTTCATCGAAGGCTATTATATTGTTGGGTTACTGGCTGCGGCGTTTTTAAAAAAAGAACCTGGTGCCAAAATTATTCATGATCCCCGTTTATACTGGAATACTGAAGCGGTATGTCAACAACATAATGGTAAGGCAATATGCAGTAAAACAGGACATGCTTTTATAAAAGAAAGAATGCGTGAAGAAGATGCTGTTTATGGTGGCGAAATGAGTGCCCATCATTATTTTCGCGACTTTGCGTATTGTGACAGTGGCATGATCCCCTGGTTACTTGTGGCAGAGTTATTATCATTATCAGGTAAAAAACTCTCACAACTGGTACAGAAAATGATTGCTGACTATCCTTCTTCTGGTGAATTAAACTTTAATATCGCCAATCCGTTGCAGGTAATTTCTAAATTAGCCGAACGCTATGCACAACAGGCTGTAGAGGTTGATGATATTGATGGCTTGAGTATGAAATTTACTGACTGGCGCTTTAATCTTCGTGTTTCAAACACAGAAAACGTTGTAAGATTAAACGTTGAGACTAAGGGTGATATTGAGTTAATGAAGCATAAAACAGCTGAATTAAAAAGTTTCTTAACAGAGCCTGAATAAATGTAGTTTTTTTATAATTATATCTTGAGATTAAAGTCTCTGGTTGCTTTATTTAGTCGCGTAAATTGCTTATTCTTTATCAAATTTTAAGTAAAGGAGCGAATCGTGTCTTTATTATTAGATAAAAAAGAGTTAAAAAAAGCCGCCAAAGAATTAAACCTGGTCAAACTTACCGATGTTATTGAAACCCTGAATGGTGTTTTGGCAGAACGTCAGCAAGAAGTGGAATTAATCGCTCAGCTTGAAGGACTGGCTAAAGCGCAGGGTTACACCATGGAGCAGCTTGGTTATAAACAAAGCAGCGATGTGGTGGTGGCAGAGAGCACTGACAGC
>NZ_JBFJPY010000155.1:0-4589 GCF_041616895.1 Arsukibacterium sp.
AATAACTACTTTGGGAATGCCATACAGCAATACCGTGCCGCTACACATATCGCACGGTGATAACGTAGAGTACAGCGTGGCGCGCCGGTAATCGGCGGCGGTTAAGCGGCCTGCATTTTCCAGGCAGTCCATTTCAGCATGTAATACGCAGCTACCCTTTTGCACTCGCTGGTTATGGCCAGCACCCACAATCTTGCCATCAATCAACAGCACCGAGCCAATAGGAATACCACCCTCGGCTAAGCTTTTTCTGGCTTGGGCAATAGCCGCCTGCATATAGATATCGGTCATATTTGTTTCTGTTGTTAGCCGTTACATCCATACAATACTACAGAAACGATGCTGGTACCTGCAGCTACGGATTAACTTAATTAGCATTGATAATAGTGATACCCAAAGCACGATACAAATTGGCGTGCTGATAATGTTTTGCCGGGTTAAATTCAAAATCCCACAATGCTTTACCCAGATCAAAGTACCCGGCCACCGGCAGGGGCTGGGTACCATCAATGTAGCGTTTAAAAAACAGCCGATAGTCCAGGCCACTTGTAGCTTTTAATACAATGACGATATCTTCACTACGGTACAACTTTTTATCGCGGGGATAATGCTGATACAGCATCCGCATTGCATCATCCAGACTATATTGGTTAGCGGTTCTCGAGCGAATATCATGATCCAACACCATGGCAGCAACCCAGCCACCGTGATAAACCAGAAAGTAATTATCAAACT
This sequence comes from Arsukibacterium sp., assembly GCF_041616895.1. Lineage (GTDB taxonomy): Bacteria > Pseudomonadota > Gammaproteobacteria > Enterobacterales > Alteromonadaceae > Alishewanella. The sequence goes on from NZ_JBFJPY010000155.1 coordinate 736, forward strand.
TTAACTTATTATTGTTACCCGCTTCGCGCATCGATAACCGACCTAAACCTGCGGCACTGTGATAAAAACCCACCGGCACGGCGGCGATTGCCAACGCATCACGCGCTGAGATTAATCCTAATTCAGTCGCCGCTTTAAAGGTATAAAACTCAGCAAAACCCTCATTAAACCAATGTTCACGGCCATCATGATACCGAAACGACTCTGCACTCCACAGATGAAAGATTTCATGTAACAACAGAGTCTGCCAGTTGTGTATGCCAAACATTTTGCTGTCAGACCAGGTTAGCATCAATAGCTGTGGATCAGCCTCCCCTGACAAATACTTACCATGGCGAACGTGTACAGTAATGTCAGTGTAAAACGTGCCCTCAAGATCCCGGGGATAGCCAGCAAAAAGCTGCCGATAGTACTGAAACCCGGCGTTAATTGTCTTAGTAAATTCTGGCTGCATTGCAACAGACTGCGCATCGGCAAATTCATAGTGTAAGGTGATATTGTCCAGCCTAATCGTTTGCTTAACGATACCAGCAGCATTGTCGCTGGCATGGCTGATGCAAACAACCAACAACATCAAGACGGCCAGCATCCGAAACATTTTGAACATAGTAAAACCTTTTTACGGTAGGGTTATTGAGGCATTAACAAAAGTGCTGTTTGTACTCGCCGGGAGTACAACCAAAAGCGGCATTAAACAGGCGGATCAAGCTGCGTGGATCCTTGATACCAACTTCATTGCAAATACGCCGCAGGTTGTACCCGTCACACAGCAGCAAGCTACGGGCTTTGTCCAACCGCAGTTGTTGCAGATACTGCACCGGCGCCATGGCAAACCGATCGCGAAATACCCGGCGAAACTGGCGCTCGCTCAGCGCCACTTGTTCAGCCATATCTGCTACCGTTAAGGGTTTAGTTAAATTAACCAGCAACCATTGTTGTAATTGGATAAAACGCTGCTCGCCACTGTGCTGAATTTTTAACGGGCTGGCGTATTGTGACTGGTCGCCACTGCGGCGCAGATACATCACCAGTTCCCGGGCTACCGCCTGAGCAATGGCTACGCCAAGGTCTTGTTCGATCACCGCCAGACATAAATCGATCCCCGCTGTCATGCCGCCGGAAGAGTAAAACTTGCCTGATTTGACATACAGCTCAGTGGCGTTTACCTGCACCTTTGGATATCGCGTCTGTAAATCGGCGGCGAAGCGCCAATGTGTTGCCAGCGGCAAACCGTTAACCAAACCACTGTGCGCAAGCAGATAGGCACCGGTACAGATAGATAGCACCTTATCTGTGTCAACACTGCGCAGACACAGCCAGTGCATAAAATCCTGATTGACTGTTAGCTTTCTGGCACCAGCCCCACCGGGAATAATAAGGTAGTCCAGCCTTGGGCACGTATCCAGTGAGTACTGAGCTGTTAATTGAAGACCATTTTCAGCACACAGCGGCGCCGTGGTTAGCCCGACAATATAATGGCGGTAATAAGGTTGTTTGCCGGCTGCAAGCAGTTCCTGGTTCGCCTGACCAAAGCAATCCAGCGCCCCGGCCAGATCCAGTGCCTGAATATCCGGATAAATAATAATGCCTACCGTAACCATCACAGCCTCTTCGTCAGTTGATTTTGGCTACTGTAGCAAACAAACTGCCGACCGAATGGACATTAAATTCACTTTTTCGGCCAGTTTTAGGTTTAACATTAACGGATGGCCCATAGACAAAATCGCCCAAGCCTGCGGCTATCAAAAAACGCCGCCTTAAGGCGGCGTGTGTTGTGCTAATCACTGTATTTTTTCGTTTTCAGCGATTTAACCGACTTTACCATCTTGCTAAATTGCCGCTCATGGGCGCGCCTTTGCTGCAGTGAAGCGGTGTTTAGTACCTGCATTGAGAACACCTATCAGATTTGTTTGTATATATCCGCTCTATGCCCGACTTTTATAACGTGCACCACTAACTGGCTATCTTTTATTTCATAGATGATTCGGTATAGCCCTTGCCTGATACGGTAGAGACTTTGACCACTTAGCTTAATCGCGCCTTCTGTTCTTGGATTTTCAGCAAGCGCATCAATTTTGGCTAATATTTTTTTTATATCTGCTTTTGGCAGCACAGTTAAATCTTTGGCTACCGATTTCTTAAAGGTGATTTTATATTTTGCCATCAGCTTGCAGACTGTTTAGTAATTCTTCGTAAGATATTTCTGCTTCGTTGGCTCTTTGCCTTACCGTAGCAAGATCTTCCTGATCCTCGCGCATTAGTAATCTTACCGCTTCATCGATAAGCTCGGATACCGACGTGTCTGACGAAGCCGCTCTAAGCTTTAACGCTTGATGAATAGATGGCTCAAAATAGACTGTTGATCGTTTGGATAACGTGCTCATACATAACCTCAAATAGAATGACACTACAACACTATAGCATCATAACGTTTTAGTGACGAGAGGCAGCAACACTCTGTGTCATGCAACAGCTAATGGTTTTGCACAGGATAGTCGTGCGATATTTTACCAGCGGCATCAGGCATGGCTTAATTTGCTTGCTCTGCTCGCTAATTCAGCTGCAACAAATCCCACTTATTGCCGTATAAATCCTGAAATACTGCTACCGTGCCGTAACTTTCTTCTCTGGGCTTCTCGTTAAACTTTACACCTTTGGCTTGCATGGCGTGATAGTCGCGCCAGAAATCGTTGGTATGCAAAAACAAAAATACCCTGCCGCCGCTTTGGTTGCCTATTGCGGCTTGTTGCTGCGTATTACTGGCTTTGGCTAACAGCAGGTGGCTGCCGTTGCTGTTGGGCGGTGCAATTTCAACCCAGCGCTTAGCGCCGCCAAAATCGATATCGGCCACCACACTAAACTGCAATTTGGTAGTGTAAAACGCGATGGCCTCGTCGTAGTCTGCCACCACAAGCGCAATATTACCGATGTTTTGCTGTACTGGTTTTTGTTGTGTAGCTTTTGGTTGCACTGGCTTTTCTTGGGTAAATTCAGACATGAGATTGTTTCCGTGGGTTGCCGATTGCCAATTTTACAACAACTTCACCGCCAGGATACAAGCAGCCAGCCGATTAACTGGCGCACGTGTTTAACTTTTCGAAACCAGAAAACCGCACGCCAGACAAATAGGCCATTTCCCGGTTCCAGGTAGCTAAGTCAGCCTGGTTCAACTTACTTAGCGCATCATGGCCACAAGCCCGCGCCATCACCTGCATCAGTTCTACTGAGGCGCGAAAGAAATTATTCAGCCGCGTAGCAGAGACATCAATATCCAGCCGCTTACGTAATTCAGCCTTTTGTGTAGCAATACCCGACGGGCAATTATTAGTGTTGCACATTCTGGCACCGACACAACCAATCGCCTGGATGGCGCTGTTTGACAGGGCTATACCATCTGCGCCCAGCGCCATGGCTTTAACAAAGTCTATAGGCAGCCGCAGCCCGCCGGTGATAATAAGCGTTACCCTGCCGCTGGCGTTTTGCGCATCCAGGTAACGGCGGGCACGGGCCAATGCCGGTATGGTTGGTACACTGATATGATCGCGGAACATTTCCGGTGCAGCACCAGTACCGCCGCCGCGGCCATCGAGAATGATATAGTCAGCACCGGCATCCAGTGCGAACTGAATGTCGCGCTCAATATGGTTAGCACTCAGTTTAAAGCCGACCGGTATACCGCCGCTGATCTCACGCACCCGAGCAGCAAAGCGGGCGAAATCACTGACTCTGGACATATCCTTAAACGCTGGCGGCGATAACGCATCAGTGCCTTCTGGTATACCGCGAACTGTTGAAATTTTGCCTGTGTTTTTAATGCCGGGTAAGTGGCCGCCCGTGCCGGTTTTAGCGCCCTG
>NZ_JBFJPY010000156.1:0-4529 GCF_041616895.1 Arsukibacterium sp.
AAACTGCCCCAGCGCGCTTTATCTGCCGGGATATCAGTGCTAGTTAGCCAGTTGCCGTTAACGTAGCGGAAAAAATCCTGTTGTGGCGCAACGCTGCTATCCATGTTGGCCGGGTTAATTCCTGAACTTAGCGCTGGTGCAGCTTGCTGTTGCGTTATGTCAGTGACAAGCGGCTTGCTGCTGCAGGCGGCCAGACCAAGCGATAAGGCCACGCCTAATGCCAGGGCAGATACTTTGTTCATATGGGTTCCTTGGTAATAGCTATTATTGTTTTAAAAACAATCAGAGTGTAAAACTATGCCCCCGATGTAAAGCAAGGCAGGTTAACCCGCTGCCAGGCTGCGACAAAAGGTAAAGTCGTCAGTTGCATGCGGTTTTACTTGAATTACGTTGGCTTTTTGCGCAGGATCAGCGCTGGTAATTAATCGCAGGAATTGTTATGTCAGACAACCCCATGTTAAACACCGCACTAGGCTCGCTGGCGGGTATCCCATCTTTTTTAGCGTATTTTGCCCTGGCCGTCGGGCTGCTACTGGTATTTGTCAGGTTGTACACCTGGGTAACCCCGCACGATGAGTTTGCCCTTATTCGCGCCAATAACCACTCTGCTGCCATCGCCTTTGCTGGTGCCCTAATTGGTTTTGCCTGGCCACTTAGTAGTGCTATTACCCACTCCATGTCATTGCTTGACTGTGCCATCTGGGGCGGTGTGGCATTAGTGGTTCAGGTGCTGACATTTCTGCTAAGCAGCGCTGCCCTGAAACAACTACCGCAACGTATTACCCAGGGTGAGTTAGCTGCCGGTGTTTTCTCAGCTGGCAGTTCTATTACGGTGGGTATGTTAAATGCCGCCTGCATGAGTTATTAAGGAGTCGCCGATGAAATTACCCCCGAGCAAACGCAGCCAGAAAGCCGCTCTGATTTTTATGCTGCCAGCCGCTGGCCTGGTGTTGAACGGCTGTGCTGAAAAAGAAGTTGCAGCCCAGGTATTCAGTACACCTGATGAGTGCGCGGCATTTTACAACCCGCCGGCCCAGTGCCAGGCAGCGTTTGCCGAGGCGGAGCAACTGCACCCCAAAGTGGCTCCCCGTTACGCCAATAAACAGGAATGCGAAGCCGATTTTGGCGCGGGCCAGTGTGAAACTGCGCCGGAGCAACACCAGCAGGGCAGTTTTTTTATGCCAATGATGATGGGCTTTATGGCTGGTCAAATGCTGAACCGTGGTGGCTTAGCAGCCGGCAGTGGCCAGGCCACCAACCAGCAAACCACCGGCGCAACCGGGCGCAACACTGTGCCAACCCAACCCCTGTATAAATCGCGCGACGACCGCAATACGTTTCGTACTGCAACCAACACTGCCGTAGCCAGTCAGCCAGGTACTACCAGCATTCGGCCCTCCGCCGTGCAGCCCAAGCCTGCTGCGTTAGCAAGACGAGGTGGCTTTGGTGCCCAGGCAGCACAGCGTAGCGCTAATCGCAGCTATGGAGGCTGAACGACGTGAAACGACACAGTATTGCGCCTCGTCCGGGCTGGCAGGACTTTGCCAGCAGTGTGGGCTTTAAATTTCATACCATCGACAATGAACAATACTGGGACGAAAGCGCCTACTACCAATTTAGCTTGCAGCAAATTGAGCAGGATTTAGAAGCGCCCACCGAAGAACTGCATCAGATGGCTCTGGATCTGGTGCCAGATATTCTGGCCGACGAACAATTACTAACACAACTCGCTATTCCTGAGCGTTTCTGGGACTTTATTACCAATAGCTGGCGTAGTGGCGAGCCTCATTTGTACGGTCGGATGGACTTCAGCTATCACGGTAATGGTCCGGCTAAACTGCTGGAACTGAACTACGACACGCCAACCTCGTTATTTGAAACCGGCTTTTTTCAGTGGGTCTGGCTGGAAGATCAGCTGATGCAGGGCCAGTTGCCCCAGGGAAGCGATCAGTTTAATTCGTTACAGGACAAACTGGAGCAGGCTTTCGCCCAGCTGCCGCTGGCCCAGCCGTTTTATTTTAGCAGCGTGACCGAAAGCATCGAAGATAAAGGTACCGTCGACTATCTGATGGACATTGCGCTGCAGGCAGGTTTAGATTGCCGCTATATTCAGCTGGAGCAATTAGGCGACATCGACGGCCAGTTGGTTGACATCGATGGCTATCCGATAAACGGCTTGTTCAAGCTGTACCCATGGGAATTCATGCTACAGGAAGAATTTGCCAGCACCATTTTAACCAGTAAAACTCAGTGGCTGGAACCCAGTTGGAAGCTGTTGTTATCTAACAAAGGTATTTTGCCGCTGCTGTGGCAAAAATATCAGGGCCATCCTAATCTATTGCCCGCTTTTTTTGCCGACAACAGCCAGGTTGAGCCCGGTTGGGTGAAAAAGCCCTTGTTCTCACGGGAAGGCGCCAATATAGAGCTGGTGACTGCCAGCGGCCAACGCATAAAAGAAGACGGCCCTTACACCGACAACGGCTATATTCGCCAGGCCCTGGCGCCGCTGCCAAAGTTTGGCGACAGCTACACGTTAATTGGCAGCTGGGTGGTGGGCGATAGCGCCGCAGGTATTTGCATCCGCGAAGATAACAGCCTGATCACTAAAGACAGCTCACGTTTTTTGCCGCATATTATCCTCGGTTAATTGCCATCTGAAAAAAGGGTCAGAGTGATTTTAAAAAGGGTACAATAGTCCTTTAGCACTTTTCGAATAACTATGCTTAAAAATTAGATAAAAATCCAAAACTAATCTAAAATGCCAGCTTTGCGGCAACTAAAGTTGGCATTTTGTCAGCTTACTGCCATGTTTATAGCTTACAGTTTTAAGTAAAAGGAAGCCCTATCCCCGTGCGCACTACTGAACTTGTCTCCGGTTTTCGCCAGTCTGCCCCTTATGTTAATGCTCACCGTGGTAAAACCTTCGTGGTGATGCTCGGCGGCGAAGCAATTACCCAACCGGGTTTTCGCAGTATTATCAATGACATTGCCCTACTAAACAGCCTGGGAATTAAAATTGTGCTGGTATATGGCGCCAGGCCGCAAATTAATCAGGCACTGGGGCAAGCAGGGCTTGAACCGACCTATCATAACCGGGTTCGGGTGACTGATGATGACTCGTTTCGGTTAATTAAACAGGTTGCCGGCGCGCTGCAGCTGGACATTACGGCCCGCCTGTCGATGAGTTTAAGCAATACCCCGATGCAGGGCGCACAGATAAACGTGGTAAGCGGTAACTTTGTTATTGCCCAGCCGTTAGGGGTGGATGAAGGCATTGATTACCATCATAGCGGCAAAGTGCGCCGGATTGACGTAGCGGGTATCAGACGGCAGCTGGAGCATAATGGCATTGTGTTAATGGGGCCGATAGCGGCTTCAGTTACCGGTGAAAGCTTTAACTTAACTGCCGAAGATATTGCCACGCAGGTGGCAATAAAATTAAAAGCCGACAAAATGATTGGTTTTAGTGAAGTTGGTGGCATAACAGAGCCAGATGGTGACATTATTGCCGAATTAATGCCAAATGAGGCTGAAAATATATTAGAGGAACTGGCTGAAAACAACTCAGCCTGCCCTGGTACACTGGCATTTTTAAATGCCGCAATTATTGCAACCCGCGGTGGGGTGCCACGCTGCCACCTGGTCAGCTATGATGAAGATGGTGCCTTGCTGCAGGAATTATTCTCCCGCGATGGTATCGGTACCCAGATTGTTACCGAGTCTGCAGAGAAGTTACGCCGGGCAACCATCCGGGATATTGGCGGCATTCTGGATTTAATCAGGCCGCTGGAGCAACAAGGCTTACTGGTTCGCCGCTCGCGCGAACAGCTGGAAATGGAGATTGACTACTTTACCCTGATAGAACGTGATGGTCTGGTGATCGGCTGCGCAGCGTTGTATCCGTTTATTGATGACAATGTCGGTGAGTTTGCCTGCCTGGCGGTACACCCCGATTACCGGGATGCTGACCGGGGCTATCTGCTGTTAAAGCACATTATTCAGCAAGCCCGTCAGCGTCGTTATGACAAAGTGTTTGCCCTGACTACCCGCAGCATTCACTGGTTTTTAGAGCAGGGCTTTGAACTGGTTACGGTTGACGATTTACCCAGCCAGAAAAAGCAATTGTATAATTATCAGCGCCGCTCCAAAATTCTGGCGCTGACCCTGTAAAGCACTACGACTTAATCTGTAAGGCCACGGCCTTACCCAGCGCCCGGGCGGTTGTCCACTTGCCACCTGATACGGTCAGTAACTGTCCCTGCCAGTCAAGCTGGTACTCACGACTGGCTTTACTGGCATTAGTACTGCCACCGAGTAACGGCCTTATTCCGGCAAAATTTGCCAGTACACTGCTAGGCCCGGCCTGGGGCTTAAAATAACGGTTATATACGTTTAACAGATAGTCTCGTTCTTCGTCAGAACAGGTAATAGGGTCGGTAAGTTGCTGCCGCACTTCGGTCGTACCCAGCAACGTATTGCCCTGATAAGGCAACACAAACACAATACGTGTTTCGCCAGGTACCTCTAGC
>NZ_JBFJPY010000157.1:0-4313 GCF_041616895.1 Arsukibacterium sp.
CTTTTTAAATTTGCTGCTGTTAGCACTTTAGTAGCCGCGACCCTGGTGTTAAGTGGAGTAGGCAACCGTGCGGCTGCTGATAGTACCTATGGCAATATCGACAAAGTGCTGGGCAGTGCCGTGGTTGGCAGTGGTGAGCACTATGGCAATGTGTCACTGGTAAATGGCAGTGTGAAAATCGCCAGCAATAGCAGCGCTAAAACAGTATCGCTGGTTAATGGCGGCATTAAAATGAGTGACGATGTCTCAGTTGACAGTGCTGAAACCGTCAATGGATCGATTGTAGCCGGTCGCAATTTAACCGTTAACGGCAGTGTTACCACGGTAAATGGCGAAATTGTAGTAAAAGATAATGCCAGAATTGCCGGTGATGTAATGACGGTAAATGGTGATATTAGCTTCGACAGCGCGCAGATAGCTCAAAATATCAGTACGGTTAATGGTGATATTAGCCTGGCAGGCAACACCGTGGTTAAAGGCGATGTGGTATTTAAAAAAGCGGGTAAAAAGAAATCATTTTTTGGCTGGGGCAATAATAACCAACCGAGCTTAAATATTGCCGCCAATGTGGTGATAGAAGGCCTGATTATTCTGGAGCAACCGGTAGTGCTGGATTTCGCCAACCCGGCCCTGCAGGCCAAAGTGGTTGAACGCTTTTAAGTGTTCGCTGTTAGGCGCTGCAATAGGCGATGCATAGTCTTGTTATTCCAGTTCTGAATAATAATCTGGGCGCGAAACAGTGCCCAGAGCTCTACCACGCTAATCAGTACCAGCATAGCAATGCCCAGCAAAAACAGTGGGGTAAACAGCAGCACGATACCTATGGTAAACACCAGTAAATTAACCAGGCCGCGCTGCCACTGGCCTAAATAAAAATGATGCAACCCGGCAATAAAACACCAGTTTAAGGTGGCATAGGTATCGGGGTCGCGTAGCAACGGTTTTAATTGCTGATAAAATACTTTACGTTGCTCGTTGGGCAGGGCGGCAACCTGCTCCCGCAACTGTTCTTCTTCGGTATCAACCTGTTGCTGATTTAGCATGACTCATTTCTCCAGCGGGTGGCACCGGCTCAATACACTTACAAAAACTGTCGTGACGGTTACAGCGCTTAATCCGCTGCCAGCCCATTACCACGCCTTTGCGTGAGCCAAAGCGTTTAATTGCGGTGTAAGTATACGCCGAGCAGCTGGGCTCATAATTGCAGTCAATACCAAACCAGCGCATGCCGCCGCCGGTGTTACGGTAGCGACTGATTAGCCATAGCAGCAAACGTTGCATGCTAGCGGCCCAGGGTGACTACCATGGCTTCACGGCTCCAGAACAGCCAGAACCGTTTTTGTTCAATCAGCTGAAACACCACCTGCCAACCCTGTGCTGCCTGAGCATTTAATTCAGCTTCGACTTTTTTTAACGGTAAACCCGACGCACCCAGAAAAATGGTGCCGCAACCGCCCTCGGCGATGTAAATCATTTTGTATTCTTTAAATGCTGTCGCCATTTTACGCTTCCTGTTTCATTGCTTTTAAAAAGGTTAACGCCAAGGTACACGGTATATTTAGCTGTTGGCAAGTTGCAAGCGCTGCAATTACTTTTTACCAAGCAAAAGCAGCTGAACAGCGCCAACCGGTTGCTTGTGTAAGCCAACATGTTTTCTTGCCACGTTAACGGCCACTAGGTAAGCATTCTGGGTTTTAGTTCGCTCGTTGTCGTACAGCGCCTCTTTATCTTTATCAAACATCTCAGCATTTGGGATTTTGGAAATAACACTGGCTAGGTCTGTTGCTTCGGTCAGCAAGTTATCCATAGCTTCAACGACTTCTGCCGGTGCATAAATGTATATTTTATTAATATTCTTTTTGCATAACAGTATTTTATCGGCTTGATCGTGAGTGCCATGCCCCTCGCAGTAAGCTGCATGATTTATTAATGTATCCAGCGAAGCCAAATATTCAGTAACAGCCTCGCGTTCCAGCTGTTCTTTATGATATTCAAGATCAATCTCTTTTTGTCGGCGGTAAGTAACAATGCCCAGCCATGCAGTACCAATAGCTGCAAATACCGCAAGCACATTGGCAATAGATAAAAGATCAGTCATGTCTTTCTCCTGACATGAAGTAGCAAATTCACTACCTGAAATAGTAGTACAACTTTACCCGGTTGGATTGACTCAGCCGTGATTTGTCGTGTCTGGCGATCTGTCTGTACCTTATTTATATTTACTTTAAGTTTACTTAACTCTAAACTCGGCGCCTGCTTAAATACAGGGATGATGCAATGAAAACACTAGTACCAGCATTGATAATGCTTAGCCTTACAGGCTGCGCGACGGTAAAAACGCTGCCTGCCAGCACAACACATATCAGTATTGAGCACGAGGGCAAGAAAAGCTATTGTCAGAGCATACCGCGGATTTACAGCGGTTTTTCCTATAACTTATGTAAGCTTAATGGTGAACCAAGCCGGCAGGTAAATCTCGGAAGCAGCTTTAATAACGTACCGTTTTTTATTATTGATGGCACCTTCTCCTTCGTCGCAGATACCGCTGCACTGCCATACACCCTCTATACCCAGACTAAACACGGCAGCATTGATGTTAATTAGTGCCGGGCGTGAGTTATCCGGTAATGTACCGGTGTCAGGCCAGTGCTGACTTTAAAAGTTTGTAAAAAGGCGAGCATTAGTGTGGTTTGTATGGTTTGGTGTGATGTTGTTAATTAAATTAAAAGGGGCATTACAGGTAAGTTGAAAAATGCTTCAACTTCCATTGTTATGCCCCTTAATTTTTTCATTAACGAGGTTTAGGCGTTAACTTCAGCAAACGGCCCTGGCTTTGTCCTCGCTCATCTTCAAGTACCCACAGCGCACCATCCGGGGCTTCGGTAACTTTGCGGATACGCGCGCCCATACCGTACCGTGCTACCTCTGTTGCCTTCTCACCGTCGAGCTTAATCCGAACTATGCCTTGTGAGGAAAGGCCTGCGGCCAACGCATCGCCCCGCCAGTCAGCAAATAGCTTGCCACGGTAAACGATAAGATCGGCGGGGGATATCACCGGTGTCCAGGTAATTGCCGGTGCGGCAAACTCCGGCCGGGTGTCGTGGTCAGGAATAGGCCTGCCATCATAATGCTTGCCATTAGATACCAGCGGGTAGCCATAATTGGCGGCCCGTTTGACCAGATTAAGTTCATCGCCGCCAGCAGGGCCCATTTCAATAACCCATAACTGGTCATTCAAATCGAATGCTATTCCTAATGGGTTGCGGTGACCAAGTGACCAAATTTGTTGGTAAATGGCTTCGCCGTCAACAAAGGAGTCCGTCTCACGATAATTAACAAAGGGGTTGTCGTCAGGCACCGAACCATCGTCATGCAAGCGCAATATCTTGCCGATTGATGATTGCATGTCCTGGGCAGGGGTAAATTTCTGACGGTCACCGGAGGAAATCCACAAATGCTTATTGTTATCGAACAGCAGACGGTGGCCATAGTGGCCATAGCCCAACACTTTAGGATACTGCCGCCAGATAACCTGCAGGTTTTGCAGCGAACTTCTGCGCCCTTCTTCTACCAGGGTGTCGCGGGCGACAGCTGCACCACGCACGCCACCGACACCGGCTTCGGCATAGCTAATATAGACCAGCTTGTTGTTGGCGAAATCCGGATGCAGTGCTACATCGCCCAAGCCACCCTGACCGCCGTAATCCACATCAGGTAAGCCGCCAACCGGCCGGGATTTTTCTCCCTGCTGGGTAACAATAGTCAGTGTTCCTTTCTTTTCCGTCACAAGCATGCGCCCATCAGGCAGAAAAGCCATCGACCATGGTTCATCAAAACTACTAATTTCTTCAACCTTGAATGGCAATTTATCTTGTGCCGATATAGAAAACGTAAGAAGTAAACCCAGAAGAGACGCAAATAGCTGCCGGCTCATAAAAAACCTCCTGCCTGTGATGTAAAAGTGAGCGTTCAGTATAGCAAAGCCTTTGCAAACTGCAGTTTCGCTATTTGCCTTTCGCGCTTATATCATTGATTAGTGGGTAATTACGCAGATACGTTAGGATCAGATCCGGTCTTTTTAACTTAGGGGTGGGGGTCAGAAGGCAAGACCTGCACCCGCTTTCTTGCTTGCAGGGTCTGAAAAATAACACCTGAAAACCCCTATGATGAAACCGAATAAACTAACTGTTGTGCCCCTGAATTTTTAAATGAATTGCTATATTTTCAGCCAGGTCGCACTATGATTCAGTTAACTCACTACGTTTCATCATAAAAGGAAAGCATTATGACTTTGCATATTGAACTGATCCCAA
>NZ_JBFJPY010000158.1:0-4249 GCF_041616895.1 Arsukibacterium sp.
ACACCGTCGCCGCTATTTTGCCGGTTTATCAGCAGGTGTTACGTGAGCGCAAGTAGTGATCCTAAGCAGTCCAGCACGCCAATAACACTTGCCTTGGTCGGGCCCATCCCGCCGCCAGCGGGGGGCATGGCTATGCAAACCGCTCAGCTACTGCGACTACTGACCGAGACAGGCCAGATAAAGGTAAAACTGGTGGCAGTGAACCCGCCATACCGTCCAAACTGGGTCGCCCGCATTCCGGTATTGCGGGCGCTGTGCAGAGTGGTTCCCTACCTCTGGCAATTACATCAAACCTTTAAACACAGTGACGTGGTGCATGTAATGGCCAACTCAGGCTGGGCCTGGCACCTGTTTGCTGCACCCGCTATCTGGCTGGCTGCATGGCATAAAGTACCGGTTATTGTGAACTACCGCGGCGGCCTGGCGGCAGACTTTTTAAAAAAACAACAGCGCTGGGTATTACCATCGCTGCGCAAAGCAACCGTCATTGTCACGCCCAGTGCTTTTTTGCAACAGGTGTTTGCTCAATATCAGCTAACCTGCCAAATTATTCCTAATATAGTTGATACCAGTATTTTCAAAGGCGAACTTAAACCCAGCATAAGCACCGCACCGCACCTGGTGGTCACCCGCAATCTGGAAACTATTTACGATATTGCGACCGCTATCCGCGCTTTTGCCATTATCAACAAGCAATTGCCAGACTCCCGACTTAGTATTGCTGGCAGCGGACCGGAATTAGCTAACTTACAGCAGCTGGTTAGCCAGTTACAGCTAACGGCAAAGGTAAGATTTTGTGGCAAGTTAGACCGGCAGCAAATGGCGCAACTTTATGCCAGTGCCGATATTATGCTTAACCCCAGCACTGCCGATAATATGCCCAACTCATTACTGGAAGCCATGGCGGCCAGCGTACTGGTGGTGTCTACCAATGTCGGCGGCATCCCCTGGATGGTCGACGATGGTAACGATGTTCTACTGGTGCCACCACGCGCACCAGAGCAAATGGCTGCCGCCGCACTAACCCTGATCACTCAGCCTGAGTTGGCTGGGCAACTGGCCTCTAATGCCAGAGCAAAAGTAGAGCAATTTCAGCCGGCCCAGGTTTTGCCCGGCTGGTTACGCTTATACCAAAAGAGCGAGCAAGCGAATGCGTGACATAGTTCTGTTTCTTATTATCGTTGGCTGTATTCCGTTTATTCTGCGCCGGCCTTTTATCGGCGTACTGGTCTGGTGCTGGATAAGCTATATGGTGCCGCACCGCCTGGGCTGGGGCTTCATTCAAACCCTGCCAGTAGCTTCAGTAATTGGTCTGGTTTTTTTAGTCAGTTATTTGTTCAGTAAAGAGCCCAAACGGATCCCACTAAGTAGCCCGATTGTGTTTTTACTGCTGTTTAATATCTGGATGGTTATCACCTTTATAATGAGTGTTAAAGATCCTTTTGTAATATCCCAGTTTGAAAAAATCATGAAAATTCAATTTATGACCTTGGTGATTCTGGCAATGCTTACTACCCGGCAACGAATTGAGCAGGCGCTATGGGTTGTAGCACTTAGTATCGCTTTTTATGGGGTGAAAGGCGGCATTTATACCATTCAGACAGCGGGTGGTGGCAGGGTATGGGGGCCGACCGGTGGTTTCTTTTTTGGTAATAATGAATTGGCACTAACCTTATTAATAGTATTGCCTGTTCTATTCTACTTACGATACATCGTGCCCGCTCATCAACGCTGGTTAAAACTCGGCTTGTTAGTAGCAACGGGCTTATGTGTACTCTCCGCATTAGGTACCCAAAGCCGTGGTGCCCTGGTCGCTTGTATTGCAGTTGGTTTTTTCCTTTGGTTAAAAGGTCCGAATAAACTGGCAATAGCACTGGCAATAATCCTGGCAACACCAGTAATTTATCAGTTTATGCCTGACAGCTGGCATGACCGGATGGCGACAATCGTTGAACCGGATCGCGAAAGCTATGATGGCTCAGTCCAGGGCCGTTTTAATGCCTGGGAAATGGCGTTTAATATGGCGCAAGACCGGCCTTTTGGTGGTGGATTTAATGGCTTTAAACGTGCGAATTTCTACCTTTACGCCCCAAATCCAGACCGGGTTAATGACTCGCATAGCATCTATTTTCAGGTAATAGGCCACCATGGTTTTATTGGGTTTTTCTTATGGTTGGCTATTTACCTCAGTACCTGGCGCAGCGCCAAGCAAACCATCAAACTAACCCATAAACGTGACGACTTAAAGTGGGCAGCTCTTATGGCAAAAATGCTGCAATGCAGTTTAATTGCTTATGCTGCCGGCGGCACCTTTCTGGGGTTAGCCTACTTTGACTTGCCGTATCATCTGGTGATCACCTTGGTTGCCCTGCAAGTAGTGGTAAAAAAACAGCTGTCGGCCGAAAAGCAGCATCAAACCACTGCACCGCCCCACCAGCCAAGCCTGAATAAGCATAGCCGAGGTGCTCATGGCTAATCTTTACACCCAGTTGGTTAGCAAAGTATTGTTCCGGCTGCACGAACGGTTAAAAGGTCACACTACGTACAACATGCTAGCCAGGCTTGAACAGAGCCAATGGTTAACTGCGCCCCAGATAGCGCAGCTACAACAGCAGCGCTTGCAGCAATTTATCGCCGATATCAGCCAGCGCTCGCCGTATTACCAGCAACTTTTTAACGCCGAAGGTTTGAGCGCAAGCTATATTCGCACGGTTGTCGATTTAGCCAGGCTACCCTTTTTAACCAAGCAACTTATTACCGACAATCAGCAGGCACTTTGCAGCGAACCGCAACACACCTTGCAGCGCTATAACACTGGCGGCTCCAGTGGCGTACCGCTAATTTTTTATATGGGTAAAGCACGGGTCAGCCACGACGTAGCAGCCAAACTGAGGGCCACCCGTTGGTGGGGGGTGGATATTGGCGACCCGGAAGTGGTGTTATGGGGCTCGCCAATTGAGCTGGGTAAACAAGACCGGATTAAAAAAATCCGTGACGAGCTGTTTCGCTCGCACCTGTTACCGGCATTCGAATTTACCCCGGCCCATATCGAAGCCTATCTGCAGCAGTTACAGCAATTAAAGCCACGCATGCTATTCGGTTACCCGTCGGTTATCCACCAGCTGGCTCTGGCGGCTGAAGCCCGGCAGCTGTCGCTTAGCCAGCTTGGTATTAAGGTGGTATTTGTCACCTCTGAAATGCTATTTGAGCATCAGCGTACGGTCATTGAACGGGTTTTTGCCTGCCCGGTTGCCAACGGTTATGGTGCCCGCGATGCCGGCTTTATTGCCCATCAGTGCCCGGCCGGCAGTTTGCATATCAGTGCCGAAGATATTATTGTGGAAATTGTTGATGACAAGGGTCAGGTTTTACCAGTGGGTGCAACCGGTGAAATTGTAATTACCCACTTACAAACTCAGGCCTTTCCTTTTGTGCGCTATCGCACTGGCGATATGGGGCAGCTTAGTAATGCGCCCTGTGCTTGCGGGCGGGGTTTGCCGGTACTAGCCCATGTCAGTGGTCGCACTACCGATTTTCTGCAAACCACTGCCGGCGATAAGCTGCATGCTTTAGCTCTTATTTATGTGTTGCGGGATTTAAAAGAGATAAGACAGTTTAAAATTATCCAGCATAGTCTGCAAGAAGTTGAAGTGCAGCTGGTTACTGTCGCCCCGCTCTCCACATTTTTAGCTGAACAAATTATCAGCCAGTTTAAGCAACGCCTGGGCAGTGACTGCGCAATTACATTAAAGCAGCTGGACGTTATTGCCAGCCTGCCAAATGGAAAACATCGTTATGTTGAATCTAAAATGGATGATTAAAACAGCCCACCTGGCGTTATGTTGGCTGGTAGCAATGGGCGCCGTACATGCAACCCCGCTGACAACTGAGCAGATAATTGCAGTTGACTGGCATGAAGGCAACAAAACGCTTGCAGGTGCCAGCCGCAGTTACAGTTATGCCGCTGCTTATGTTAGCTGGCCAGATGATGAAATGGGCGCCTGGATTGACCAAAACCTGGTTTTTATGGGCAAGCAGCCGTTTGCCCGGCAACAAGTCAGCCGGGCCGATACCGGTAAGGCTGTCAGCTGGCAGCTATCGTCAATGGTGCAACAAATTGTCAGCACCAGCCAACCAACCATTGATCTGCTATTACATAGTCAAGACAGTGGGGGTACCAGCCATTTTCATAGCAAAGAAGCGGATAATAATAAAGCCCCGTCTTTAACAATTAGAACCTCTGCCGGCA
>NZ_JBFJPY010000159.1:0-4017 GCF_041616895.1 Arsukibacterium sp.
GGGGCTCGAACCCACGACAACCGGAATCACAATCCGGGGCTCTACCAACTGAGCTACAACCACCACTGAAACTGTTTTGCGCTTATTATGGCGCGCCCGATAGGATTCGAACCTATGACCCACGCCTTAGAAGGGCGTTGCTCTATCCAGCTGAGCTACGGGCGCAAAATCGAAAGCCCTACCAAGCTATAAAAATAGTTGGTCGGTGATGCAGGATTTTAACCTGCGACCCGTGGATTAAAAGTATCAAACCACGTGTAAACCATACCAATTTAAAATTGGTCGGTGATGCAGGATTTGAACCTGCGACCCCTTGGACCCAAACCAAGTGCGCTACCAAGCTGCGCCAATCACCGACTTCGCTGCACTGCTGCAACGGGGCGGAATATTAACGCCCGCCACCTGAAGCGTCAAACCTTTTTTTGCAATAATCAGCCGATTGCTGATTATTTGAACCTTTCTTCGTATTAAATGCATAGGATGGAGTTCTGGCAGCGGCTGTGCGAAAATAGCGAGATTAAAAAAGTGACAGAGAAGCCCCAACATGACAGCACAAATTATTGATGGCAAAGCAGTAGCCCAGGCAACAAAAGATAAAGTCGCCGCTCAGGTCAGAGCACGAGTAAAAGCAGGAAAAAGAGCACCAGGGTTAGCTGTCGTTTTGGTGGGCGTCGATCCGGCATCGCAAGTGTATGTTGGCAGCAAACGCAAAGCCTGCGAAGAAGTGGGCTTTCATTCCGTATCTTACGACTTACCATCAGATACCACAGAGCAACAACTGACTGACTTAATCGATAAACTGAACAATGACAATACGGTAGATGGTATTTTGGTGCAACTGCCGTTACCTGCAGGCCTTGACTCATCAGCTATTCTGGAGCGAATAGTCCCGCATAAGGATGTCGATGGCTTTCACCCTTATAACATTGGCCGGCTGGCCCAGCGCATGCCCGCCCTGCGTTCCTGCACACCTAAGGGCATTATGACCTTACTGCAAAGCACCGGGGTTAATGTAAAAGGTATGGATGCTGTTGTAGTAGGTGCATCGAATATCGTCGGCCGCCCCATGGCATTAGAACTTTTATTAGCAGGATGCACCACTACGGTATGCCATAAATTTACCAGAAATCTGGAAGCCCAGGTACGCCGGGCCGATTTACTGGTAGTTGCCGTAGGCCGGCCGGAATTCATCCCGGGAGACTGGGTAAAACCGGGTGCTTTGGTTATCGACGTTGGCATTAACCGGCTGGACAGCGGCAAACTGGTTGGCGATGTTGAATATAACACTGCAGTAAAACACGCACGCTATATTACACCGGTACCCGGTGGCGTTGGGCCAATGACCGTGGCCAGCTTAATTGAAAACACACTGGAAGCGTGCGAGCTATACCACGACAAACACTAACACTGACGGGCAGCGGTAATTGCCGCTGCCGGCCTTTCCCCTTGCTGTACCGTCGCCTATGTAAATCCGTCACTTTCTGGTTAAACCTGCCACTACCCGGCGCCATATAGACATGACAAAAAAAACGGTAACCAAACCTCAACGCACTTTTGGTCGTAATATCAAAATTAGTTTAGCAAAGAGGACTGTTAATGCTATCTCCTTTCAGTGTAAAAGCATTCGGCGGCACCGCTTTTATTATATTTTTTCTGATCTCGTTAAACGGATGCGCGCATAAGCCGACGGCGGATAACGTTGCCTGGCAACAGCAACTGAATTTACCTTCAGTAAAGTACTCGGCAGAAGTAGCGGAGCGGCTGTGGTTAAGCATTGAAGAAATTAGCTTCAATTGGCAGGACTCAAGCAGAGAGCGGCTTGTGCCGGCTTTGTTGTTTAAACCCTCGCGGCAGCAAAAAGCCAACGCTTTAATTATCTTCTCTCATGGTTTAGGAGGTTCGAAAGAGCGTTACGCTTACCTGGGTCAGTATTGGGCCAGCCACGGCTATGCCAGCTTGCATGTACAGCATGACGGCAGCGATCGGAAAGTCTGGCGCGGCAGTAGGCTGACACTACCTTTCCGGTTGATGGACGCGGCAGATGCACCTGAAGCGTTGGCCAGAGTCCAGGATGTAAAGTTTGCTTTGGACCAGATCCTGGCATCAGAACACGCGGCATATTTTGATAAGCAAAATATTGTGATGGCGGGCCATTCTTATGGCGCAAACACCGCTATGTTATTAAGCGGTGCGCAAGTTGAGCAAAATGGCGCTCTGATAAGTCTGAAAGACGATCGCATTAAAGCAGCTATTTTAATTTCAGCGCCGCCTTTTTATGACGATCAACCGCTGAATAAAGTGCTGGCTGACGTAAACATTCCCACTTTGCATATCACTACCACCGAAGATGAAATTCGGGTGCCGGGTTATTATTCATCACCACAAGACCGGTTTGACTTGTATAACGCCATGGCCAGCAGCTACAAAGTGCTGGCGGTGTTTAGCTCAGGCAGCCACAATATTTTTTCTGGTTGGCGCGGCAGTAAAGATACCACGTCACAGCAGCAGGTAATAAAAGCCGCCACTCAGGCGTTATCCCATGCTTTTATTGAACAAATAACCACGGATAACGGCCAGGCCATGGGTGTGTGGGAGCAGCAACATCAGGCTATATTATCGCAGTTTATTCGCTCAGATTTAGTCGTGATGATAGATTAAGCCAAAAAACCGCCAACAGGCGGTTTTTTTATCAAAGGTATTAAATCAGCCTTTACGCCAGCTGGTAACACCATTTTTATCTTCAACAATAATGCCTTTGGCGGTCAGCGCATCGCGCGCGGCATCGGCTGCAACCCAGTCTTTGTTAGTGCGGGCAGTATTACGTTTAGCAATTAACGCTTCAATCTCTGCGACATCATCTGTTGATGCGCCGCTCTGTAAGAACGCTTCAGCATCACCTTGCAGCATACCTAAAGCTCCCGCTAACAGTTTTAGCAAGGCGGCTAACTCAGCCGCTTTGGCTGGCTCAGCTTCTTTAAAACGGTTTACTTCACGCGCCAGTTCGAACAATACGGGTAAGGCTTCCGGGGTGTTAAAGTCATCATCCATTGCCGCTTTAAACCGGGCAATATAAGGGCTTTTTAAATCAATACTGTGGCTTGGCGTCACATTTCGCAGTGCGGTATACAGGCGGCCTAACGCAGCATGCGCTTGCTCCAAATTCTCAGCCGAGTAATTTAACTGGCTGCGATAATGGCTGGATAGCAGGAAATAGCGCACCGCTTCGGCATTGTATTGCATCAGCACGTCTTTAACCGTAAAAAAATTGCCTAGTGATTTAGACATTTTTTCTTTATCTACCTGCACCATACCGGTGTGGATCCAGGTATTCACATACTTATGGTTGTGGGCACAGGTCGACTGGGCAATTTCATTTTCATGATGCGGGAACTGTAAGTCAGAACCGCCACCATGAATATCAAAATGCTGGCCTAAATGCTTGGCACTCATGGCCGAGCATTCAATATGCCAGCCGGGCCGGCCATTGCCCCAGGGAGATTGCCAGAACGGCTCGCCAGGCTTAGCACCTTTCCACAGTACAAAATCCAGTGGGTCGTCTTTATTGTCTGCAACCTCTACCCGCGAGCCAGATTGCAGCATTTCCAGGTTTTGCTGACTAAGCTCACCATAGGCATCGTATTTACTGACATCGAATAATACGTCACCGTCTGTTGCAACGTAAGCAAAGCCCTTGGTTACCAAAATTTCGATCAGGCTGATAATTTCTGCCATATGCGTCGTTACTTTGGGCTCAATATCCGCCGGTAATAACCCTAAGGCGTTAAAATCGGCATGCATTGCCTGAGTAAAACGCTCAGTTAACGCATCACAACTTTCGTTGTTTTCCGCCGCGCGCTTAATAATTTTATCGTCAACATCGGTAATATTACGTACATAGGTGACATCGTAGCCAGAGAAGCGCAGGTAGCGGTTAATCACGTCAAACGCAACATAGGTTCGGGCATGGCCGACGTGGCAATAATCGTAAATGGTGATACCACAAACATACAAACCAAC
>NZ_JBFJPY010000160.1:0-4008 GCF_041616895.1 Arsukibacterium sp.
CAGGCCCGGCATCAAAAAACGCCCCTTACCATCAATACGGGTTGCATCATCCGGGACAGGCAGTTCTGTTGCCATGCCAACTGCAATAATCCGGTCGCCCTTCACGACTACCCTTTGGTCACGAAGTAGCCTCAGCTCAGGCGAAACCTGAGCTGAGGCCATTGGCAACACATGAACATGGTCAAATACGGTAATTTTTGAAGCATCAGCCAATGCTGGCAGCGCAAATAGCAAGCCCAGTAAACTCGTTGTCACGACAGTCCTGCTAAATGCCATAATCACGTCTCTTCTCATTTTATTTTCCTCATTTACCGAAATTTTCAAACCACAGCTCAGGTTTGGCGGCAATAAAATTAGGACACCGCCTTCGGCTAAACTTTTTTTGCCTGCTCAATAGCAGCTTGTATAAATATCTCGCTCATCGTGCGCCCTTTCCTTTGAACATAAGGTGTTTACTGTCCTCGATTGAGCTTATACTACAGTACGTCGTTACGTCACTAAAGGTTTGTATGGACAAGTCACTGGATCAGCAGCATTTAAGCGCTTCGCTTCGAAGGCTTGCTGAGCAGAAGCTCAGTAATGGCTCTGCGCAGTTAAAGACATCCTTTGTCGCCAGCCAGGATGCATTGGGCGTTTTGTACCGGCTTAGTAGTAGCGCCATCACCGCCAGTGACGGCTTGAAATTATTGCATGAACTGCAAGTTCATCAGGTAGAGCTAGAGTTGCAATTGGAACAACTGCAATGCAATGAACGCCAATTTGACCATGAATTTACATGTTACCAGCAGTTTTTTGCCATGAATCCGGTTGCTTGCTTAACTATAAGTACAGATGGCACAATTACTAACGGTAATGCCGCCGCGACCCGCCTTTTTACAGACCCGACAGAAGCTCAACCTGAACACCCATTGCCACAACATCTGCAAGAGTTGTCACAGAACTTGTCGCAGCAAAACTGTCAGCAGCTGGTTGGTCGCTCAATGCTGTCGCTGCTCAATGCCAACTGCCGGCCTCTATATAGTGCAGCTCTAGCCAGGGTGCAACGTAATCACCAACGTGCCACCTTGCTTGTTGAAAAAGCAACAACATCAGCCTGCTCGCAAAGTGTCACAGGTGCAAATAGTATGCGTCTGACCATTAATATGAGCCCGGATTATAACGCTATTCTGATAATGCTAACGTGAGTCATGATCTGAAGCCGGCCAAAGCAGTGAAAACCCTACCCGGTATTGTCGGCATTGGCGCATCAGCTGGTGGGCTGGACGCACTGGATAAGTTTTTGTCACATACGCCACCAGACACTGGCCTGGCCTGGATTGTTGTCCAGCATATGGACCCAACCAAAAAAGCCATGTTGCCGGAACTCCTGCAACGGACAACCAGCATGAAAGTGCGACAAGCCAAACAAGGCATGCCTATTTACGCTAACCAGGTGTATGTGATTGCGCCAAATACCGAGCTCAGGGTGCAAAATGGCTTACTAAAACAGACTAAACCCCAAGAGCCAAGGGGTATGCGCCTACCAATAAATATATTGTTTAAGTCACTCGCTGCCGAGCTTGGCGAAACGGCCATCGGGGTCATTTTATCTGGCATGGGCAGTGATGGTACCCTTGGTCTACAGGCCATTTACGCGGCGGGCGGCCTGACTGCAGTTCAACATCCTGAATCAGCCCAATTTAACTCAATGCCTGTAGCCGCTATTGCTGAGGACTGTGTCGACATCATTGCCAGCGCGGCTGAGTTGCCAGCACGCATTTTATCTGTTCTGGCACAGGTACCACAGCTCAGAGTAACATCCGCCAAGCAGCACAGCACTGAAACGCTACCCTGTCCCACCATGGTTTCAGACAACGCACTGCAGCAGATAATAAGCGGGTTACAGCGACATAACCGACATGACTTCTCACTTTATAAAACCAGTACCTTACAACGGCGGATTGAACGACGAATGGCTATTCATGCGTTGGATTCTATGCAGCAATATGCTGATTTTCTTCGTGATAACCCACAGGAAAATGAGTTACTGTTTAAAGAACTGCTGATTGGCGTGACTCAGTTTTTCCGAGATACTGAGGTTTGGGATTATCTGGCAAACCATGCTCTGCCGTCATTGCTTGAGCGGCAAAACGGCAACTCGGAACTGCGAGCCTGGAGTATTGGCTGCTCAACCGGCGAAGAGGCTTATTCGCTGGCCATAGTATTTTGCCTGCTACAGCAAAGCCAGCCAGAATTTAAAAAGTTTAGTTTAAAAATTTTTGCTTCTGATCTTAACCCGGATGCCATAACCAGAGCCCGCCGTGGTCAATATTCGTTAACAATATGCGAGCACATTAGCGCACAGCGACTAAAACAGTTTTTTATCCGGCATGACAGTTATTACCAGATCAGCCAACATATCCGCGATATGGTGTTATTTGCTCAGCACGATGTGATTTTGGACCCGCCGTTCACCCGGCAGGATTTTATTATCTGTCGCAACCTGCTAATTTATTTTGATGCAAAGTTACAACACAGGTTAATGCCGCTATTACACTATAGCCTTTGTCGTAACGGAATTCTGCTGCTGGGCAGTTCTGAAACCATTGGCCGTTTCGATGATTTATTTGTGCCTCTGCAGTCAAAAATGCGCTTTTACCAGCGGCAGGAGCCCGTGGTCAATAACAGCCGCAATTTGCCAGTACATTCCTTTCCCCCTTTATCAACCTTAGCCAAGGAGCATCCGGTGGCCACCAACAAAACACTTTCTGTGCCAAGCGATAACCTGCAAACAGCCGCCGATCGGGTGCTGCTGCAAGTTTACGCCCCTCCAGCAGTGGTAGTGAATGGCGACGGTGACATTGTTTATATCAGCGGGCGCACCGGTAAATATCTTGAGCCGGCCGCCGGCAAAGCCAATTGGAATTTTCATGCGATGGTGTGTGAAGGCCTGCGGGCGCCGCTCGCCATGGCACTGCAACAGGTTGCAACAAAACAAACAGAAAAAAAGGCTGAGCCGTTGCAACTCTATCGCTTGCCGCTGACTACCGGCGACAACAGCCAGCTGGTAGATGTGACGGTGCAGTTACTGCGGGAACCGGCAACACTAAACGGTATGACCATGATTGTATTTCGCGACGTGCCCCATAACGATTTGCTCACACCAGCTGCAGGTAGCGATGCGTCAGTGGCAGCAATGCAGCAACAATACCTCGCGGAAATTCAGACGTTACGGGAAGAGACTCGTACCTCTAAAGAAGAGCTGCAATCGAGCAATGAAGAGCTGCAATCAACCAACGAAGAACTGCAGTCAACGAACGAAGAGCTAACAACATCTAAAGAAGAAATGCAGTCAATGAATGAAGAGCTGCAAACCATTAATACCGAATTGCAGACCAAGCTGGACGATTTGGCGTTGGCACAGAGCGATCTGCAAAATACTCTTAACAGCGTTGAAATCGCTATTTTGTTTTTAGATCAACACCTCAATGTGCGCCGCTATACCGATCGCGCAGCCAAAATCATTAACCTGCGGGAAAGCGATTTGGGTCGGCCGCTGAGCGATCTAACGAGCTGTTTGCAGTATCCAACCCTGCATGAAGATGCCCAGGAAACTTTACGAACACTTAAATTCTGTGAGAAACAAATACCAACAAATGATGAGCGCTGGTTTTCAGTACGGATAATGCCCTACCGGACCTTGGATAACATGATAGATGGCGTGGTTATTACTCTGGTAGATATCAGTGCCACCAAAAAACTTGAAGCGGCACTTCGCGAAAAGTCAGAGCACTAGATAACAGGACTATCGCGCCACCCTATATTACTTTTGAATAGCGTTGCTGACCACGGCTCAGGTAGGCATCGAAGCAGGCGCAGATGCTGCGTACCCAAAGCCTGCCGGCAGGGTTTACTTTTATTTGCCCTGCAGTAACTTCCACCAGACCATCTTCAACAAACGGCTGCAGCTGTTCTAATGCCTCGCTAAAGTAACACCAGAAACCCGTAAGCTGCCATTGCTGACAAAAC
>NZ_JBFJPY010000161.1:0-4001 GCF_041616895.1 Arsukibacterium sp.
GCTTTTCATGCTGAGCATCTGAGCAACGGCAAAAAGGCGAATTTTGAAGCCCAGGCTCAGGCCTTGTATGACACTACGCCGCCCAATTACACCCTGACAGATTTTGATGAAGTGCTGGCAGGCATTGCTGAGCTGGTGCCGGGGGAGGGCAACTTAACCGAGCGGGTCGTGGCTTACAAGAAAAACTTTGTGATCCCTGCCGATAAACTGGATGCAGTATTTCAGCGGGCGATTGAAGAATGTAAGCAGCGTACTCAGGCCCACATCAGCCTGCCCGAGGCTGAAGATTTCAGCCTGGAATATGTGCAGGACAAACCCTGGAGCGGTTACAACTGGTACAAAGGTAAAGCGTACAGCTTAATTCAGATTAACAGTGAACGGCCGATTGATATTTCCCGGGCGGTTGACCTGGGTTGCCACGAGGGTTATCCGGGGCACCATACTTACAATGCCTTGTTGGAACACAAACTGGTTGATGAGCTTGGCTGGCAGGAATTCAGTGTTTATCCGCTATACAGCCCGCAGTCATTGATAGCCGAGGGCAGTGCCAATTATGGCATTGAAATGGCGTTTCCGGGCGAGCAAAAAATGCAGTTTGAGCGCGATGTGTTGTACCCGCTAGCCGGGTTGGATCCAGCAAAAGCAGCGGAATACGCGGCCTTTTTACAATTAATGAATCGTTTAAGCTATGCCGGCAATGAAATTGCCCGCCAATATATTAACGGCGATATTGATGGCGAACGTGCCGTAGCCTTGTTGCAGCAGTACAGCCTGAACAGTGAAGCAGAAGCCCGTCAGCGGCTGCGTTTCTTTGATACTTACGGTGCTTACGTTATTAACTATAACTGGGGTAAACAACTGGTAACAGACTATGTAGAGCAAACGGATGATCAGGCTGAGCGCTGGGCCCGCTTTACCCGGCTATTATCGTCACCCCGGGTGCCCTCATCCATTGAATGGTAAATAAATTACTTGCATAAGCCGGCGGCGTTCATTATTATGCGCGCCGTTCTGCCAGCACTTTTCAGTGCAACGCAACTCTGCCCGGGTGGTGAAATCGGTAGACACAAGGGATTTAAAATCCCTCGCTCGAAAGGGCGTGCCGGTTCAAGTCCGGCCCCGGGCACCATTTTAAATTATCGTTTTTACTTACTTTTCCTATAACACTTCAACATCTTTTCGCAATCGTCAAAACTAACGCATGTGCATGCGTTGCTTACTTCGGTGACGCGTGTTTAACGTTAACTGCAATAATTGAATCTGGTCCTTAAGCTTAGCGCAGGCTATATCAGTTATATAACCAGGTAAGCCGCAGTCCCCATAAATTTGCGTCACGCGCTGGATCAGTAGCCGATGCGGTGAAATTGCTATTGTTAATGTGCTGCACATCAGCAGTGGCTAACCAGGCAGGCGATAAGCGGTAGCGAATAAAAGCTTCATAATGTGGGGTGTTGCTAGCCGCCGGCTCGGTTGCTTGATGGGAGACAACGCTTTGCGCTGCACCAATGCCGACTGAGTAACGGCCTAACTGGTATAAATAGCTGACGCTGCTAAATGCTTTACCCAGACTTACCTTTGGGTTGGCATAGCCCAGGCGCACATTAACGGCATGTCGGCCGTATTTATAGCCGGTGAGCAGATAGTATCCGTAATTGTTCAGGTTATCTTCTGTTTCATTAAAAGGCGTATAATTTGCTGTGCTTAACCAGCTGCCAGCGCGCACTAGCCAGCCTTGCGCTTGCCAGCTCAGAGATAGAATACCAAACACACCTTTGTCATCTCCGGTTACGGTAAATAGCTGAGCATAGGAGCGGGAATCGTTGTCAGCCAGACCATTGGAACTGGCTAAGCCAGCTCGCAGCACCAGGTCAGAAGATAAGCCGTGTTGGTAAATTGCCCCAAGCGTATAATCAGGAAAGGCTATCGTCGGGTTTCCGGTAAACGATGCGCCTAAAAACTGGGTGGTTTCATCGCTGGCAATGCGACTTTGCTCGAAAAACCCCGATACATCCAGCAACCCGGCCGAGATCGAATGTTGGTCTGACAGGACATAAGCATAATACAGCTCTGACAATTGCAAACGACCATTACCGTGTTCATCCAGGGCACTTCCGGCATCAGCATTGGCTTCAGGATACACCGCGGAAATATCAGTTGAACTGGTGGAGGTGCTGGCTTCCAGATGAATGAGCCACTGACCAGTAGCGTCAGCATTAGCATGCGAAACGATGAAATCAGCGGAGCCACTGGCTTCATTGCCAACCACCGCAGTACTGGCTGTTTGATGAATTAACACAGCATTTGCAAAGAGCGCCCAGCCTGTTTCGGTTTCTGTCGCATTGGCCGGCATACTGAATGCCACTACTGCCAGCAAAACGATTATTGCACTTGTGACATAACGCATTATTTTCACTTCCAGGCAGCCGGCATTTGCACGCTTTTTGATGCAGGCGATATTACCATAATTGCGTTTAGAACTGCCAAATCTCATCATGTTGTCATTTTATTATCCTTTTAAAACAACCATTACTTTAAACTTTGCCAAAAGTTGCTATTGTTAAGTTCTATTCAGCTACTAAGGCAATGGTCTTAATGAGAAATAATCAGCCGGTCACCCAAAAAGAATATATTTTCCGCGCATCTGATAGATTAATTTCAGGAACTGATGCTAAAGGCAACATCTCGTATTGCAATGAAGCCTTTATCGAAGTGAGTGGTTATAAAAAAGAAGAGTTGATCGGCCAACCGCATAATATGATCCGCCATCCTGATATGCCGCCGGAAGTGTTTAAAGAAATGTGGCAAACCATAGCATCGGGTCATGTCTGGATGGGGCTGGTAAAAAACCGCCGTAAAAATGGTGATCACTACTGGGTAAGCGCCTTTGTTACCCCGGTGTTTGAAAACAACAGAGTGGTCGGTTATGAGTCTGTCAGGGTGTTGCCGCTTGAAGAAGAAAAGGCCCGTGCTGAAGCAGCCTATGCCCGGTTGAGAGCGGGCAAGTCAAACTTGTCAGGTTTTTCACGTACCGGCAGGGCGTTACAGGCACTATCACCGGTTGTGGTTCCCGGCGTACTCGCCTGCACTTTGGGGTACAGTTTGTCTGGGGCTGCAATAGGTACAACAATGCTTGCTACTACGGTAATTTCGGCAGCATGGTTAGCGGCTCGTCAAAAGTCACAGTATCTGGATATTGTCAGTATTAGCCCCGAGTCCTATTCGAATAGCATGGTGGCAGAAACCTACTTTGCCGACACCGGCACTAAGGCAAGAGTGAAGTTAGCATTAGCTTGTGAAATCGCCCGCAGCAGAACGGCGCTAACCCGTATTGCCGATGCCGCCTCGGTGCTGGATTCTATTGTTCAGAATACCCAGCAAGAGTCGGAGTCTACGTCGGCCGCCGTGATGCAACAAAGCCAGGCTACCCAGCAAATTGCTTCGGCTATTACTCAAATGTCTCAGGCAATTCAGGAAGTGGCTGGCAATGTACAAACGAACGCGGTCAGTGCCCGTAATGCGCTGGGCAGTGTAGATGATGGCGCAAAACTGGCTAATGAAGCTAAAACGGCCATCGATGCACTCAGTAGCTCGGTAGTGAGTATTGCCGCGACGGTGCGTGAGCTTGCCGAGTCTACCAATGAGATTGGCCAGGCGGCTAACCTGATTTCTACCATTGCCGACCAGACCAATTTACTGGCACTCAATGCGGCTATTGAGGCGGCCCGTGCTGGTGAGCAAGGCCGAGGGTTTAGCGTGGTTGCCGACGAGGTGCGTGCCTTGGCGGGGAAAACGCGAGAATCAACCGATAAAATTCATATTATTGTGGAAAAACTGACGAAAAGGGCAATGAGTGCAGTCGGCACCTCTGAAAAAGGGGAGCAAGCGGCTCAGCATGGCGTGGAAACGGTAGAGCATACGCGCCAGGCGCTGAACAACATTCGCGACGCTGTTCGTACCATTACCAACTTAACCGAGCAAATGTCTGCAGCGGTAGAGGAGCA
>NZ_JBFJPY010000162.1:0-3932 GCF_041616895.1 Arsukibacterium sp.
AGCGCATAATCAGCGCGGGCCTGGCGATGTTCCTCTGCTAACAGTTTATCAATTGTAGCCAGATCTTTTGCATAGGCTTTTTTGTTGTCGCGGCTGCTGTTCACCCAGTTACTCAGCGCTTTGTGCTCAGCCTGTTTACGGGCTAAGAAGTCGCTTTGTGCAAAACTGTCGAGCATGCCCTGGCGGTTTTTCATGTAATTATTAAGGCCGGCAACTCTGCTGGCATATTTCAGCTCGGCATCTTTATTGGTTGAAGTAACCCGGTCAATAATGGCCAGAGTATCTTTGAACTGCTGCACGGTATTCGGGTAGCTCCACTCGAAAGTCTCACTTACCTCAGCGGGTAACCGGTGGCGGTTTGTCCGGCCTGGGTAGCCCAGCGCCATCACAAAATCGCCTTCCTGTAGTCCTTCAGCTGCCAGCTTCAGGTAATGATCAGGTTGGTAAGGTACGTTATCGGCATGATAATCGGCAGACTTACCTTGTGGGCTTACGTAGGCTCTTAAAAAACCATAGTCGCCGGTATGCCGGGGCCACATCCAGTTATCGGTGTCGCCACCAAATTTGCCAACTCCCTCAGCCGGTGCATGCACCAGACGGACATCTTTAATTTCCAGCTGTTTAATTAAGTAATATTCCAGACTGCCATAGTAAGCGGCAACCCGGCAACGGTGACCCTCGTCCTGCTCACACTGTGCTATCAGCTGTTTCTGGTTGGCCTCAATCGCATCAATCCGTTGCTTGCCACTTAGCTTAGCCGTTGCGCTGTCAATAACCTGGGCAGTCACATTATCTACTGCTTTCGTCACATAAACCCTGCTGCCCGGTGCCGCGGGCACTTCGTCGGTTAAATTTTTTGCCAGAAAGCCATTGGCCAGTAAGTCATTATCTGGTGTGGAGTTATGAGCAATACTGTTGTAGACACAATGATGGTTGGTGACGACCAAACCGTTTGGCGAGATAAAAGACGCAGAACAACCACCAAGGCTGACAATGGCCGCCATTGGGAATTCGGTAAGTTTAGTCAGGTTCGCCGGGTCAAGTTCTAAGCCGGCAGCTTTTAATTCATTGGCAATGTCGGGCAATTGTTGTGGCATCCACATGCCTTCATCCGCCAGAGCAGCGCTGCTGGCGAATGCCAGGATTAATAACGACTTTTTCATAATCACTCTTTTAATTTTATTTAAGCGTATCATACGCAAGACCCGGCTATACTCGTTGTCTGGCTAAAAGTTGTCAAGTTACCAGCAAACCCTGGCACTGTTATATCCGTTTAATATGCCTTTTTGTGCGCCAGTTTGCTGCGTTTAACGTAACCAGGAAAGTAATGTCTTATCTTATACTTGCGATAGATTGATTTAACGCAAATAAAATTGAGTAACCCTTATGCCAATTTCGCTTTTTATAGCCTACCCTGTTACAGATGATGGTAAAAAAACACCCATGGCTTCATTCCGGTAATTACTATTTTTGTTATAGATCAGCGCAAACTGGCGCATCACGCCTAAATAGTTCAGTGAGGTAATAATGAGAAAACGTCTACTCGCCCTGTCACTTGCAGTTATCCTGGCCCCTGCGGCCGTATCCGCTGAAACGACTATTAATGGCTTTGCTTCTATCAAGGCCGGTATCACGACCGGTAGTGATGAGCAGCTGTATGGTTATGACGATACCCTTGATTTTAAAAATGAAAGTTTGATTGCGCTACAGATTAAATCTGATTTAGGTGAAAAACTGTCTGTGACGGCGCAGCTGCTTGGCCGGGGGCGGGACGATTTTGATGTTGGCTTTGAATGGGCATTTATCAGTTATCAGCTTACTGACAATATGACTATTAATGCCGGCAGACTGCGTACGCCATTCTATAAATATTCAGATTTTAAAGACGTCGGGTATGCCTATGACTGGCTGCGGGTGCCCCAGGGCGTCTATGGTCTGGGTTTTGACACCATTGAGGGGTTAACCTTTTACCGCACGGCGCAGCTGGGAAGTGTTGACTCGACTTTGCAACTGATTTTTGGTGGCTATGATGGCAATGCCAGTTTAAGTGGTGCGCAGGTGAGCGCACGCATTGATAACGTTGCCGGTATAACCTGGGAGCTGGCAAAAGACTCGCTAAGCGCCCGGTTTGCCTACCTTACCGGTAAAACGAGCATCGAAACGGCACCCGTAACCCTGGCTCCGGGCTTTACTGTTGGAAATTTATATCAGGCACTTAATGCAAATGGCTTGGCGCCGGTTGTCGAGGCAGTTGATATTGATGATGAAAGTTCTAATTTTATCGGCGTTGGCCTGACTTATGACGACAGTAACTGGATAGCGGTTGCAGAATATACCCGGGTCGAAGTCGAAAACAGCTTTATTTCAATTCAGAAAAACTGGTACGCCTCTCTTGGCAAGCGTTTTAACAGTTTTACGCCTTATATTTCCTATGAACGGGAAAACAATGATGCCGTAGTCAGTATTTATCAGCCCTACAGCAGTGTGCTTCCGCCACAGCTGCTGGTGCCTTTACAGGGGTTGGTGGCAAGCCAGGAGCGTGATGCCAGTACCTGGAACGTCGGTGTGCGCTATGACTTTCATCCATCGGCTGCTTTTAAAGCACAATTCAGTTCAGAAGATCTTGATACGACAGGCCAGCGTAACGGTGTTGTGGCCTTCGGTGTCGACTTGGTTTTTTAAGGAGTCTTTATGTTAAGCAGATTAGTAGTCACTCTGTTAGCCCTTGCAGGCGTCGCAATTGCGATGCCTGCCAATGCCGATATTGCTGTTATTGTAAATCCGGCTAATACCTCAACCCTGACCACAGATGAACTGACCCGGCTTTACACCGGGCGTTCATCAGCGCTGAGCGCGGTTAATATTGCAGAGAGCTCACCACTGCGCAGCCAGTTTGACGAAAAGGGGGTTGGGCGATCTTCGGCTCAGTTAAAAGCGCATTGGTCAAAACTGATCTTTACTGGCAAAGGCACGCCCCCGCTTGAACTGGCGACGGAAGCCGCGGTAATTGAGCATATCAGTCAAAATCCCAATGCGATTGGCTATGTTGATGCTGCCAGCGTAACAGATGCCGTTAAAGTGGTTCTGACCTTGAATTAGCGCTGAAATAGCGATAGCTCGATGAGTTCTGGCGCTGGTAAACAGAGTATTTTATGAAAAATATGTCGATAGTAATGAAAATCTGGCTGGTTATTGGCCTGGCAGTGATTGCATTCTCAACAGTGGTGGCGGTAAGTGTATTTTTTACCGCCAAAAATAATGCCACTACCCAGAGCATGCGGGATTACATGTACGAAACGTCCAAGCTGGCGTCGCAAGTTCATTCTGGTTTTAATTCATTGGATGAGTTTTTTACTCAGGCCGTCACCTTGTCTGATCCGGATTTACTGGCGACAGCCCAGCAACATAGTACCAAGCTGCAGCAGAACCTAAACCGGTTGCAGGACCTTAACCCCAAGCAACAGCAGTTTCTGGAAAGTTTGCGGCAAGATGCTGAGAACTACGCCAGTCTGGCGGGCGGTATTGCCCAGCAATTTATCGATGGTAACGTCGATTTTGCGAAAATTCAGGCAAGTGTCGCTACCAAGACCGAACAATTTGAAAGCTTAAACACGCGTTTTGCTCAGTTCGAACAACAGGCCGATGAACGTTTCTCGCAGGCAATTGAAGATATGTCTGGCAATATGGAGTTGGCGTTAACCGTTATTCTGGCGTTGGGTAGCGTGTTGATCATACTCACTGCTGGCCTGGGACACTTTATTGCCAGCAGGATCAGCAACTCGGCTAAAACACTGGGGGTATCGCTGGCCGAGCTGGCCAGTGGTAAGGGCAATCTTGCCAGTCGATTACCGGTAACCGGCAACGATGAACTTGGCGTGGTGGCTAAACAATTTAACTTGTTTATTCAAATGTTGCAGACGTCGTTTAACGAT
>NZ_JBFJPY010000163.1:0-3746 GCF_041616895.1 Arsukibacterium sp.
ATCAGCGATCGCCCCGTTTAAAAGTGGCAACTGCAGCACGCAGGAGCGTCATTACTCCAGTTAACTCAGCTTCAAATTCTAGTTCACTAACTCGGTCACTATCAACTAACCTGGGCAAAGTTAGCAAACCTCTACGTTTGTTTACCAATTCGTTTTCAGTTGTGGTGGCAGTTTTAATGTTGAGCTCATTAAGGATATTTAGCTGTTCTGAGTGATATTCACCACTTGGATAACAAAAATGTTGCGGGTTTTTACCAGTAAGTTGGCTGATATAGGCCCGATTGTTGGTAATTTCAACAGCGGCATCTTGCAGATTTAATTCAGAAAACTTATGGCGATGGGTATGCAGCTCTATAGCTAACCCTTGCTCAGCCAACTCACTAACTTTCTCAGGTGTCAGAAACATAAATTTACCTGTTTGTGGCCAACGTTGAATATCTTCTCCAAAACATGCTGCTAATTCCAGTAATATAGTTTGTTCGCTCGCGGAGCCAAGTTGAGCTGAGAGTTGCAACAGCTGATGAACTGTTAGTTCTTTCGCATCCGTGTAGGGTTTTAGGCAGCTGTTATTGGCCATAATAAAAGGTCGCTTATGCTTCCAAAATAAATAAAAGCACGAAAGTTTGAATATTGGTCGTTGATTAAAAACAAAGTAGGTTGATAGATACAAGGTTGCGTTGAAGCCGAATTTTTTAAGGGTGGGTAGCATGCCTTGCTCGATGGCCGCCCAACCATCGTCGATCGTAATCACCAGGGTATTTTTGTTATATTGGCCTGCTTGATGCTGCTCGTACAGCTTGTCCAGCGACACCGGACTGAAGCCCCATTTTTTTACCAGTGCCATGCGTCTGGCGAAGGTAGCGCTTCGCATAAACACACCGGGAAATAACTGATATTCATCATCTACTGAAATGCCGTGGTAACACAAAATACGCGGCCGTCTGGCAGTAATTACTTTTGCCAGGCTAAACAATCCAAACCAGCGAAATAAGGTTAAAATAGCGGTTTTCATCACATTTTTTGCCTATTGTACCAGGCAAGCAGCCGGCGCCTGGGGATAAAAATAACATAATTTTTAGGCTTATACTGCCCAGCAGCATAAGCGTGTTGACGCGTTGCAGAACGGCTAAAAGCACCACTTGATTCACCCTCCGCATGAGAATAAAACCAGCTAGCCTGCATTTCGCTAAGCAGCTGACTGATAAATGCCAGCCTGGGGCTGACAGTAGTAATAGCCGGATCATAAAACCAGCAGGCACCCACCACGCCTTTTAGTTGCGGATTAAGTAGTAGTAACTCAGCCAGCTGAAGGCACGTCTGGCGCCAGCCGGCGGCGGTTAACTGCTTTATTTCTGACAAGTGAATATGCAGCCGGCAAACCGGTTTATTGCCTCTGGCTTCAGCTAAAACGCGTAAAAAGTTGACTGCCTGTGCAAAGCCCTTGTTGTACAGTAATGAACGCTGGATAGCAGAACAGGGCTCTACTACCCGTTCAGCACAGGGCAGCAGCGAACCGGTTAACAAGCCAATATCTTTAAGAAATATATCACTTTTTTGCAATTGGGTTTCGGTAGCATTAGCCCACAGCTGATGAATGCGCTGTAAGCTGCGTTGGTAGTTATTGCTTATGTCGACTGTTGTAGCCAGCGGTAGTTGTTGCACTGAAAACTCTGCCAGCAATTTTAACATTAGCAATCTGGCCAGCTGCTCCCTGCTACAGCCAAGTTGCAGCGGTAATGCAGCTAAGTTTGTGAGTAAGTCTGGCCGCTGATTATAAGCCTGATAAGCTTTTGCCGGGTAACACTGTTGTTGCAGTTGCTTAAGCACTTCACTGGTTGCGCTGTTTTGCAGCAGTGGACTGAGTTGCACTTGTTGTAAAGCCGCTTGCTGAATGCAAACCAGAGAATCGGTCATGGCAGCGAGCTACCAGATTTTGGAGGAAAATTCTTTAAGCGCAGTCGACTGAAGATATTGTGCTCAAAACCCTTCGGATAGCCCTGTAAATGCCATATCAATAAAGTGACCAGACTGTAACTAAGCACCCCTGTTAAGGTTTCCAGCAATAATTGCAACAATGGTATGGCTACGCTGACTGATGACTGCACCGCCCACACCGCCAATGCCATCGTTAGCCCTGCCAAAACCGGGCGGATAAATGCCCTTAGTAGATCAGCTATCGGTAGCTTTAGAAAACGGATGACAATGGCCTGCACTATAAACACCATTAATAGCGTTGAGCCAAGCCGTGCCTGGCCAATACCGATTAAACCGTTGTAATCTAATAGCGGAATAAATAACGCAAAAAACACTGCCAAGCGGGAAAAATTAATAAAGAAAGAGATATGTGGTTTGCCGCTGGCCAGGTAAACATAACTATTGTTAGAGGTAACGCTAAAAAACATATTAGCCAGCGCAAGCAGCTGCAGTAGTGGCACCATACTCAGCCATTGGTCGCCTAGTAGCACTGCCACCAGTAAAGGCGAAACCATGGCAATACCAATAGAGAAGGGGATGGTCAGACTGGCAGTTAACGCCGTAGTATTTAGGTAGGCTTTTTTAAGTTCAATCTGGTTATCTTGGAAGCGGGCGTATACAGGAAAGGTCGCTTTATTTATTGGTAATGCAATATGGCTAGTAGGCAATTGGCCAATCTCTTGACTTAACGATAAAAAACCAAGGGCGGAAGGTGATAACATTTTACCTACCATCAGTTGACTCACTTTATCGTTGATAAAATAAACCACATTATTTAGCAGCAACCAGCGCGAGAACTTAAACAGCTTATTAAAAGATTTAAAACAGATCCGCGGCCGGTATGGATGCATTATGTAGCTATAAATTACAACAACAAGTTTGTTACTTAGTACACCGAGCACCAGTGCCCAATAATTACGCAATACAAATGCGAGGCCTAGGGTGATAACAAAGCTGATAACTTTAGGCACTAGTTGCAGTTGCAGCTCTTTACGGAAATTTAAATCTCGCTGAAAGTTAACAACGCCAATATTATGTAAACCCGATAATCCACTGACAAAAGCCATTATATACAGCACGTCTTGCAATCGGTCATCCTGATAAAAGCTCGCGACCAGCGGAGCTATCAGTACCAGACATAACGCTGCAACCATGCCAAACAGCACATTAAAGGTCCAGGCACTGTTGTAATCATCAATATTATTGGTTTTTTGCTGAATTAGCGCGGTACCAAGCGCGAGCGCGCCAAACAGTTCAATAAAGGCATAAATAGCCACAGTGATGGCCACCAGGCCGAAATCTTCCGGTGTTAATAAACGGGCCAGAAAAATAGAGCTGACAATGCCAATTGACTTGATACTTAAGCGGGTAATCAGCATAAAAACCGAGCCGGAATACACCTTATTATGGGTATGGTTATTCTGGGATTGGTCTTGCTGATCCTGGCTATCCTGGCCTGGTGAGGAGGGCATTACAGAAAATCCATTTTATTGAGTAAATTGCCATGCATTTATATCAATAAAACGCCTTAATAGCCAGCAGCTGACACCAACAAGCTGGCCATTTTAATTTGACAAACGTTATTCAGTAGCCAGAATGACGTTATCAATATACAGCTCCATTCTCTGCGCCGGCTTGGCGGTGCCGCCATGATAAAAATTCAGCCATAACCGTTCTATTTTAAGATCGCTGGTATCCCGAAAACGAATATTACTGCGCTCAAACACCTGCTGCTGGTCAACCCAGGCTTTTAGCACACCATTTTGTTCACC
>NZ_JBFJPY010000164.1:0-3722 GCF_041616895.1 Arsukibacterium sp.
AAGTTGGCTGCTTTTCGCCTTTAACGGTGTTCAGGCCGCAGAACTGACCCTTGAAGACTACGCAAGACAATCTCAGTTTTTGGAAATTGAAATTTCGCCAACCGGCAAATATCTGGCGGCCACCAGCCGCAGCGATGAAGGTAATATTTACCTGAATGTGATTGATATTAAGTCAAATAAGATTATTAGCGTTCGCCATTTTACCGGCCGTGACTCCATTGGTTCATTTGACTGGGCTACTAGTGAGCGCTTGTTAATCACCCTGGTGCGGGATATTGGTGCGCTGGAGCAGCCAGTAGGCACAGGTGAAATATTTGCAGTGAACGCCGATGGCTCAAATGCCAGAATGTTGACCGGTTATCGGGCAGATCATGAGAAAGACGCCGCTCAGGTGATTAACTACCTACCTGACGAAGATAAATTCGTGCTGATTGCAACCAGTACCCCTAACCGACGGGGGTCTTTTAGTCTGGTCAAAAGGCTGAATATTGAAAATGGTCGCACCCGGCAAATTGCCCGGGCGCCAATGCGCTCTTCCGGTATGATTACCGACAACATTGGTATTGCCCGGATGGCGGTTGGTGAAGATCAGGACAATGACAATGAAATGGTACTAATGTACCGGAAAGATGAGAAATCTGACTGGCAAACCCTGCGCCGCTATGGTCAGCGTGATGGCAGTTTTATGCCAATAGCGTTTTTACCTGATAATAAACGGGTAGTAGGCTTAAGTGATACCCAGACTGATACTAAAGCCATTAGCATCATGGAGCCGGAAACCGGTAAGGAAGAAGTACTGGCTCATCATCCTAAAGTGGATGTTGCTCCCAAATTCAGCTTTGAAGATGGCTATTTAAGAGAGGTAATTGGTGCTTCATATGAGTATGACACTCATGAGGATGTCTTTTTTGCTGATATTAAAGACAAAACGTTCAGTGGATATTTGCAAAGCCTGAAAGCGGCCTTCCCGGGTAAAAAAATTGCTATCAATTCAGCAACCCGCGATAACAGTATTTTAGTGCTTACCGTGCGCTCGGCTAACCATCCGCCAGAGTTTTACCTGTTTGATACTAAAAATAATCAGCTGAGCTTTTTACTGAATGGCCGTCCCTGGATGAAGCCAGAGCTTTTAGCCCAGACTACAGCTATTATTTATAAAAGCCGTGACGGTTTAGATATTCATGCCATTTTAACCTTACCTCCGGACAAAAAAGTAAAGAACCTGCCGCTGATAATGTTGCCGCATGGTGGCCCACACGGGCCGCGTGATGTGTTGGAAATTGATACTGATGCCAAAGTACTCGCTCAGCATGGTTATGCCGTGCTACAGCCAAATTTCCGCGGTTCGGGTGGTTTTGGTCGCAGTTTTTTGCAAGCCGGTTATCAGAACTGGGGTACCACCATGATTGATGATATGACCGACGGTGTCATGCATTTGGTCGAGCAAGGTATCGTCGATAAAAATCGGGTGTGTGCTTACGGTGGCTCTTATGGTGGCTATGCGGCATTAATGAGTGCGGTGCGTGAGCCTGATCTATACAAATGCACTGTGGGCTTTGTCGGGGTGTTTGACTTAAACCTGATGTATACCGATGGCGACATTCAGGAGCGGAAAAGTGGTATTAATTATCTGGAAATGGCGATTGGCCGTGATCAGGCGCAGTTAGATGCGCAGTCACCGATAAAGCACCTGGATAAATTAAAAGCGCCGGTATTTATTATTCACGGTGAAGAGGATCGCCGGGTACCTATAATCCATGCCAACCGTTTACGGGAAGAGCTAGAAAAACGTAATCACCCTTATGAATGGCTGGTAAAAGAAAAAGAAGGCCATGGTTTCTATAAACCGGAAAACAACGTTGAGCGCTGGCAGAAAATGCTCGCCTTCTTTGATAAATATATTGGTGAGACTGAAAAAAACTAATCTCAGTCAAACTGTAAATATAAAGCGCCACCGCAAGGTGGCGTTTTTCATTCAGCAAAACTTCACGCCAAGCCTGTAATCTGCGGCTATATCTATTAGAATAAGCACCTATTAGCATAAGCGTAATATTGACGATCCACGATTACAGGGATTTATTTTATGGCATTAAACGTAGTCATTCTGGCGGCCGGAAAAGGCACACGGATGAAATCAGACTTACCCAAGGTGTTGCACAAAGTAGCCGAACGACCAATGGTACAGCATGTTATTGATACCGCTCGTGCGCTAGGCGCTGCTAAACCGCAATTGGTTTATGGCTATGGCGCAGAAGCCTTAAAAACCGCGTTGGGCGAGCAGCCATTGCACTGGGTATTACAGGCTGAACAACTTGGTACCGGCCATGCGGTCGCCCAGGCTAACCCGAATATCGCTGATGACGATACCGTGCTGGTGCTGTACGGTGATGTACCCCTTACCCGGCTCGAAACGTTACAGCAACTGTTAGCGGCAAAGCCTGCTAATGGTCTGGCGATTTTAACAGTAAATTTAGCTAACCCGACAGGCTATGGCCGGATTGTCCGGGAAAACGGTATGGTTGTTGGTATTGTCGAGCAGAAAGACGCCAATCCGCAGCAGCTGCTGATAAACGAAGTAAACAGCGGCATTATGGCGCTGCCAGGCAAGCAGCTAAAAAACTGGCTGGGTAAGCTATCAAACAGCAACGCCCAAGGCGAATACTATTTAACCGACGTTATCGCCATGGCGCACAGCGAAGGGGTAGAAATTACTACCGCCCAACCGCAAGATGCCATGGAAGTGGAGGGTGCTAACAACCGGGTGCAATTAGCCGCATTGGAGCGAGCTTACCAGCAACGTAAAGCAGAGGAATTAATGCTTTCTGGCGCTAACCTGCGCGACCCGGCCCGCATAGATATTCGTGGTTCGGTGGAGGTGGGTAATGATGTCATGATCGACATCAACGTTATTTTCGAAGGCAAAGTGGTGCTGGGGAAAGGCGTTACTATTGGTGCCAACTGTATTTTAAAAGACTGCACCATTGGTGATAACACCGAAATTAAAGCCAACTCAATGATTGAAAAAGCCACGGTTGGCAGCGACTGCTCCGTTGGTCCCTATGCCCGCCTGCGGCCAGATAGCGTGATGCTGGACGACAGTCATGTTGGCAACTTTGTTGAAATGAAGAAAACCACCCTGGGTAAAGGCTCAAAAGCCAACCACTTAACCTACTTAGGCGATGCAGTAATTGGCAGTAAAGTGAATGTGGGTGCCGGCACCATTACCTGTAACTACGACGGTGCCAATAAGTTTGTTACTACCATTCACGATGGTGCCTTTATTGGATCTAACAGTTCGTTAGTGGCTCCGGTAACGGTAGGTGTTAATGCTACAGTGGGCGCTGGCAGCGTACTAACACGTGACGCCGCCGATGGCGAGCTGGTGGTTGCCAGGGCAAAGCAGCGGCATATCGAAGGCTGGCAGCGGCCGGTTAAGATAAAAAAATAACGCCTGAACTTAGTAATAAAACAGCCCGCAAAAGCGGGCTGTTTTATTTGCATGATTACATGGCAAATCAGGCTACGTCAGGCTGCGGGTTGGAATCACGGATCGGGCGCCACAGAGTGTCTGAGCCCTGCCGCAGGCGAAGGGCGAGTTGCTGTGGCGAGCCGGAACGGGAGTTGCAACCTGTCAGCCCTTTTCATAACTATTCAGCCTTATCAACCAGCACGGCAATGGCGCCATCACCGGTAACATTACAGGCAGTACCAAAGCTGTCTTG
>NZ_JBFJPY010000165.1:0-3656 GCF_041616895.1 Arsukibacterium sp.
ATTAGCCGATTGGCCAGTGAAGGGCGCAACAGTCCTGCTGATGTATTGATCAGTACCGATGTGGGCCGCTTATACCGTGCCAAAACTCAGGGGGTATTGCAAAGCATCGAGTCTGAAACGCTGAGCTCGGCTATTCCAGCAGAACTGCGTGATCCGGCTGGCCAGTGGTACGGTTTAACCATGCGTGCCAGACCTATTATGTATGTGCCAGGCAAGGTAACAGCGCAAGAACTGTCAACCTATGCTGATTTAGCCAGTCCAAAATGGCGTGGTCGCATTTGTATTCGCTCATCAGATAATATTTATAACCAGTCTATGGTTGCGGGTTTGATTGCGCATGAAGGTGCTGCAGCTGCAGAGCAATGGGTAAAAGGTCTGGTCGCAAACTTTGCCAGGCCGCCACGTGGCGGTGATCGTGACCAAATAAGCGCAGCGGCGAGTGGGGTTTGTGATATTGCCATTGCCAACACCTATTATTTAGGCGGCATGCTGGCTGACTCAGAGCAGCGCGCTACCGCGGAAAAAGTTAGAGTTTTTTGGCCTGATCAAGCAGGCAACGGCGTACACGTTAATATCTCAGGAGCAGGTGTTGCTGCCCATGCGCCAAATAAAGCCAATGCTGTGCGGTTACTGGAGTATATGGTGACAGAGGAGGCCCAGCAATGGTATGCCGAGCAAAATCACGAATACCCTGTGGTACAGGGCGTGCAAGCTAGCGAGCTGCTGCAAAGTTTTGGTGACTTTAAAGCCGACAAGCTAAATCTGGATAAATTGGGCGAGCTAAATGGCGAGGCCATTCGGGTAATGGACCGCGCAGGCTGGCGTTAACGGCCAGGCTGGATCAGCAACGGAGAAGTATGCTGTCGTTCAAAGTAGATATCTGGCGTTGGTCAGTACTAATACCGGCA
This sequence comes from Arsukibacterium sp., assembly GCF_041616895.1. GTDB lineage: Bacteria > Pseudomonadota > Gammaproteobacteria > Enterobacterales > Alteromonadaceae > Alishewanella. Next base: position 909 of record NZ_JBFJPY010000165.1, read on the forward strand.
TTGCTGTTAGCAATGCCGGTATTAGTCGTTTTCGGCAGTGTGTTCAGCCCTGATATTGAGGTGTGGCGCCATCTGCGACAAACCGTGCTGGCCGACTACATTGTTAATTCATTATTATTGGCGCTTGGCACCGGCATGGGGGCGTTAGCTATTGGCACCGGTGCGGCCTGGCTGGTAAGCCAGTACCAGTTTGTTGGCCGGCGAGTGTTGCAATGGTTGTTATTACTGCCACTGGCGATGCCTGCCTATATTATTGCCTATACCTATACCGGTATGCTTGATTTTGCCGGACCGGTGCAAAGCGGCCTGCGTGCCTATTTTGGCTGGGCTTATGGCGATTACTGGTTTCCGGAAATTCGCTCGCTTGGCGGTGCCATTCTGATGTTGTCACTGGTGCTGTATCCGTACGTTTATATGTTAGCCCGTAGTGCGTTTCGTGAGCAATCAACCAGTATGCTTGAAGCCAGCCGTACCTTAGGTTTCAGCCCACGACAGCATTTCTGGAAGGTGGCGTTACCATTGGCCCGCCCGGCACTGCTAACCGGGGTCGCGCTGGCAATGATGGAAGCGTTTGCCGATTATGGCACGGTACAATATTTTGGAATTGCTACCTTTACCACGGGCATTTTCCGTACCTGGTTTGGTATGGGAAGTCAGGAGGGGGCGGCGCAACTGGCGGCCTTACTCAGTAGCTTTGTGTTGGTGTTGTTAGTGCTGGAGCAATGGTCAAGGCGTAAAATTCGGTATTTTTTTCAGGGCCAGCGCCAGCAAATCAGCGCATTGCGGCTATTAAGCCCCGGCCGCCAGCTACTGGTAGCCCTGCTATGCCTACTGCCGGTATTACTCGGTTTTATCGTTCCTGCTATTCAGCTTGCCAGTTGGGCGCTGCCAAACTGGTTAACTCTGCTCACCGCAGATTTTGGCCGGTTAATCTGGAATAGCTTCAGTCTGGCGGCATTGGCCGCAATAGTGTCGGTAATGCTTGCGTTGTTATTTGGCTATGCCAGTAGGCTGCGCCGTGATCCGCTGGTGCGCCTGCCGGTAAGGTTGGCGGCGCTTGGCTACGCTATTCCGGGCACCGTTATTGCTATTGGTGTGATGTTACCGCTGGCCTGGCTGGACCGAAACATTGATTTACTGGCCGAGCAATGGTTTGATATCCGAACCGGTTTGCTGTTATCGGGTACCTTATTCGCATTATTGCTAGCTTACAGCGTGCGTTTTCTGGCGGTGTCACTGCATAGCGTAGAAGCCGGTCTTGAACGAATTAAGCCCAGTATGGATAACGCAGCACGTTCATTGGGCGCCAGCCCGTTGCAGGTATTGCGCCGGGTGCATGTGCCGCTGCTGCGGGGCAGCGTATTAACCGCACTGATGCTGGTATTTGTTGATGTACTTAAAGAGCTGCCGGCTACCCTGATTTTACGGCCGTTTAATTTTAATACCCTGGCGGTGCGGACGTACGAGCTTGCCTCAGATGAGCGTCTGGCAGATGCCGCCCTGCCGGCACTTGCCATCGTGTGTGTCAGTATTATTCCGGTTATTTTATTATCACGGACGCTGGATAACAGCAGAGGATCTTAAGCATGTTAGTTCTGGATACGCTGGCAGTCGCCTATGGCCCGCATGTCGTGGTAAAAGATGTCAGCCTGGCGTTGGCTGAAGGCCAGATTGGTTGTCTGGTTGGTCCTTCCGGATGTGGGAAAACCACATTGTTGCGCGCTATTGCTGGCTTTGAGCCGGCAGCCAGTGGCAGTATCAGCCTGCAACAACGTCTGGTCAGTGATCAGCAGACCCAGCTCGCGACCGAGCAGCGCCGGGTCGGCATGGTATTCCAGGACTTTGCCCTGTTTCCGCATTTATCGGTTGCCGATAATATTAGTTTTGGGCTGCAAGGGCAAAGCAGTAAGTTTAAGCAGGATAAAGTGAAGCAGCTATTGCAGCTGGTTGGTTTGCCCGATCTGGCAAGCCGGTACCCCCATCAGCTATCGGGCGGGCAGCAGCAGCGGGTGGCCCTGGCCAGAGCGTTGGCGCCAGAACCGAAAGTGTTGTTGCTGGATGAACCCTTTTCCAGCCTGGATGCAGAATTACGTGAAGCGCTGGCGCGTGACATCAGACAGATTTTACAGCAGTTAAAAATTACCGCCGTCATGGTGACCCATGATCAGTTTGAAGCCTTTACCATGGCCGATATGGTGGGGGTAATGCAACATGGTAAGTTACAGCAATGGGCAACGCCTTACGAGCTTTACCACAAGCCCGCCAGCAGGTTTGTCGCGGACTTTGTTGGCCGGGGCGTGATGTTACCCGGAGAGATGCTGGATGCCAGGCGGGTGCAAACTTGTCTGGGGATCTTTAATCAGCGTTATCTGCAAAATGCCAATACGGGCGATAAAGTAGATGTTTTGATCCGCCCGGATGATATTGTCCATGATGATGCCAGTGGCATTACCGCCAAAGTGTTGGAGAAGTCTTTCCGGGGCTCCCACATTCTGTACACATTAGAACTTAGTGGTGGTGAGCAGGTATATTGTTTAGCGTTGAGCCATCATAACCATGCCATTGGTGAGCACATTGGGATCCGGCTTGACCTGGACCACTTGGTACTTTTTCCGCGGATCTAACCTGGCAAGGTCTTGCCTGCCCCGGTTATTGATTAGCATGCTGCAAGCTGTAACGTTATTAGCAGATAAAAAGGGATGCCCTAACTCAGCGACATCCCAACCAGGAAAAATAATGGCGTGCGTC
>NZ_JBFJPY010000166.1:0-3651 GCF_041616895.1 Arsukibacterium sp.
AAATGTTTAATTGACTCTTTTAACTGGGCCGGACAAAACAAGCCGCCACTGCAACGCGCCACCGCCTCACCACTCACCCGTTCTACCGCGGAATGACAAACCGGGCAACTTGCCGGAAAGATAATATCGCGTGCCTGCGCTTGTCGACGGTCCATTAATACCGCGACAATCTGTGGAATAACATCACCCGCCCGGCGCACTGTCACCGTGTCACCTATTTTAATCCCCAGCCGGTTAATTTCGTCCTGGTTATGCAAGGTGGCATTACTGACAGTCACCCCGCCTACCACGACCGGGGCCAAGCGCGCTACCGGGGTAATGGCGCCCGTACGACCCACCTGAAACTCAACATCGAGCAAGGTGGTAAGTTGCTCCTGTGCCGGAAACTTGAAGGCAATAGCCCAGCGTGGCGCCCTTGCGACAAAGCCCAATGCCTGCTGCTGAGCCAGACTATCCACCTTGATAACAACACCATCAATTTCAAAACCAAGCGTATCACGTTGCTGCAGAATATCCTGGCAATAGTCAATAACGGCATTTATACCGGTAACCTTTTTAAGAAGTGGACTGACTGCTAACCCCATACGTTGCAGTTGTAACAGTCTGGCGTAGTGACTGCTCTGATCAAGCTTTGCGTGCTCGTCATCAACATCACCAACCGAATAGGCACTAAAAGAGAGCGGTCTGGATGAGGCAATTTTAGCGTCAAGCTGCCTCAAGCTGCCAGATGCGGCGTTGCGTGGATTAGCAAATAGCTTCTCACCGCTGCTGCCTGAGCGTTCGTTCATTTGGGCAAACAAGTCAAGGGGAATGTATGCTTCGCCCCGAACCTCGAGCATGGCCGGCTGGTCGGCTCCCAATAGTTTTAATGGGATAGATTTAATGGTCCGGGCGTTATGGGTAACATCTTCACCAGTAAAACCATCACCTCTGGTTACCGCTCTTGCTAAAACGCCATGCTGATAATGTAAACTGAGCGCCACTCCATCGAGCTTTGGCTCACAACAAAATACCATGTCGCTCTCAACGTCCAGACTGTCGGATATACGCTTGTTAAACTGAATAAGTTCGTCTTCTGTCTTGGCTTTTTCAAGCGACAACATTGGTAGGGCATGCTCAAACTGGCTGAATTTATCCAGTGGTGTTGCGCCCACCCGCTGGGTCGGCGAATGCGGCTGAACACTCTCAGGAAATGCCGCTTCCAGTGCAACCAGCTCGTCGAATAACACGTCGTATTCTGCATCAGGAACCATGGTCTGGTTTAAGTTGTAATATGCATGAGAATATTGCTGCAACTGGTCTGTCAGTTCTCGCATTCTGGCTTTTTTGGAATCGCTCATTTTCTTTCACTACCGAATGAAAAACGGCAGGGAAAGCCCTGCCGTATTAAATTAATGTCTGGCGTTAGCCATGAATAAGCTGCTGGCGCTGGAATTCACGTATTTTATCAACATAATGACGAACGGTCTGCACCGTTAACACACTGCGCTGACCATCCAGCACCTGACCACCGAACTCTTCGGCCAGTTTTTTTGCCGCATTGTGCATTAAATTAAAATTCTGCAGCGGCTCACCTGGCCCTGGCAGGGTCATAAACAAGCTCAGCCCCCGGGTACTGATTTTATCAATTTGTTCCAAGTCAAAGGTGCCCGGGTTAAACATATTGGCCAGGCTGAATAACACATCACCGCCACCGGCACTGTCCAGATGACGATGAAAAATATCCATGTCGCCATATTTAAAGCCAAGGGGTAACAACGCCGACAGTAAATCAGGACCTTTAATGTCACGCCCTTCAGGCAGCAACACATACAAAATTAATACTTCAGAAGGCTGATGGCCCGATTTTTGCTCAGGTGCGGCTTCCGCATCCACGCGGTCATCAACCTGGCGGGTCGCGTTATCAGGCGAAGAGCGGCGTGGTTTTTCATCATCGGCCAGCGCACTGAAATTAATTGCCGGTTCGGTTTTCTGATCCGGGCCATCAAAATCAAACTCAGGCTGCTGTCGGGAAAAATCCTGACTATGACTGCTTTGCTTAGGCTGTGCAGCCGGCTTGACTGACGCCGGGCTAATTTTTGGCTCTGTGCGCGCCGTATCGGCAGCAGCAGGCCCGCCGCTGCGCGATTTCACCACCCGCACCGGACCAACACCTAAATCGTCAAAGCCTTCACTTTGGTCTGCAGCGGTTGGCGGCGTGGCCTCGTCAGGATGATAACGATGATTTGTCTGGCGGTTATTTTTTCTTACCGTCCAAAGTCCATGAATAAACAGGCCGCCCAGCACCAGCGCCCCGATAATAATTAATACCAATCTCAACTCATCAGCCATAATTGTACCTTTTTATGTTATCAGGCTACTGCCAGCTTGACAGCATCATCCACATCCACAGCCACCACCCGCGATACCCCAGGCTCTTGCATCGTGACGCCCATCAGCTGTGCTGCCATTTCCATGGCAATTTTATTGTGGCTAATATAAATAAATTGCACGGTTTCCGACATTTCCCGAACCAGATTACAAAACCGGCCAACGTTCGCATCGTCTAACGGTGCATCTACTTCATCCAGCATACAAAAAGGCGCTGGATTCAGTCTGAATATGGAAAACACCAATGATAAGGCCGTTAGCGCTTTTTCACCACCCGATAATAAATGAATTGTACTGTTTTTTTTGCCAGGCGGTCTGGCCATAATAGTGACACCCGTTTCCAGTAGGTCATCTTCGGTAAGATCCAGGTAGGCACTGCCGCCGCCAAACACTTTCGGAAACAGCCCTTTTAAGCCCTCGTTTACCTGCTCAAAGGTGTCTTTAAACTTTTGCCGGGTTTCTTTGTCAATTTTACGCATCGCCGTCTCAAGCGTATCGAGCGCACCGGTTAAGTCGTCATGCTGGCTGTCCAGATAACGCTTACGTTCGCTCTGTTGTTCATATTCATCAATAGCCGCCAGATTAATTGCCCCCAGCCGGCTCACGGCTTCTGCAGTTTTATCCAGTTGTTGCTGCCACAGCGTTTCTTCGGCGTCTGCGGCTAATTGTGGCATCACATCTTTAATACTGACCTGCTGTTCGCGCAGCAGTTCCAGCATATTGTTAGCGCGGATCCGACATCCTTCAGCGTCCAGGCGTAAGGATTCAAGATGCTGCCGTTTCTGGTTCAGCTGCTGCATAATACCTTGCTGCCCCTGCTCCAGCTCACGCATTTTCTGCTCTAAACCAGCCAGTCGATCAGTTGCTGCTACCATCGCCTGCTCGGCGTCCTGCCGGTTTAACAGCGCCTCCTGCAATTGCTCCTGCAGCACAATTTCCGGCTCGTCGTTTTCATTAAGCTGTTGCTCCAGGCTATAAATTTGCTCACGCAGTTGCGCCAGTTGCAACTGGGCCCGTTGCAGGTTCTGTGCTAACCCCTGCTGCTGTCGCTCGGCCACCGTAAGCTGCGTTTGTAGCTGGCGGCATTGCTCTTTGTGCTGCTCGAAACGCTCGCGGCTTTGCTGCAACGCCAGCTGAGCTTGTTGCTGGAGATGTTGCAGGTTCTGCTCCTCTTCAGCATGCTCATCTAAAACATATTGCGCCTGTTGCTGGCGTTCGTCCAATAACGCCAGATCGTTCAGCAACGCCTGATGTTTCGCCCCAAGCTGTTGACATTCAGCT
>NZ_JBFJPY010000167.1:0-3472 GCF_041616895.1 Arsukibacterium sp.
ACCCAAAGCCTGCCGGCAGGGTTTACTTTTATTTGCCCTGCAGTAACTTCCACCAGACCATCTTCAACAAACGGCTGCAGCTGTTCTAATGCCTCGCTAAAGTAACACCAGAAACCCGTAAGCTGCCATTGCTGACAAAACGTCTCTATATCTAACTGAAAATGACAGATTAACTGGCTGATCAGCGCTGCACGGATTTTATCATCCCGGTTTAAACTAAAGCCTCGCTCCAGCGGCAGTTTTGCCGCATCGATAGCCAGATAATAGGCGGGTAAGTTTTTGCTGTTCTGCCACAGCACCCCACTTACCTGGCTGATGCTGGAAACACCAAGGCCAATTAAGGCATCCTGCCCGGCAGTGGTATAGCCCTGAAAGTTGCGTTGCAGTTTACCCTCCTGCTGCGCTTTGGCCAGCGCATCATCGGGCCTGGCAAAATGGTCCATACCAATAAACTGATAACCAGCACCAACAAAGCGGTTTATTGCCTGTTGCATCAGCTCCAGCTTTAACGGTGCATCTGGCAGGCTGCTATCGGTAATTTTACGCTGGGCGGCAAAACGCTCCGGCAGATGAGCGTAACTGAACAACGAAATACGATCAGGGTTAAGTCGGATAATTTCATCTATTGTTGCACTAAAGGTGGCAGGCTGCTGAAAAGCCAAACCATAAATTAAATCCAGATTAATGGAGCTAAAACCCAACTCCCGGCTTAGCTTAACCTGATGACGGATAAGCTCAGTATCCTGCACCCGGTTAATGGCAATTTGTACTTTCTCGTCTAAATCCTGTACGCCAAAACTTACCCGGTTAAAGCCAAGCTCACGCAAATGGCGCAGCTTGTTATCGCTGCAGCTACGCGGGTCTATTTCAATGCTTATTTCAGCATCATTGTTAATAGTAAAGTGTTGCTGCAACAATGCCATTAAGCGGCTTAGCTGTTCTTCCGTTAAAAAGGTCGGCGTACCGCCGCCCAAATGAAGCTGGTTAATACTTTTATCACTAAGCAGCGGCGCATACATCGCCATTTCTGCCGCCAGCCCATCCAGATAAATATCAGCTTTATGCTGGTGGCGGGTAACCACCTTATTGCAGCCGCAGTAATAACAGAGCTTATGGCAAAATGGGATATGCAGATACACGCTGAGCTGCGCCGGGCTATGTTCAAGGGCAGCGCGCATCAGCGCCGGATCAAAATCAGGCGTTAGCGCCAGCGCGGTAGGATAAGAAGTATAACGCGGGCCGTTAATATTGTACTTACTGATTAACTTCGGATCCCATTCTACCTGTTGCATCATGACCTCTTTGAGCGCATGTTGGTAACGTGGGCATCAGTATAAAGCCACTTTACAGAACAAACTTTGATCTGGCGCAGGCTACATCGAACCGATGTTTATCTGATACGGCTGGGGGGGAGCAGCAAGAGCCTGAAATAACTCATGACTCCTGCTATTTTTTAAATACCACCAGCGCGAAGTACGTAGTCTTGATAAGCAGGAATAGCAATGGCAGCGATAATACCGATAAGTGGAATAAACAATAAACACAAACCCCAGATAGACCATTTTTTCTGTACGCGGTTAAAATGCTCTACGCTATCCCATTTCTTGTTTTTCCAAGCAAGCTCACGCCCTTTGAATCCCAGGTAGATAGCCACAATAAAGCCGATATAAGGAACCAGTGCCAGAAAACCAATATATGTTTTGTTAAAACCACCCCATATCCAATTTAACGAAAATGCGCCCCAACTAAAGCCTGCAATTCCATCTGGTACTGTGTTTTGTTTCATTCCTGAATTATTATCTGGTTGCCCCGTTAAAGTAACGTCTGATTTTGGTGCTGCATAAACGTCGTTCATCTCAATCTCTTTGCTCAAATTATTAACTATCTGCTTTGCCAACAAGCCGCCGCTCCGTCGTATAGATATTACAATCTGCGTCTGTAATACCTGGTGCTCATCGCTCTTAAATAACGGGCTGCTGACACTACATCGATTTCATATTTTTTACAATACGGTATCGGTACAAGGCAAATATCAAGCGTAGCAATATTTATGCTTTTCACATCGTTGTAGATTTTGTTAATGGTTCCGGCTGGATGTCAGCAAAATAGCGAGCTAAGCCACTTCAATTGGGATTTTATCCGGTTAGCCGCTAAACTTTGTTTATAGTTGTCTGTTAAACGGGATGTATTATGCGTTTGTTATTATTATTTGTAATGAGTATTAGCTGGAGTATCCTGCCGCTATCGGCGTCAGCGACACAAGCGACACAATCGACACAATCAAAAGTCCAGCATAGTTATGTTGGAGAGCATGGCATGGTGTTATTTGCTGCTGATGATATTTTACTGGCCTCACATTTACCACTTTATCAACCGCCGCATAATTATCAGCTTATTTACCAGATAACCCTGCCCCCCACTGAGCACAACGCCGTGTTAGCCACGCTGCAAAAAAAACAGCAGATGACCATCCTGCCGCAGCAATTTGACTTAACTAAATTAATAGATGGCCAAAGCATTACGGTTAACGCTGCGCTCTATCATGGCCATTTTGAACGGGGCGGCAGTGTCTGGTTTGATAACGTAGCGGTAAATTTTGCCCGCCAACTCTATATCAGACCAATTCAGCAAGCAGGCAGCGCGAATGAAGCACGGTATGACGTATTAAAAATTCATTCGAGTTATTTTTTAATCCATCAGATTGCCGCAACCCCCAGTTATGATCAGATATTGCGCACAGAGCGCCCTATTAGCGAACCACTGGTCTTAAAAGCGCCGGCTGATGTAACAGCGCTGCAGCAACTGAATGCGATGGGCATTGAGGCTACCGAAGTGTATCTGGAAACCGCCGACTTTCAGTGAGGATAAGCGCGCAACGTATGCAAGGTTCAAGGCCTCGTTGTGACTAACAAAACCTATTTTAATTGTTGTTGTAACATGCTCACTAACGGCTGAAACTCTGCTTTATTTTTATCGTTCAGGTCGATTAATGCCTGATGCGCTCGCAAAATCATCTGCCCCTGCTCCTGCTCACTGTAAGCCTGAGTGTCGATATGGCTCATTTCAGTGTCCACGTTCGTTGGCTTTTCAACAATTTGAAATGCCTGCTCTAGACATAAACTATACAGCAATTCATTAATTTCAGAGTCGGTCGAAAAAAGGGTCGGTTTTGGCATTTGTTGCTGCTGGCAATAACGGGCGATACTGGCTAGCAAACCGACATAGGTACTATCGATAAAGGTTGCCTGATTTAAATCGATAACCACCTGGGCGCAGGGCGTTGGCTCGCTGAATAATTGTTCAATTAAGTCGTCCATACCAGTAGCATTGGTATAACGCAGCTCACCACATAGTTTGAAATAACAACAGTTATCAACGTTGGCAAATAAAATTTGTTGAGACTCACTCATGTGTTACTCGCTTAGCGAATTAGCCGGCAGATCAGTAACGCCCCTGTTTAGCTTTAGTATAG
>NZ_JBFJPY010000168.1:0-3444 GCF_041616895.1 Arsukibacterium sp.
CGCCGGCCCGGACATAATGCTCGCGGTCTGTGTTGCTGCCAATACTGATAAAAATACGAGCCATCAGGCTTGCTCCCGCGCAGACGTTAGAGGCTTCTTAGCCAGGCCAGCGGTGCGAACAATATGCACCCCTACCGTTTGCGCCTGTGCCACTGCACCGGGCTTACTAACGGTAACTTCCACTTTACTGGTCGCAAATTCTGTCAGTAACATACTGGCCACCCGTTCTGCTACGGTTTCAATCAGCTCTATCGGCTGGGCAGTGATCAGCGTGATCACTTTTTCAGCAATAACGGCATAATCGAGGGTCAGACTAATATCATCTTTGGCAGCGGCGATACGCTGGTCAGCTGTCAGGGTTAAATCAAGCAACAACCGCTGCTGAATGGATTTCTCCCAGTCGTAAACCCCGATAACGGTATCGACTTGTAGCTGTTTTATAAAAACTATGTCCATTCAGTTAAATCCGGATTGCGTTATTTTTCGTTTAAGGTAGGCTGGTCGGATAGGTAAATAGCCACCAAGCCCTTATTCTGCTGCTGTAAAGCGAGCGGCAATCTTATCGTAAAAACTGGTGCTGAGGAACCGTCGGAATGACCCTGCTGATTGTTATTATGATGTTTGCTGCCTATTTATTAGGCTCGGTGTCATCAGCAGTGCTGGTATGCCAGCTTTTTCGCCTGCCCGATCCCCGCTTTCACGGTTCAGGTAACCCAGGCGCCACTAATGTGTTACGCCTCGGCGGCGCTTTCCCGGCAATATTAGTGTTGGTGTTTGATATCTTAAAAGGCACTATTCCGGTCTGGGGCTCATACTTTTTAGAAATTGAACCCATCTGGCTCGGTGCTATCGCCATTTGTGCCTGTTTAGGCCACATTTACCCGGTGTTTTTTGGCTTTAAAGGTGGCAAGGCGGTGGCTACCGCCTTTGGCGCTATGATGCCAATTGGCTTGGATCTGGCCGGGCTGCTCATCGCCAGCTGGATTTTACTGGTTGCAGTAAGTGGCTACTCGTCGTTAGCCGCTATTATTACCGTGGCATTAGCACCGCTGTTTACCTGGTGGATAAAGCCGTTATATACCATCCCGGTATTAATGCTGAGCATTTTAATCATTGCCCGCCATCGCCAGAATATTGTCCGGCTGTATAAGGGTAAAGAAAGTAAAGTGTGGGATAAGAGCAAACGCATTCGCGAGTAAGTTTCTGCCCATCTTGATGAATTTGCGCACGCATCTCTTATAATGCACAAACCTTTCAAAGCGAGGTTGGAATACTGTTTAACCGGCCTGGCTTACGGTTGCAACTCCCGCTCTGGCTCGCCACAGCAATTCGCTCGCGCTGGCGCACTCACTCAGACACTCTGTGGCGCCTAGATCGGGATTCCAACCTTCAGCTTTCAAAGTTCAGTATCTCCCGGTTTAAACCGGCGCCAAATCCTGCATTGGCCAGCGAGGCGTTACGCCAATGGTTAAATCTTGTTGCTGGCCGGCCTGTAAGCGCTGACACCCTACATAAGCAATCATTGCGCCATTATCCGTACAAAACTCTTTACGCGGATAATATACTGCACCACCCCGGCGCTTTAACAGCACCGCCAACTGCTCCCGCAGTGACAGGTTGGCACTGACGCCACCGGCAATAACCAGCCGCTGATAACCCGTTTGCTCTAGCGCCCGCTCGCATTTTATCACTAAGGTATCCACCACCGCCTGTTGAAACGAGGCAGCAATATCGGCCTGCACCTGCTCGCTGCTGCCTTCCTTGGCAATTACATTAGCCGCCGAGGTTTTCAGGCCGCTAAAGCTGAAATCAAGCCCGGGTCGGTCGGTCATTGGCCGGGGGAACTTATATTTTTTACTGTCGCCGGTTAATGCCAGCTTTGCCAGCAACGGGCCGCCGGGATAATCCAGGCCCATTAACTTAGCTGTTTTGTCAAAGGCTTCGCCAGCCGCATCATCTATCGACTCGCCCAGCAACTCATATCGGCCAATACTCTCCACTCCAACCAGCTGAGTGTGGCCGCCGGATACCAGCAACGCTAAAAAAGGAAACGGCGGCGGATTATCTTCCAGCATCGGCGCTAATAAATGGCCTTCCATATGATGGACCGCCAGCGCCGGTTTCTGCCAGGCATAAGCCAGGCTGCGACCTATGGTGGCGCCGACCAGCAAGGCCCCGGCTAAGCCAGGCCCTGCCGTATAGGCTACGCCATCAATATCGCTGCTAGTTAAGCACGCTTGCTTAAGCGCCTGCTTAATCAAAGGTAAGGTTTTTTTAACATGATCGCGCGATGCCAGCTCAGGCACTACCCCGCCGTAATCAGCATGCAACGGGATCTGACTATACAGCACATGGCTTAGCAGCCCTTTTTCACTATCATAAATAGCAATAGCAGTTTCATCACAGGATGTTTCTATACCTAATACGCGCATCGTCTTCCCAAAAATCATGTTAAAAAAATCAGCAAATAATAGGATCTGGCCAGAAAGTTCAGGTACACTTGCCGGCCTTTAACGCGCGCATTGTATCGGCTTCACCGTGTCAGAGCCAGAAGATCTGATTTAAGATCACTTATTCGCTTTACATTGGTAGGGGTTTTTGCGTAAAATGCCGCACCATTTTTAATCGTAATTGGTTACCGATAACCAAGTTTGACCGAGGTGAGAATTTAATGCCTGTTGTTAAAGTAAAAGAAAACGAACCCTTTGACGTAGCGTTACGTCGTTTCAAGCGCTCTTGTGAAAAAGCTGGCGTGTTAGCTGATGTTCGCGCAAAAGAATTTTACGAGAAGCCTACCTGGGTTCGTAAGCGCAAGAAAGCGGCAGCGGTAAAACGCCATGCTAAAAAGCTTTCTCGCGAGAATGCACGTCGGATCCGCCTGTACTAATTACAGTCATCCGGCGTTAACCTGTCTAGTCGCCCACTGGCGATATTAGTTAGCAGGTTCGCAATAAGGTTTCAGGCCGATATCTGCACACCGTGTTCTTTGAGCACGGTTTGTCTTTTTCTGGAAAGCATATAAAGGACATTAGTGGCAGGACAAATTCCGCGTCAGTTTATTGATGATCTGCTCGCCAGAACAGACATTGTAGAGCTGATCGACCAACGCGTACCCCTTAAAAAAGCAGGTAGTAAAAACTACTCTGCCTGTTGCCCGTTCCATAACGAAAAAAGCCCATCCTTTACTGTCAGCCCCGATAAGCAGTTCTATCACTGTTTTGGTTGTGGCGCCCATGGCAATGCCATCAGCTTTATGATGGAGTTTGAGCAACTGGAGTTTGTGGAAGCCATTGAAGAACTGGCCAAGCAACTGCATATGGACGTACCGCGCGAACAAGGCAAGGGCCCAAGCCGCCCTGCCGCACAGGCCGATGACTATAGCTTAATGCAGCAGGCTGCCGACTATTACCAGCAACAACTGCAGCAACATACTAATGGCCCGGC
>NZ_JBFJPY010000169.1:0-3427 GCF_041616895.1 Arsukibacterium sp.
CCGGCAGTTTTGTCGCCATAGCAGGGAGACCCGATGCGACCAAAACGTCGTGAACGTTTTTGGACAGCTTCAGCTGGTCCCGCAGGGACGAGGCACAGGAAGCGCCGAGCAAAGTAGTACACCGCTGGTAGGCCAGCCCCGCAGGCTCCCAATTAATAGAACAGCCCCTCTCGAAAGAGCAGGGGCTTTTTTATTGCCTGTGATTTAGTGGCGGTGAACTACTCGTAGAGTAGTACAGTGATGCCGGTCTTTCGCCAAGCCAACAGTTTGCATTGCGTTGAGTAATTATCAGCTTTACAATATTCACTCTTATTCTAGTGGTCATACTATGCATATCCTCTACGATCAGCCTGCAGAACATTATTCTACATTTCGTCTGAAAAACCGTTTAGCTACCGTGATTGAAGTTAGCTGTATTGACGATTTAGCAAAGCTTAATACATCTAATGTTCCACAGGTCTTAGGGGAGGGCAGTAATACTATATTCCTTGAAGCGCAATCTCGGCCGCTAGTACGCTATACCGGCAGTAACATAACTGAACATTGGACTACTGAGGATAACTGTTTATTCCATATTGAGGCAGGTCATAATTGGCATAAATTAGTTACTACAGTTGTCAACCGGGAGTTATGGGGCATTGAAAACCTGGCATTAATTCCGGGCTCTGTCGGCGCAGCGCCGGTGCAGAACATTGGCGCCTATGGGGTGGAGTTTGCCGATGTATGTGCTTATGTAGATTACTACGATTGGTCAACAAGAAGTTTGCAGCGACTGACTGTAGCCGATTGCAAATTTGGTTATCGTGACAGTGTGTTTAAGCACGAATTCGCCGGTAAGGGTATTATTGTTGCAGTAGGGATAAAGTTATCAAAAGTGGCTAAACCTGTGCTTAGTTATCAAGGTTTGGATACTTTGCCAGTAACCAGCTCAGTTTCTGACATATATCAACAGGTAATCGCTACCCGAAATAGTAAACTACCAGACTACCGGCAGTTAGCGAATTGCGGCAGCTTTTTTAAAAATCCGGTACTCAGTAGCGCTGATTTTGAGCTTTTGCAACTAAGCTACCCTGCAATGCCAGGATATCGCCAGGATGATCATCAGGTAAAAGTTCCTGCCGCCTGGCTTATCGATCAGCAAGGCTTTAAGGGCTACCAAATTAATGATATCGGTTGTTACCCAAAGCAACCATTAGTATTGGTCAACTATGGCGAAGGCTGTGCTGCTGATCTCTTACAACTGATTACTCAGATCCAGACCAAAGTTTGGACAGCTTATCAGATAACACTTGAGCCAGAAGTCAGACTGCTGAAAGGCAATGGCCAACAGTATGTCTAAAACCAGTTTATTATGTCAGCGCCAGTTACTGCATTATCTGGCCGACGGCGGGTTTTATTCGGGCCAATGGCTGGCAGAACAACTTGGGGTTAGTCGCACCGCTGTAGCCAATTATCTGAATGAACTTAAACAGCATGGACTTGAAGTATTCAGTGTTAAAGGTAGGGGTTACAAGCTGGCCCACCCTATTCAGCTTCTTGATGCCAATAGGATAAAGAACATCCAACCAGTTGGTAGTGCACAAATTCTGGTACAACATATTACTGACTCAACCAATTGCCAGCTATTGAACAGATTGCAAGCAGGGCAGGTGATGGCGCCAGGTAGTGTTATTGTTGCAGAAGCGCAGTCTGCAGGCCGTGGTAGGCGTGGCCGGCCATGGTACTCTCCTTTTGGTTCGAATTTATATTTCTCCTGTTATTGGCGGCTAGAACAGGGGGTACCTGCTGCAATGGGCTTAAGTCTGGTCATCGGTTTGGCAGTTTGCCGAGTGTTGCAGCAGCAATATAACCTACAAGCGAAGGTAAAATGGCCAAACGATATTTATTTAAATGAGCAGAAGTTAGCTGGGATCCTGGTTGAGTTATCAGGCCAGGCAGATGCAGGTTGTGACGTGGTTATTGGCATTGGCTTGAACGTTGGCATGCCAGAATACAGCAACCAATATATTGATCAGCCATATACTGACATCAGAACCGCATCAGGTCTGCAGATAGACCGCAACAACCTGGTAGTCGAGTTACAACGCCAGGTTACAATACTATTGACGCAATTTAGCGAAACAGGTTTTAGCGCGTTTACTGCTGAATTTAATCAGCATGATTTATACGCAAATCGCAAGGTAGTATTGCTGGCCAAAGAACCCATAACCGGGATTTGCCGCGGGGTAGATAACCAGGGCGGAGTTATTATTGAAACCGTGGACGATACTAAGACCTTTTATGGTGGTGAATTAAGTTTGCGTGCTGGGGGCTAAATGTATTTATTGCTGGATATTGGTAATACCCGGGAAAAGGCAGCCTTGTTTTATGGTGACAAGATAACTGCATTGACAGAGATTAGCGCGGAAAGCGTAAAGCACTTGCCGATTTACTCTGTTTATTTTGCTTGCGTAGCCAATGACACTCGCCTAAGTAGCCTGAAGGTTGCACTTGCCCTAGATCATTTGCCATGGCACCAGGTACAATCTGAAGTGCATGCGTATGGTGTAACCAATTGTTATGCTCAGCCACATTTGCTTGGTGTTGACCGTTGGCTGGCGTTGATAGGTGCAAGGCAGCTACTGGGGAAACAGTCCGTTATGATCGTTGACGCCGGTACCGCCCTGACTGTTGATTGGCTTGACGAAAGCGGAGCTCATCAGGGAGGCTGGATAATGCCTGGTTTGCAGTTGCAACAGCAAAGTGTGGTGCAGCAAACGGCAAAGGTATTTAATAAAGAAACGCTTAATGGCCGGGTTGAGCCAGGCAAAGATACTATCGAGTGTTTACAAAATGGCTGTTTAGCTGCAGTTACTGGTGCAATTAGGCAAGGCTGGTTATTAAACAAAGCTGAACGGCTAATTTTAACCGGAGGTGACACTTTTTATTTAAATGCACAGTTAGCAGATTTAAATGTGATCACAGAGCCTTTATTGATATTTCATGGTCTAGCTCAATATATCAGGCAATAGTAGCCAATTTGCACAGGAATTGAGCGGTTAGACAAGAAAAACAAGCTTTTTTGGTTTTTTCTGTTGCGCAGCTTCCGGCATTCTACTAGAATTCGCACCCACTGACGTAGTGCCGCTTTAGCTCAGTTGGTAGAGCAACTGACTTGTAATCAGTAGGTCATCCGTTCGACTCGGATAAGCGGCACCATTAGTGGAGGGGTTCCCGAGTGGCCAAAGGGATCAGACTGTAAATCTGCCGGCACTGCCTTCGAAGGTTCGAATCCTTCCCCCTCCACCATTCAGTCAGTTAAATAGCTACGAGTAGGCCGCGGGCATCGTATAATGGCTATTACCTCAGCCTTCCAAGCTGATGATGCGGGTTCGATTCCCGCTGCCCGCTCCACAACATGTTACTTGCTGATATAGCTCAGGCGGTA
>NZ_JBFJPY010000170.1:0-3396 GCF_041616895.1 Arsukibacterium sp.
CATCGATTTGATTAGCAACAACTTCACTCAGTGCTGCTTCTCTGGCGGGCATCAGCACAAACTTATCGACACCAAAGTACGTTACCGCAAGCGCTAAAATAATAATGATAACCCGATCCAGAGTTTTTGCCGTTTTTCCCGTAACCTTATATTGGGGAGTAACGCCACTGTCTTTCTTCAATCCTTCTGGTGTGAGTTCAAACACCCAGGCAAGAATAACGACTGGAACAAGGCCGATAACCGCAATGATTGTTGCATGACGAACCAAAGAAGCGCTAAATCCAAAGGCGGGGAAGATGGTATCGACGACTTGAATCAGCAGCCATGCCATCAAACTGTAGGCTGTCGCAACGCGTAATACGTTTCGTCTTCTTAATTCATTGAAAAAATTCATTGCACAGTACCTCTATGCGCTGAATGCGGCAACAGGTAAAGCTGATTAGTCAGGCACGAGATGAAAATCGTCGTTATGAAGACAAAAATAGTAGTTCAGGATGAAGCACTTCGCAACTTTCACGTTTTTTATGCAAAGCTAACCCGCGGTTATCAGGCAGTTGCCAAATTGGATATAGTTCTTCATAGTTAGCTCTTGGGGAAACGGTAAAAGGCGGGATCAGATGCTAACGGTTACATTACCAATGCGGGTTATAGCAGGCATGGCGCTGGTACTTAGTTCAGTCTCAGCTACTGCAACAAACAGCGAAACCAACAATGATATTAAGGCTACACTAAACGCTTCGACCTATATAGTGTTTGATCAGGTGCATGTGTTGCCAATGACATCTGCTGCGGGTGAGACAGAACAACGGGTGCTGCGCGATCAGCGCGTACTGGTAAAAGGTGATCGCATCGTCGCTGTTGGTAATGTTACGAATATTGCCATACCTGACGGGGCTAAAGTCATTGCTGGCAACGGTCGCTATATTATGCCGGGCCTGGCAGAAATGCACGGTCATGTGCCGCCGCTGGCTGATTTTAGCGGTGTGCCCAAGCGTTATTTAAATGATGTGCTAACGCTATATCTGGCGGGCGGGGTTACTACCGTGCGTGGCATGCTCGGTCATGACCAGCAACTGCGCTTAAAAGACGATATTGCCAGCGGTAAACGGCTGGGCCCAACCTTATATCTGGCCGGCCCCAGTTTTAATCAACACACGGTAACCTCAGCTGAGCAGGCCCGGCAGCGCGTTCGTGAGCATAAGCAGCAAGGGTGGGACCTGTTGAAAATTCACCCGGGTTTAAGCCTGGAGCATTATCAGGCCATAGCTGATGAAGCCAATAAACAAGGTATCGACTTTGCCGGCCACGTACCCGAAGCCGTGGGCATAGAGCAGGCTATTGTGCTAGGTAGCCGTACTATTGATCATCTTGATGGCTATATGGCAGCACTGGGCGGTTTTGAAAAAGCGCTTAGTGCTGATGACATGACGCCATTAGTGGCCCTGACCAAACAGCATAATGTGGCAGTAGTACCCACCGAAGCGCTGTGGCAAACCATTATTGGTGCCGCAGACAGTGCACAGCTACAAGCGTATGACGAGCTGAAATATATGCCAGCGCAGGTGATTGCTGGCTGGCAACGCTATTTACAAGCGGCCAGTGGCAGTTACTATACTGGCGAAACGGCCTCTGTACATGCTGAAAACCGCCGTTTGCTGCTGGGAGCATTGTACCAGGCAGGTGTTACTATTTTACTTGGCACCGATGCGCCACAATTATTCAGCGTGCCAGGCTTATCGCTACGCCGCGAAATACCAAAAATGACTGAGGCAGGTATCAGCAATTATGACATTTTGCGCAGTGGTACCGTGCTGGTTGGCGAGTATTTTGCTGATAAAGACCAGTTTGGTCAGGTTAAAGCAGGTCAACGGGCAGATTTATTGCTGGTTGATGGTAATCCGTTGGAAGATTTATCGGTGCTGTATCATCCCGCTGGGGTTATGGTGCGCGGGCATTGGTTAAGCAGGGAATATTTGGATGCGCGGCTGGCCGACATTGCCGCTGCCCGCATGGCCGAGCGCAGCGTGCCGTAGTAGCGTTCGCCAGGGCGGCTGCCAGCTAACGTATTATCTGCTGCTTTCCTCTCTAGTAGTAAGCTGTTCATACCATTACTGCCGGTTAATAATGCCGATAATAGCCTGCGCGATAAGCTGCGGTTTCTCCTGATGCAGATTATGCCCGGCATCAGATACGCGTATGTGTTGACCGTGAGTCACATCTTTGAACAAGTCGTTGTGTAAATTAAGCCACAGCTGCTTACCCAGTTGCGTTTCTTCAAAAACAAACGGCTTTTCATAACCTTTAGTGGAGGTTATTAAACTGGTCCGGATAGCTGATGGCACTGGGTTTACCCTGTCCGGTGCCGCATCAAGTTGGGTTATCAATAACTGATAGTCTTGTTGCATTGCAGTTGGCATCATTTTCAGCAACATTTGATCATCATGCAGTACCCGGTTTTTATCAGCCTGTAAAAACACCTTACGCTGAGCCATGACAGCCGGGTCAATAAGCACTAGTGCTGATATCTGCTCAGGAAATTGACGGGCGTATTCTGTCGCCAGCAGGCCGCCGTAAGAGTGGCCCACCAAGACAATTTCGCCATTCACCTTTAATGCTGTTAGAAGTGTATGAAGGTCATTGATATGCTGTTGAATATTTCTTGGTGCGTTGCCCCCAGTAGATTGACCAAGTCCGGCCCGCGAGTACGCAATAGTGCTGGTGTTATTGCCAAGTGCAGCGATAACCGGTTGCCAGGTGCGCAAGTCCGTACCAAAGCCTGCTTCAAATACTACCGTAACATCACCCTTGCCCTGCTTTTCCACCTCCAGCTTAACGTCGTTTATCTGAAGCTTTACTGTACTTCCTGCAGCACCTTCAGCGCCGTATAGGTTGCCTGCACCGATAAACCCTATTATTGCCAAACTCAGTATTAGCGTCTTCATTTTAATCTCCGTATTCGTTGGTTTGGCCAAATTACGTTGTGTGTGGTGAAATCAGGGTGAAATTTGCAGAGATAGTTAACGTTTTGGCTTTTTTCTGTGGAGTTGAATTGCGCCTTTGGTTAATCTGCCGGTAATGGACTGATTTGGTTTTATATAAGTGGCTGCATTGAATAAATGTTTATCGATTTTACTGGTAGAAGACAATCTAGCTATTGCCAAGCAAATTGTCAGTTTTCTGGAAGGCTTGCACTGGCAGGTTGATTTTGCCGCGACTGGCAAACAGGGTATTGAACTGGCGTTGACACACTGTTTTGATGTCATTCTGTTGGATCTTAACTTGCCAGATTGTGATGGTTTGCACGTATGTCAGGTGATAAAAACACAAGCCAGCCGGTTACAACCCATTCTAATGCTGACCGCCCGCGACGCGTTTGCCGACAAAGCTAAAGGGTTC
>NZ_JBFJPY010000171.1:0-3372 GCF_041616895.1 Arsukibacterium sp.
AAACGGGTTAGCATTTGCAGAACATTCATGGCGTGCCCTTGATAGGTTTGTTTGGCGATAGATCTGATCACCGAACGCCATGAATGTTCCTTCTGAATTCATCTTTTTGTTTTAGCTGATAATTTTGTGGGGATACCTCAGGCTCCGACCCCTTTTTTCGACCCCTATTTCCTAAGATGTGCAACTCACCCTACTAAGCTTTTTATCTTGTTTAACTGCTGCTGATACCCCGCTTCATCAAAGGCCGCGGATGCCGGGTTCATAAATCCGTGCTGGTATCCGCTGCTAACAGCAGTGACTCCCTGCTGTTGCAACTGCTGGCAAATGGCGGCCACATTAAAATGCGGCTCGCTGTGGCCAAAAATAACCTGCACCGGCACAGCCGGTGTTAGTGCCTGATGCTGATGTATTTGGCCAGGGTAAAACAGTATCGCCTGCTTAAGTTTGCTACTGTCAGTGGCTGCTAAGGCACGCCATAGTCCAGTAGCACCGGCGCTAAAGCCGATCGCGATGTCGAAGCGCTGCCCACTGCCTTGCAGCGCCTGCGACGCGATAGCGGCATAGGTATCATGGCCGCACTGCGAAATATACTCAGCATAAGCACTGGCTTCATCGGTAAACTGCTGACGCTGGCCCTGATAGGGGTCAACCAGCTGAACAACGGCGCCGGCCTGGCTTAAATCGGCCAGCAAAGGTTCCAGACCGGCACAAAGGCCAAAAATATCGCTTAACACTAATACATGCTTTGTCATTTTTTCATCCACCCCCCGTACCTGCGCCCTTGCATTGTTATTGCAAACCCCTGCACCTGCTATAGGGTCAAAAAAGGTCGGAGTCACTAATCACTGAACTCCACTCGCCGCGCTGTTTGCGACTAAAGCCCTGCGGTAACCAGCTGCTTAATCTTTAGCGCTTTTTCAAAATGATCCAGCCGGTGACTTGGCTTATCCGCTTAGCTTTTACGACTGGTAAGCAGAACAACACCTAACCAGGAAAACCAGACAATTTGGCTTATACCAAAAATTTCAGTGAATACATCCGCCGGGTAAATAGTGAGAATACCGACAGTGCCAACGAAAAGCCCAAGGTAGTTAAGCGTTTTAGGAAGTGCTTTACCGCTAAGCGCTGCAATACTTAATAACAGAACCCATAACCCGCCAACAATTTCATTGCCCCCACCCAAACCTTCGACTACAGCGTTAATCGTTCTCCAGAGTGTCATCGCCTGTTCTGGTTGCTCAACTGATAGCTCCAGAGCCACCGCTAAACCAATATTCAAGACCATGCCGCTAGCTATTACCAACCCCACCCATACAACCCCGAAAATAGCCGCCATTTGAGAAAGAATTGGGGTATAAGCTTTTAATCGCTCATGCAATGCCAGAACTAATACCGCTAAAAGAATGCCAAATAGCACATAGATAGTGAAAGTTACGATGGACAAGACGCCCTGATTTTCAGCCAGAAAGGCAAATTTTTGGATAGTGTCAGCATCGGCAGGAAAATTCCAGAATGCCCCAAAGAAAACGAAAGC
Source organism: Arsukibacterium sp. (assembly GCF_041616895.1). Lineage (GTDB taxonomy): Bacteria > Pseudomonadota > Gammaproteobacteria > Enterobacterales > Alteromonadaceae > Alishewanella. The sequence goes on from NZ_JBFJPY010000171.1 coordinate 1,535, forward strand.
TGATAGGTAAATAGCCGCCTCAAGAACTGCTGCGACCCCACCCGCTTTTTGTAAGTTATTCATTGCTCGCTCCATGCTTAAAAACATCAATTTAGCATCAAGTGCTAGCTGTTGATGGCTTTAAGTTGTAACAAAAACTAACTCAGTACCTGAGAAAAAAGGAGCGAAGTTAAATTTACAACATATCAGCAGACCAACTAAGGGCCGGTTTGGCACGCTTAAGCCTTTACCGGGTCGCTGCGCCCTCGCCCACCACAGTATGCCAGGGTTTTACCTGCCAGTTTGTTACCAGGCCGTTTGCTACGTAAGGGTCGGCTTTGGCAAAGGCGGCAGGAATATCTGCACTGTCACAGCTAAATAACAACATAGCGCTGTCTGCTGGCTCACCTACTGCACCGCCAAGCTGTAATTCGCCGCGGGCAACAGCTTGCCAGGCCAATGTCAGATGGGCCGAGCGAAACTCAGCACGGCGCTGCAAATAATCTGGCGCGGTGTGGTAGATAAGCAAAAAATGCATCGACTAACTCCTTTATTGTTAAAAAATAGCCAGGACAGGTGTTGTTTTTATCACCCTAAACGCCGCGGAACATATTACAATAGCTTCTTAGCCTGTTTGGCATAATTTTAATTTAATAGGTAGAGCAACATTGTGATGAGTTTGCACCAGTTTGATGGTGATGCCAGCATTACGGAAGTGTCACCGGGCGTGTATGTTGACCTGGAAGGCCACCAGCTTTCACCGAAGCAGGTGCGCGAGGTGGTTACCCCGCATGATTTTACCGTAGCCAATGCGCTGGTAGGCCGTTCCCTGGCAAGGCCATGGCGCCGCGGCGTGGCAATCGCCCTGGATGGTGTGCTTATTGCTTTACTGACCACAAGCAGCTTATTCGTTCTGTTGCCTGTTGCGGCTTATCTGGCCTATCGCTGCCATTTGCAACATAACAACCGGCGGCGAAATATTGTCATTAGCATCGCGTTGTTATCGTTGTTTTTACTACCGCTAATGCCGGAGAAAACCGACGAGCGCAGCGACTACAAAGTAAAAGCGGGATTACTGATTACCGCGAGCGCTATTGCGCTTACCAGCACAGACTGCAATGCTGAATGCGCAGATAAACAGTTAGACAAGATCAGCGAGCAATTACGTGGCACTAAGCTTACCGACGATGAAATTGAGAGCATAGTTACCGACTTGCTTGGGGATTCACAACTGACACCGGCCGAACAGCAGGCTGCGTTGAGTAAAATGATGAATAATATCAATGCGCATCGCCGACAAGCCGCCGAGCAGGCTACCGATGTGTTAATTCAGCAAACCACTCAGCCGGCAGCAGACACGTCCTGGTGGCAACAGTTAGCACAATCGGATCACAGTGTCGTTAAATGGTTGCAAGGCATTTTAACTGATTTAGGTATTGGTTTTGGTTGGGCGGTGTTTTATTTTACCTTGTTTATCAGCTGGAATGGCGGCCAGACAGTGGGCAAAGCCATTATGGCGATAAAAGTGGTGCAGTTAAATAACACACCGCTAACGCTGTGGCAGGCATTTGGTCGCCAGGGCGGTTATAGCGCCGGTTTTGCCACCGGGTTGCTGGGGTTTATTCAAATATACTGGGACCCGAACCGGCAAGCTATTCAGGATAAAGTAGCCGATACCCTGGTACTGAAAATATAAGCTCAATACAAACCGGATAACCCATGCGTATGATTCTTACTTTTTCAGGCTACGTGCTGGCGGGCTACTGCCTGCTGTGTTTAGCGTTGTATCTGCTGCAACGCCAGTTGATTTATTTTCCGGTAGCGGCGCAGCTGCCGCCAGCCGATCCGCTGGTTATACA
>NZ_JBFJPY010000172.1:0-3118 GCF_041616895.1 Arsukibacterium sp.
ACAATATCAAATTTTTATCAACCTTTCGGTTCGTTACTGAACGCCGCTAGCGGCAGCAGCACGAAATAGCAGATAAAAAAAGCCCCGACAAGCGGGGCAAAACAACCAAGGTCCACGTATAACATCGTTATTGGTCTGGCGTTAACTAAGGCACTGCTTACTGATTAACTGCCATAAACCACATCATTCTATTTGCTGCAGGCTAGCCTGCTTCCACAATTCGTTTCATGGCTGTCATATAGCCACGTAATTTTTTACCGACTACTTCCACCGGGTGCTGACGAATAGCATCATTTACTGCAATCAGCTTCAGGTTATCCACGCCGGTCTGGCTCTGGCTTAACCCTTTGCCAATGTAGTCACTGCTTAAACTGTTTACTTTGTCACGCAATAGCGGCACTGCAGCATGCGCGAACAAGTAATTACCGTATTCAGCGGTATCGGAAATAACCACGTTCATTTCATACAAACGCTTGCGGGCGATAGTATTAGCAATTAGCGGGGTTTCGTGCAGTGATTCGTAGTAGGCCGACTCAGCAATAATGCCGGCGTCCACCATGGTTTCGAACGCCAGTTCAACCCCGGCTTTTACCATAGCGACTAATAAAATACCGCGGTCAAAATATTCCTGCTCGGCAATTTTCTCAGCTGAAACCGGTGCCTGCTCAAAGCCACTTTCGCGGGTTTGCTCGCGCCAGGTCAGCAGGTTTTTATCATCATTGGCCCAGTCGGCCATCATGGTGCGGGAAAACTCACCACTGATGATGTCGTCCATATGCTTTTCAAATAATGGCCGCAGGGTTACTTTTAGCTCCTCTGCTAAATCGAAGGCTTTAATCTTGGCCGGATTACTCAGCCTGTCCATCATATTGGTTATACCGCCGTGCTTCAGCGCTTCGGTTACTGTTTCCCAGCCAAACTGAATTAGCTTAGCTGCATAACCGGCTTCTGTACCTTCGGCAACCAGTTTATCGAAAGCCAGAATAGCGCCGGTTTGCAACATGCCACACAGGATGGTTTGCTCACCCATTAAATCTGATTTTACTTCAGCAATAAATGACGATTGCAATACGCCTGCGCGGTCGCCGCCGGTGGCAGAGGCATAGGCTTTCGCAATGGCTAACCCCTGGCCTTTTGGATCATTTTCAGGGTGCACGGCAATTAATGTTGGTACCCCAAAGCCGCGTTTGTATTCTTCGCGCACCTCAGTACCCGGGCACTTCGGTGCTACCATAACTACAGTGATGTCCGGCCGGATTTGCTTGCCTTCCTCAACGATATTAAAACCATGCGAGTAGGCTAAGGTCGCGCCCTGCTTCATTAATGGCATAACAGCATCAACCACGCTGCTGTGCTGTTTGTCCGGGGTCAGGTTTAATACTAAATCAGCTTGCGGGATCAGCTGCTGATAAGTGCCGACCGTAAAGCCATTACTGCTGGCTTTTTCAAAAGAAGCGCGCTTTTCGCTGATCGCTTCTTCGCGCAGCGCATAGCTGATGTTTAAACCCGAGTCACGCATATTCAGGCCCTGGTTTAAACCTTGAGCACCACAGCCAACGATTACAATATTCCAGTCTTTAATAAAATTACAGCCATCACTGAACTCACTTTTGTCCATAAAGCGACACTGGCCCAGTTGCAGTAACTGCTGGCGTAAACTTAAGGTATTAAAATAATTACTCATACAATTTCTCAAAATTCATTTTAGCGGATAAGCACGGCTTACCTTACGCATCTCTGTTCTACCTATCATAGTCAAACGTGATGACTAATTAGTGACAATAGCGGTCGACAGAGTGCGTTAATGAACTAATAGTAGTTGCTGCAATTAATTGCGTGAAGTGATATATTGACAAGTCTGTATTTCATTTTTTGCAATTTTGGTAAATCATGGATATTCGTAGTGCTCAATTGTTCCTGCATTTAGCCTCCAGTTTGAATTTTTCCAAAACCAGCGAGCAGATGTTTGTCAGCCCCTCAACCTTGACCCGGGTTATCCAGCGACTGGAAGATGAACTTGGCGTCTTGCTGTTTAACCGCGATAAACGTTCAGTGTTGCTAAGCAAAGAAGGCATCAGAGTGCAGCAGTTTGTCCGGCTCTGGCTGGATGAATGGCATCAACTGCAACAAGACTTGCAGTTAGCCAGTGCTGAACTGACTGGTGAAATACGGCTTTTTTGCACCGTAACTGCAAGTTACAGCCATTTACCGGCTATTTTGGATAAATTCCGCCTGCAGTGTCCTAAGGCCGAAATTAAACTGACTACCGGAGATGCAGCAATGGCTTTTGAGAAAATTAAAGCCGGAGAAGTTGATATTGCTTTGGCCGCTTATCCCAGCCATTTGCCTGCCACGATGAGTTTTCAACGCATTGCCCAGTTGCCGGTCTGGCTGATTGCCCCGGTTATTCCCTGTAAAGTAAATGATTTACTGGCAGCGGCACCGATCAACTGGAATGAGATCCCTTTGGTTCAGTCTGACCATGGCCCTGCCCGCTCCCGCTCGGATCAGTGGCTGGCGGCCCGTAACATTAAACCCAGGGTGGCAGTAAAAGTCGATGGCCACGAAGCCATGGTATCGATGGTGGCATTAGGCAGTGGTGTTGCCGTGGTACCAGAGCCGGTCATTCAGCATAGCCCGGTAAGAGACCGGGTACGCATATTGGATATCAGTTATCCGTTTCAACCGTTTGAGCTTGGCGTGTGTATGTTGAGTAAAAAGTTAGAGCAACCATTGCTACAAGCATTCTGGCAGTTAGCCGCCACAAAAAAATAAAGCTGCCATTGGCAGCTTCACACTGAGTTTTGTAACTCACTTAACCACTTTCAGATGACTGCCTTTTTTGGGCTTTGGTGGCTCTGGAGTGTTATCATCCTCAAAAGGCTCTGCGAACAACTCCGCATCGTCCTCTTCTTCTTCAAGGGTAAATACCGTGCCCGCTCCATTTTCCTTAGCGTAGATGGCTAACACCGCCTTCACCGGAATATGTAATGCAAACGGCTGACCACCAAAACGAGCGCTAAAGGTAATGACTTCATTACCCAACTGCATATTTCCTACCGCCGAGGGCAAAACATTCAGCACGATCTGGCCGTTCTGGACAAACTGCTGTGGTACT
>NZ_JBFJPY010000173.1:0-3115 GCF_041616895.1 Arsukibacterium sp.
AAAGCTTTAACCGTTTAAGCGAACAACACCGCGCTAAAGCCCGCCAGTTGCAGCAACAAAAAGATACCATCCGCGAGCAGCAAGACAGCAAATTATCAGAATTAGAGCAGGCCTTTAATCTGCGGCAGCACCAGGCGCAGCAACAGTTTAGTAGTCAGCTTACCAACGTCAGCAGCAGTATTGCGGTACTACAATGCCAGCTACAGGGCTCGATGCTAACTGCAGCCGAGCATGAAGCGCAGCGCAGCGCCGATTTACGCTTAGAAGATGCGCAGCAGCAAACACAGCAGCAAGGCCGTCAATTACAACAGCTACAACAGCAGTATCAGCAGGCAAGAAGCGCCCGCGATCAGGCTGATACCGAGCTGGAGCTTAGCCGCAAAGCGCTGCACAGCAGCGAGCAGCAGTTACAGCAATTGCACCGTCAGCTGACGCCAGAGCAAGGCAGCTTGCGCCACTTTTTGCGGCTGCACTATAACGGTTGGGAGCAGAAACTCGGCAAAGTGCTGGACGAGCGGTTACTAGAGCGGCAAGACTTGCAGCCGCATCTGGCCGATATCAGCGACAATTTGTTCGGCTTACAACTGGAACTCACGGCCATCGACACCCCGGATTACGCCCAGGACGAAGCCGCCATTCGCCATCGCATTCAGGCTGCCGAGCAGCAACTTGAGCAAGCCAGTGCCGGCAAATTGCAGGCTGAAAAGACTTTAAAAGAGCGCCATGAGCAAGCCGAGTTAAGCCGGACCCAAGTAGAGCAAGCCCAGTGGCAGCTAACCCAGTATGAGCAAAATATCGACTACGCCCGTGATGCCCGTAACCGCTTGCAGGCACAACAGCGGGAGCTGAATACTGTGCGCCAGGCCAGTGTTAAAACCGAATTGGCGGCGCAGCAGCAGCAGCTTGAAAAACTGCAACAGCAGCAACAAGCCGATTTACAGGCGCTGCAAAGTGATCATCAAAGCCAGAAAATGGAATTAAAAGCCGACTGGCAGGCGGAACTGCAGGTATTTGATGAGCAAATTAACGAGCTGGAGCGTCAGCTTGAGCATAAGCGCGATGATAATAAAAACCAGATCAAAGAACTGCAGCAAGCCTTTAATGAAGAGCTTTCTGCCAAAGGCATTGATCCGCGCCGCTTAACCGAGCTGAAACAAAAACAAGAGCAGCTAAAAAGTGAGATTAAAGCCGTCGAGGCGCGCCAGGATCAGCTAAGCGCCTGGCAGCAGTTTATTAAACTCGACTGGCAGCAGCTAAGGCCGCAACTGTTAGAGCGGGAAACGGCACTGAAACAGCAGCAGCGCACTGCCCAGCAAGCGCTGGAGCAACAAAAAGTAACCTATAGCAGCAACGCCAAAAAACTGGAAGAGCAAAAACGCCAGCAGCAAGAGCGGATGAGCCAGGCCGAGCAATTACTGAACCAGATTAAACCGGCGCTGCACAAACTGCAGGAGCTGCATTTGGCAGCCACTTCCCCGGCCACGTTAACCGGCTCTGCTGATTTAATAGAACGGTTGGCTCGCACTAATGAAGCATTAGAGCAGCGCAGCAAAGCCGACAGCGCCTTAAAAACTGCCATCGACCAGTTTGAAAGTATGCTAAGTAAAGACGCCGGACCCGAATTTTTAGACCGTCTGGAGCATGAAAAGCGCAAACTGCCTGATTATGCCGCCGAACGGCAGCAACTGCCTATTTTGCAAAACCTACTGGAAATATTAAAAGGCGCCCAACAACAATTGCTGGAGATGGGCGAGAATATTGGCGGCGATCTGAAAAAGTTCTTTACCGTGTTCAGCGATATTAACCGGCGCATTGCCTTGCAAAGCCGCCGCTTAAGCGAAGCGGTCGCCGACGATTTAGTGCTTGAAGGCATCAGCCGCTCAGAAGTGCGTATTTTATCCACCATTGACGAGCTGGGCTTCTGGCAGCCGCTGAAACACTTCGCCAAATTGTATGATGACTGGGGGGCCTCGGGCAAAGCGCTACCATCAGAGCAGTACTTAAATGCCCTGGCAGACGTAGTGGAGCTGCTGCGCAGCGATGAGCAGTACAGCATTGAGTCGTTACTGCGCCTGGAGCTGCATTTAAGCGAGGGTGGCTCGGAGCTGGTGATTAAAAATGACCGCCAGCTGTTGGAATCGTCCAGCCATGGTATGGCTTACTTAATTTTATGTAAGTACTTACTCGCCTTTACCCGTTTGCTGCGTGGCGCTGCCAAAGTAGCCATTCACTGGCCAATTGATGAAATCGGCACCCTGGCCTATCACAACGTGGAGAAGTTATTTGCCGCCTGTAGCAGCAATAACATTGTGATTGTCGGCGCCTTCCCCAATCCGGAATCTGATGTATTAATGCTGTTCAGCCACCGCTATTTAATTGAGCCGAGCCAGCAAGACCCAAGCAAACGTCAGTTAAAACGCATTCAACCCAAAGTTAGCCGACTGGCCGAGCGGTTGGCCAGTAAACAGCTGGAGGCAAGCTGATGTTACAACACGGACCAATACTCGAGCGCCTGCTGACTGGCAGTTTTATTTGCCAGGTGACTGACGAAGATGCCTTTCGCCATTTAAGCAATGAGCAAACTCAGCAGGATATTAATCACTACCTGCGGCCGTTAAACCGCCGCTTAGTCAGTAATGACGATAACAGTGTATTTTTCCTGGGCTACTTTGAGCTGAACAAAGAGGCCCGTGAGCAGCTCAGCAGCCAGTTTTCACTAACGGTGCAATCGTTGTTACCCCTGCTGGAGTGGTTGCAGCTGGTTCAGGAAACCCTGGGCCGCGACAGCGCGCTCACCGCCGGTGACACTATAAAACTCCAGGAATTTGTGCTGCGCACCGAAGATAACCAGAGCCTGCGTCAGCGCCTAAACCAGCTGGCCAGCGACCGCTTTTTTAACAGCCAGAGCGAACAACTGGATAACCAGGTAAAGCTGATTTTCCGCCGCTTAAAAGAGCACGGCTATTTGCTGCAGCCGCATCATGATCGCCAGTATTATGTGGTCACCGGTAAAATTGACTATTTAATTGATGTCATTCGCTTTATTCGCGATGAAGAGCAATTGCCGGTTGAAGACACCCCGAATCAGGAGGCCCTGCTCTGATGGCAACATTAG
>NZ_JBFJPY010000174.1:0-3018 GCF_041616895.1 Arsukibacterium sp.
CGCCAGACCAATAACGATGTTATACGTGGACCTTGGTTGTTTTGCCCCGCTTGTCGGGGCTTTTTTTATCTGCTATTTCGTGCTGCTGCCGCTAGCGGCGTTCAGTAACGAACCGAAAGGTTGATAAAAATTTGATATTGTCTGTTTTTAACCTATTTTTCACATTCATGTATTGCCTGAGCAGGTAAAAATAGCTAGCTTGTAAAAGCCATGCTAGGTTGTGTATGCGAAATGGCTAACACAGGTCAATGACAAAGGTTATGTCATAACATAACTACGTTATTAGTGGCTAAAACACTTAAACATACAAAAGGACATTATTTAATGTATAAGTGGATAATTACAACAATATTACTTTGCTGCTCGTTTGCTGCATCTGCAAATACCTGCTTTGATAGCCTTAATAAAGGTAGTTCGGCCTGCGTTGCCTATCATTACGATACCTTAACGGTGTATTTTAAAGATGCAAATAACGTTGAGCATAAAGCGTTAGTAAAGCGGGTTATTCAAAAATCAGACGGGATACTGATACATGCCGATTATGATTTTGTTGCGAGATGCACCTCACAATGTTCTGCATCGAATAATATCGTCAATGATGTGCTCTGGGCCTTTCGTAATGCCAATATTAATAACAGCTTCTATCAAAAAGTTGTTTACATGTGTGATCCAACAGTTGAAGAATGCTGTGATGATACCGGGTGTAACGAGATTTATGGTACCGAAAGCCCCACTGATGGCGAACAAGCGTCATCACATAAACTTAAAACTGATGGTCAGTGGGAAGTAACGCCATTAAACGGCAAGAAAACCCGCAACGGTGACATTATTGACAAAGCCTTGAACCGCACTGAAGCAATTACTAATATTGCAGATAATGTGTTACGTAACACTTCAAACGGTCAGCAAGTACAAACTGATCTGTCACAGGTTGTAGCACAGCCAATGTTATTTACAATAATTAATACACCTAGTGGGGGCGTTGCTGTCTGCGCTTCGTCAGGCAATTACTGTAACATGCTATCAGGCTCAGCGACAGCCAGTGAAAATATGGCTTATTTTGACTTATCTCATAACAATGGCCAAAATTTTAATGAAGCACTGAGAGGGTTTCTGCTCTCTAATTATCAACAAGATAATGGAATGATTTGTAATACGTCTACTAGTTGCAGTTCTAACGGCGACAGTTGCACTATTCACATGACCTGCCGTAAATATTAACAGCTAAGTGTTTTACTGAGTTAGTACCCTGAAAAAATTATGTATTTTGCCCCGCTTGTCGGGGCTTTTTTTTGGGTGTATGGTCAGCTAAATAGTTAATGCGGGACACATTATGAAAAACATTGCTCTGGTGGCACACGATGGTAAAAAAGCCACCCTATTAGAATGGATAGGTAAACACAAAGCGTTTTTTGCCGATAAAAACCTGGTTGCAACCGGCACCACCGGTAAACTGATTAGCGATGCGCTTAAGCAACCGGTGCAGTGTATGGCCAGCGGCCCGATTGGCGGCGATCAGCAAATTGGTGCATTAATCGCTGAGCAGAAAATTGACTGGCTGATTTTTTTCTGGGACCCGTTATCTTCCCAGCCACATGATCCTGACGTTAAAGCGCTGATCCGCTTAGCTGTTGTCTGGAATATTCCGGTGGCCTGTAATCGTGCCACAGCCGATTTTATTATTCATTCAAGCTTATATCAGCAAGACTATAAGCGGGAAGTACCCGACTTTTCAGCGCATAACAAGCGCATGACTAAAGAATAAGAGACATGTGATGACAGCAGTAAACGTTGGGCCGCTGGCCTTACCCCTAAGCCCTTTATTACTTCTAATTAGTGTTCTGCTCGGGCTATTGGTTGCCGCATTGGTCGGCCGCAAATATAACGTCTCGGTTACCGATCCGCTGTTAACGCTACTACTGGGCAGTTTACTGCTGGGCCGACTGGTGTTTGTGGCCCGCTTTGCAGACAGCTATAACAGTGTCTGGCAAATGCTGGATATCCGTGACCGTGGTTTTGATACCACGGCGACGTTGCTCGGGGCGCTGATGATTTTAGTCTGGCTGCTATGGCGGCGTAAGCAGCAGCGGCAGGCTTTACTGGCTGGGGTATTAACAGTAACGATGTTGTTTGGTGTGTTTAGCTCCGTTATTTATATTGGCCGCCAACAAGCTACTTTGCCTGAGCTGACTTTACAGCAGTTAAAGGGGGATAGCGTTAATTTAGCTGAGCTTGGCCGCGGCCAGATAACTGTGGTTAATTTGTGGGCTACCTGGTGTCCGCCTTGCCGGCGGGAGATGCCGGTATTACAACAAGCTGAGCAAGACTATCCTGAGGTACGTTTTGTACTGCTAAATCAGCGCGAACATCCCGAGACTGTGCAGCAATACCTGCAGCAAGCGGGGTTAACATTTCAATATTTGTTGCTCGATCGCCAGGGCCAGTTAGCCACTCAGCTTGGGGCACATGGCTTACCGGTAACCCTTTATTTTGGTGCAGAGGGGCAGTTGCTTAACAGCCATATGGGTGAATTATCAGCGGCCAGTCTGGCGCAAAGCCTGCAACAACTGGGAGTAGGTGCAGAATAAATATTAATAAATATAGATCGCAAACTTATTGAGAATAATTCGCGTTTATGTTTATATAACAACCCTGCACATTAGCCTGAAGTTGGAGTTATTCCCTATGCGTATTAAACCGACATTATTGCTTGTTTCTGCCCTTACCAGTGCTTTACTCAGTGCCGCTTCGGCAATGGCCAGTGAAGTAAATATTTATTCTGCCCGACAGGAAGAGTTGATTAAACCGTTGCTGGATGACTTTACCAAGGACACTGGTATCAAGGTTAACCTAATTACCGGTAAGCCTGACGAACTCATTAGCCGATTGGCCAGTGAAGGGCGCAACAGTCCTGCTGATGTATTGATCAGTACCGATGTGGGCCGCTTATACCGTGCCAAAACTCAGGGGGTATTGCAAAGCATCGAGTCTGAAACGCTGAGCTCGGCTATTCCAGCA
>NZ_JBFJPY010000175.1:0-2998 GCF_041616895.1 Arsukibacterium sp.
CATTTACCTGGTATGGCTGGGCTGATAGCAACGCCGTCACTTATTACCTCACCAATTAAGTCCAGCCGGGCGGCTGACAGCATGGGTGCCGGCATTGATGTTCTGACCATGTCCTGCTCTGAACCCAGCACAGGCTCCAGCTCTAAGCCCAGCTCGGGCTCTTGTTCCTGCGCCGGATTTACTGCACTTGCTAAATCATACTTAAACTTCAGCAGTAGCGGTGTCGGCTGCTCTGTATCATCCTGATAATGGCCAATCTCCGGGGTCACCACCTCTGCACTTACCTGCAATGGTTTGGGTAATTGCTGATAGTAATGATATCCCGCCACTACGGCTGCCAGCAGCACCAGAACCAGCAGGGTTACTATCCAGAACCGCCAGGGATGGCTTTTAGCATGCTGCTTTAATCTTAACAACCAGTCAGGGGCTGACCACTGCACCGCACCGAATACAGACCGAAAAATATTTTTAGCAGATGAGCCGACAGCAGGCATAACCAATCCTTGTTAACGCAGGGCGTTTTAACCACCAGTAAAATTACAGAGAACGCCGAGTATAACCGGCAAAAATTAATCACTGATGAACTATAGCAGTTTGCTGCAGAGCGCTGAATAAAGCACTGGTAAAGAGTTGTTATAGTGATGAAATGCGATGTGATTGCTGGGATAGCAGCAACTGCTGTTGCTGCTTTTTTGAAAATTTAAGGCTGAAAAACAGCCGCAGCATCAACCTTTCGGCCGCTGCGGCTTTCTGCCTGTGCTCTTATTACCCTGCGCTCTTTGCGCTTTGCCTGGCTTTAACTTAACGGTATTCGCATTGTCGGTGTCTACCTTGCCTGCTTTAGCCGCGTCAGGGTTTGCCCTGTCAAAACTAATTTTGGCAGGCTTTTTAGCCGACTTTGTAACTTGCCTGGTATTTTTAGCAATTGCCTGAGCAGCCGGATTTAAGCCAGTATGGCGGCTAAGTGCTGGCTTGCCGCCTTTACCGGGCTTTTTAAACTGCTCGTCCTTGCTCTCTTCCGGCACTAAACAGCCTTTACTGCGACCAATTAAATGACTCAGACCCATTTTAATTAATGCTTCGCGAATTTGCGGCCAGCCTTTTGGATCATGATAGCGCAGTATGGCTTTATGCAAGCGGCGCTGGCGCTCACCTTTAGGTACCGGTACCACCTCTGAATTCGCCTTATTGATATTTTTCAGCGAGTTCATTTCGGTATGGTAAATGGTAGTGGCATTCGCCATTGGGCTGGGGTAAAAGTTTTGTACTTGGTCCAGCTTAAAATCACGCTCTTTAAGCCATAACGCCAGGTTAACCATATCCATATCGGTGGTACCCGGGTGCGCTGCAATAAAATACGGAATTAAAAACTGCTCTTTACCGGCTTCTTTACTAAAGCGGTCGAACATTTCTTTAAACTTGTCATAAGCGCCCATACCCGGCTTCATCATTTTCGATAAAGGCCCTTCCTCGGTATGCTCCGGTGCTATTTTTAAATAACCACCGACATGATGCTGCACCAGCTCACGCACATAATTAGGATCTTCTACCGCTAAATCGTAACGAACGCCTGAGGCTATCAACACTTTTTTGATGCCGGGCAAATTACGCGCTTCGCGATACAGCTCTACCGTAGGGCTCTGATCGGTATCCATATGCTCGCAAATGGTGGGGTACACACAACTTGGCCTACGACAGGTTTGTTCCGCTTTAGGGTTTTTACAATTTAAGCGGTACATGTTGGCCGTTGGGCCACCAAGATCGGATATCACGCCGGTAAAACCCGGTACTTTGTCGCGAATATCCTTTATCTCCTGCATTATCGACTCTTTCGAGCGGCTTTGGATAACTCGGCCTTCATGCTCGGTAATAGAGCAGAACGAGCAGCCACCAAAGCAGCCGCGCATAATATTCACCGAAGTTTTAATCATTTCGTAGGCCGGAATTTTATCCTTGCCATAGACCGGATGCGGCACGCGCTGATACGGCAGGCCAAACACTAAATCCATCTCTTCGGTGCTAAGCGGAAACGCCGGCGGGTTTACCCAGATATGTCTATCACCATGGCGCTGCATAATAGCCCGGGCACAGCCAGGATTGGTTTCCTGATGTAAAATACGCGAGGCATGGGCATATAACGGCTTATTCACGCTAACCTGCTCAAAGGCCGGCAGCTTGACGTAGGTTTGCTCCCACGGCTTTTGTCGCGCCGGTTGTACCATAATCGGCTTAGCTTCTACTTCAGCGGGTTTACTTAAATCGATACCGGCTTTGGCAAATTCAGAATAGCTGCTGCAACCAACATCATCGGCGCCATAGGGGTTGGATATCGGGTCTATTTTGCCAATTTTATCAATAGCGGTGGAATCTACCCCGCGCCAGCCTGGCAGTGGCTCTTTGCGAATAACCGCCGTGCCACGTACATCCTGGATCTCGCTTAGCGGTACACCCGAGGCAATACGGTGCGCCACTTCAATTAACGGCCGCTCGGCATTACCATAAATTAAAATGTCGGCCTTAGCGTCAAATATGACCGAGCGGCGTATTTTTTCCGACCAGTAATCATAATGGGCAATCCGGCGCAAACTCGCTTCAATGCCGCCAATAATAACCGGCACCTCTTTATAGGCTTCTTTGCAGCGCTGGGTGTATACCGTAACCGCCCTATCTGGCCGCTTGCCGCCAATATCACCGGCGGTATAAGCATCATCATGCCGCAGCTTTTTATCGGCGGTATAGCGGTTAATCATCGAGTCCATATTACCGGCCGACACCCCGAAAAACAGGTTTGGCTTGCCAAGGCGCATAAAGTCGTCTTTGCTATGCCAATCCGGCTGACAAATAAGGCCAACCCGGTAGCCCTGCGCTTCTAACATGCGCCCGACTACAGCCATGCCAAAGCTGGGGTGGTCTACGTAAGCATCGCCGACGACCAGAATTACATCGCAACTGTCCCAGCCGAGCTGGTCCATTTCTTTGCGAGACATCGGTAAAAACG
>NZ_JBFJPY010000176.1:0-2881 GCF_041616895.1 Arsukibacterium sp.
ATTCCTTGAACCCTTCCCCTGCTCAGCGGTATATTTGCGCCGTTGCAGCCGTCTACACTGCTGCTTTTATTTACCACTGCCGGTGGTTTATCGTTAGCTGATATCTGGTACTGCCATGACTATTTCTGTAAGCTATAGCAACGAATCAACAGGAGTGATTTATGCAAACCTCTGCTCAAAATAAGGGAATGACCCATCTAAAAGCCCTGGAAAATGAGTCTATTCAGATTTTCCGTGAAGTAGCTGCCGAGTTTGATAACCCGGTGATGCTGTATTCGGTAGGCAAAGACTCTTCAGTGTTGCTGCACCTGGCCCGTAAAGCCTTTTACCCGGGCAAAATTCCATTTCCGCTGTTGCATGTTGATACCACCTGGAAGTTTAAGGAAATGATCGCGTTCCGCGATAGTATTCCTAAAAAGTATGATCTTGAACTGCTGGTTCATATTAACCAGGAAGGCGTGGCGATGAATGTTGGCCCGTTCAGTCATGGCAGTGCCAAGCATACTGATATTATGAAAACCCAGAGCCTGAAACAGGCGCTAGATAAATATAAATTCGATGCGGCCTTTGGTGGCGCGCGAAGGGATGAAGAAAAATCCCGGGCGAAAGAGCGGGTGTATTCGTTTCGCGATAAACACCATCGCTGGGATCCGAAAAACCAGCGGCCTGAGCTGTGGAATATTTTTAATGGCCGGGTTGATAAAGGCGAGAGTATCCGGGTGTTTCCGCTGTCTAACTGGACTGAGCTGGATATCTGGCAATATATCTATTTAGAAAATATCGACATTCCCGATTTGTACTTTGCCAAAGAGCGACCGGTGGTCGAGCGCGATGGTACTCTGATAATGGTTGACGATGAGCGGATGCCGTTAAAAGAGGGTGAAGTACCACAAATGAGGCAGGTTCGTTTTCGCACGTTAGGTTGTTATCCACTGACCGGCGCAGTCGAGTCGTCTGCCGCAACCTTACCGGATATTATTCAGGAAATGCTGCTGACCAAGACCTCAGAGCGCCAGGGCCGGGTGATTGACCACGACAGCAGTGGCTCGATGGAAAAGAAAAAGATGGAGGGGTATTTCTAATGAGCCACGCATCAGCCTTAATTGAACAAGACATTTTAGCGTACTTAAACCAACACGAAAATAAACAGCTGCTGCGCTTTATTACCTGCGGCAGTGTCGATGATGGTAAAAGTACCTTAATTGGCCGCTTGCTGCACGACAGCAAAATGATTTTTGAAGATCAGTTGGCCGCCATTACTGAAGACAGTAAAAAGTCGGGCACGCAGGGCAATAAAGTCGATTTAGCCTTATTGGTTGATGGCTTGCAGTCAGAGCGCGAGCAGGGTATTACCATTGACGTGGCGTATCGGTATTTTTCTACCGACAAGCGTAAATTTATTATTGCCGATACCCCGGGCCATGAGCAGTATACCCGTAATATGGCGACCGGTGCCTCAACCTGTGATGTGGCGATTATTCTGGTGGATGCGCGCAAAGGCGTGCAAACCCAGACCCGGCGTCACAGTTTTATCTGCAGTTTACTGGGCATTAAGCATGTGATTGTCGCCATTAATAAAATGGATTTAGTGGACTACTCGCAAGCGCGCTACAAAGAAATTCAGGAAGAGTATTTAACCCTGGCGGGTTCGCTGGATATTCCGGATATTCGCTTTGTGCCAATATCGGCGCTGGAAGGCGATAACGTGGTTAACCCGAGTGAAAAGCTCAGCTGGTTCCGTGGTTCTACCTTAATGCAGTATCTGGAAACCATGGAAATCAGTGCTTCTGCTGACAGCCCGGAGTTTCGTTTCCCGGTGCAGCTGGTTAGCCGGCCCAATTCCGATTTTCGTGGTTTTGCCGGCACTATTGCCGCCGGTAGCGTAGCAGTAGGCGATACCATCCGGGTGTTACCTGCCGGTACTATATCAACCGTTAAATCTATCGTGACCTTTGATGGTGAGTTACAGGAAGCCCATGCGCCGCAGGCTGTAACGCTTACCCTGAACGACGAGATAGACATTAGCCGCGGTAATATGCTGGTGAAAAAAGATGTGCTGGCGCACGTGTCGTCACGCTTGCGGGCCAAGATGATTTGGATGCACGAGCAACCACTGAAAACCGAGCGGGATTACTACTTTAAGTTTGCCTGTAAGTTGGTTAGCGGTGAAGTGGCCAAGTTGCATCACCGGATTGATGTGAATACCCTGGAAGAGCGCGATGCGCAAAACCTGGGCTTAAACGAAATTGGCCTGGTTGATATTAACCTGACCGAAGCGGTTGCCTTTGATGCCTATTTAAAAAATAAGCAAACCGGTGCTTTTATCGTGATAGATCGCTTAACCAACCTTACCGTTGCCGCGGGTATGGTTGATGCGGCATTGGTGGCACAAGCCGAGCCGCCGCCAGAGCAGGAAATCAGTGGCCTGAGCTCGTTTGAGCTAGAGTTGATCCAGCTACTGCGCAAGCACTTCCCTGAATTGTCGCAAAAAGGCCGTAAATGAGTCTGCCGGCCATTGCGCTGGTAGGGATGTTAGTGCTGCTGGTGGCAGCACTTATCCGTTATTCGGCTCACTCGGCCGGTATTTTTGCCGCCATGTTACTGGCTATGCTGGCACTGGGGTTTATTGACACCAGCATGCTGCTAAGAAATGCGGCCAACCCGGGCTTAGCCACGCTGGTGTTGCTGGTGCTGATATCCTTTTCGCTGGAAAAAACCAGTTTGCTTAGGCGCTTGTCGCGCTTTTTATTTACCCGCTCGGTAGCCGGCTCGGTACTGCGCACTATTGGGTTTACCGCGCTGGCCTCGTCGGTGCTGAATAATACCGCTGTGGTAGCCGCGATGCTTAACGCGGTGCGGGCCAATAAAAAAGTGGCGCCGA
>NZ_JBFJPY010000177.1:0-2863 GCF_041616895.1 Arsukibacterium sp.
ACCGCTGGTAGGCCAGCCCCGCAGGCTCCCAATTAATAGAACAGCCCCTCTCGAAAGAGCAGGGGCTTTTTTATTGCCTGTGATTTAGTGGCGGTGAACTACTCGTAGAGTAGTACAGTTATGCCGGTCTTTCGCCAAGCCAACAGTTTGGCGTGGCGCCGGCAGAACGCCCCGAGCTCTGCGAGGGGCATGAAGGCTCCCAATTCAAGCAAAAGGCCTACCCTAACCGGTAGGCTTTTTTGCGTTGAAGCGCCTGCGGCGCACTTACACTCCCACGCCAGCCCCCGCCCCTGCGGGGTGTGGCATTGTGAAACACTTCCATGTGTTTCGCCCTTCGGGCCGTCGCTTCGCTACGTCCTAAAACGCTCCCGGCGTTTTAGTCGCCATGCGAGAGTAGGGCGACCCCATGCGACAAAAACGTTTGGAACGTTTTTGGACACCTTCAGCTGGCCGCGCAGCGGCGAACCCCATGGATGGGGTGAGCAATGTAGTACACCGCTGGTAGGCCAGCCCCGTGGAAGACCAGCCCCGCCAGCTTATCTCTGTCTCTGCCCGCTTAACCGCATTCCTTTCTCCCCGCTGCAAAAATAGGCTAGTATCATTTGATGATTTTTAACAAATGGATATGTAGATGAGTTTAACTAAGTTACCAAGCGGGCTGTGTTTATGTGCAGCGTTTTTATTTAGCCTTTACAGTTTTGCTGTCGGCGCTAAACCCCTGCAATATGAAGATGTGTTTGAGCTTGAATTTGTATCGGATCCCCAGCCAGATGCCAGTGGTGAGAAGATTGTATTTGTCCGCAATTGGATGGATAAACAAACAGATCGTCGGCGCATGACGCTCTGGATAAGCTCTGCCGATGGTAAGCAGCTAGAGCCTATAACAAATAAAGATATTAACGCCAGCTCACCGCGCTGGGCACCAGACAACAAACGCCTGGCATTTATAGCCAACGGTCAAATTCATCTAAAATGGTTGGGAACCGGGCGCACGTCACAGCTGGGGCAGTTGACCCAAAGCCCTGCCAATTTGAGCTGGTCACCCGACGGTAATTGGTTGGCTTTTAGTATGTTTACCCCCAAACAGGTTAAGCTTCCGGTTACTTTACCTGGTAAACCAGAAAAAGCAGATTGGGCTAAAGCCGCGGTTTATATCGACAGTAAACAGTATCGGGTTGATGGAGCCGGTTATACCAAATCTGGATTTCAGCATATTTATATTATGCCCTCGTCGGGCGGCTCCGCTATTCAGTTAACAGATGGCGATTTTAATCATTCAGGTACCATTAGCTGGGCAAAGGATAGTAAAGCCGTTTATTTTTCTGCGAATCGCCATCCCGACTGGCAATCAAAACCGTTAAACAGTGAGCTTTTTAAGCTGGCACTCGATGACCGCAAGCTAACACAATTAACCGACCGCAATGGTCCGGATAGCAGGCCACTGTTATCTCCTGATGGCAAAAAAATAGCCTACATTGGTTTTGATGATCGCAAATTAGCCCATCAGGCTAATCGGTTGTATGTGATGAATACTGATGGCAGCAATGTCCGTAACTTAACTGAGGATCTCGATAGGTCGATTGATGATTTCCAGTGGCTACCTAACAGTAATGCACTTTATATTGCTTACGATAATGAAGGTAAAGGAATCCTGGCTGAACAGGGTTTATCTGGTAAACGCAGCGTTATAGCTGATGATTTAGGTGGTGGCTCTTACGGCCGGCCATATAGTGGTGGCCAGTTTGCCGCAGCAGATAATGGTCTTATTGCTTATACTCTGATGAGTACCCGGCAGCCAGCAGAGCTGGCAGTGATTATTAAGGGGAGAAAGCGTACATTAACCAATTTGAATTCTGACCTGCTGTTTGCCAGGCATATTGGTACGGTTGAGGAGTTCTGGTATAAATCTTCAGTTGATCAGCGAAAACTCCAGGGTTGGATTATTTACCCACCAGAGTTTGATCCAACCCAAAAATACCCGTTGATCCTTGAAATCCATGGTGGCCCGCATACTGCTTATGGCCCGCACTTTGCGATGGAGTTGCAGTTAATGGCAGCTAAGGGTTATGTTGTGCTTTACACGAACCCACGTGGCAGCACCAGTTATGGTGAAGATTTTGCCAACTTAATTCATCATAATTATCCCAGTCAGGATTATAATGATTTGATGGATGGGGTCGATGCTACAATAGCCAAAGGATTCATTGATGAAAAACAGTTATTTGTTACCGGAGGTAGTGGTGGCGGTGCGCTTACTGCGTGGATAGTTGGCCATACTGACCGTTTTGCTGCAGCCGTATCGGTAAAGCCGGTAATTAACTGGATTAGCTTTGTATTAAATGCAGATATGTACAGCTATTTTACCCAGTATTGGTTTCCTGCGATGCCGTGGGAAAATCCAGAACACTATTTAAAATACTCGCCAATCAGTTATGTTGGCAATGTAACAACGCCCACCATGCTGATGACGGGTGAAGCAGATCACCG
Source organism: Arsukibacterium sp. (assembly GCF_041616895.1). GTDB lineage: Bacteria > Pseudomonadota > Gammaproteobacteria > Enterobacterales > Alteromonadaceae > Alishewanella. The sequence continues at coordinate 2,488 of NZ_JBFJPY010000177.1, forward strand.
TACCCCAATCTCTGAAACTGAGCAGTTTTATCAGGCACTGCAATTACGGGGCGTCGATACTGCTATGGTAAGGATCCCCGAGGCATCGCATGCCATTTATAGTCGTCCTAGTAACTTAATGACTAAAACTGCATATATTTTGTATTGGTTTGATAAATATCGACAAAATAAAGGCAATATAGTCAGCGAGGACAGTACAAAAAAAACATCACAATAGCTGATTTAGCCTGGTAGTTTGACTACCGGGTTATGCTACATTAACCATAATGTAAAGACGGGTGCTCGTTTTATATGCAATTGAATGCGCTAGTACAGCTTTTCGCTTTACCTTTGGGGTGGCTTTTGTATAATGGCGCCTTCAACGCTAGGGGCATAG
>NZ_JBFJPY010000178.1:0-2853 GCF_041616895.1 Arsukibacterium sp.
CAGGGAGAACCAATCCCAGCCTTGCTGATCTGCCGACAGCGGTTGACTGCTCCATTCTCTGTCGAGCCAGGCGTTTCCGCTCACGCTAACGTGTTCATCGCCTATCTGAATTGAACCGGTCACCTCTAAAAAAGGCAGGCTAAGGTAATAGGAAGCCTGTCCCGCAGCGGATTTTACGCTAAAGCCTTGCTCACCGTGTAACACAGCAGCCCCCGCGTTTTCTAACGACTGGCTGTTTAACGAAAGGTTGTTTAACGACCGGCTGTTTAACGTCAGGCTATAGTTAAAATCGGCGGTGCTGGCACTTAGCGTAAAGCCCGTGGTGTTATTGTCTGTTGCTGCAATTGACCAGTTATCTATCCAGGCAGCAAAGGGGCTTATCGCAACACCTGCCTGGCCAACCCCTCCGCGGGCATAACGTTGGGCAAAAAAGTGCTGGTTGGCGCGGGTTAAACCAACATGTCCCAGCCAGCGCTGTTGGCTCGCCCAGCCCTCGCGCTGAGGGGCAGGCGAGTCTGCCATCCGAAACAGGGTCCACTGAATGCCGAGCGGCTCACCCGTTTCGCTTTGCAGGTTAGCCGTGACGTACCACCATTCAATACGATACTCCGGGTGTTGCGAAAGGGCATCGGGGTAGCGAATTTCAGTGCCTGGCTTAACCTGCGCAAAGCCGGTGGCATCTGATCCCAGCCCGGCAAAACCCTGCTCAGGCACCGAAGGTTCACTGCACGCTACTAACAATAGCAGCAATAGTAAAACGCCTTTATTGGTCATCACGAAAGCCTTTTAGTAATTCACCGGGTGAGCTCAACTGCAGTTTTAACACCGGAACAATGGCGGCTAAAAACGCACTAAACAGTGCAGCCAGTGTTAAGTACAGCCACTGCATAGGAAACATTTGCCACGGCAGTGCCCAGCCAAAAGCCCGTACATTAATCACTGTCACTAAACAGTAGCTGATAACTAACCCCAATGGGATAGCTAACAGCGCCGTGATAAAGGCTAACAGCAGCAACCTTAGCAATTCGGTGATGACTAATTGTCGCCGTGACACGCCGCAGGCCCAAATGGGCGCAATTTGGCTTAGCCGCATAGTGGATAAGGTTAACAGGCTACTAAACAGCGCAATGGCCGCAATCGCCAGTACCAGTAAATTGAGTGCCTGAGTCGCGGCAAAGGTGCGTTCAAACAATTGTAATGAATAGCGTTTAACGGCTTGCTGGTCGATGAGCTGGCTCTGCGTAAAAGAGAACCGCTCGGTTAGTGCCTGCATCAGGGCATCAACCTTGGCTGGCGCAACACGTAGCGCAAAACTGCCGCGTTCGGCATCCGGCCAGTATTGATAAAGGCTGGCCAGTGACATCATCACTTGGCCTTTGGGGTTGCCATAATCGCTGAATATGGCGCCAACGGTAAACTCAGTGAGTTGCACGCCTTCTAACGCCAAGCTCTCTAACGCCAAGCTCTCTAACGCCAAGGTATCGCCTATGTTAATGGCTAACTGTCGAGCCAGTTGCTCATTAATCATTACTGCTGCACCCGTTTCAATATCATGCCAAGCTTGCGGTGTTTTGCTAAGCAAAGGCCAGTGATCAATGTAGGTGCTGTGAATTTGGATGCCACGTAGTTCAACCGGCACACTGTTAAGTAGGATGTCGGTACCAGCAGAGGGCAAAATGGCAGTGACTTCAGGTTGTTGGTTAAGCCAATGGCTGACGTCCTGCGCCTGAGTTTCATTATCCGTACGGACATAAACTTCAGCGGCAAGGCGCTGATCAAGCCAGCCGGTAAAGGTGTTGCGAAAGCCATCGACCATGCCGCCAACACCAATGCTGGTTGACAAAGCAAGCAACAATGCCACTAATGCCACGCTTAGTTGAGGCACTTGCATCCGTGCATCGGCCCATAGCCACTGTGCAGTGGCTGAGTCTGGAAAGAGCGCCTGGGCACAGCGCTGAGCTAGCCTTAACAGTGTGTCCAATATCACCGGCATTAATAGCGCTGCGCTTAGAAAAATTAAGGCTAATAACAAAAAACCACTGAGTAAGCTGTTACCCAACCCTGCCATCAACAGGGCCAGGCCGGCGCTAATAAGGCCTGCGGCCATTAATCCGTTACGCTGTATGGGCTGGCCCGGGGATGACATGGCCGGGTTTAAGTGACCACTATTGTGCTTGATAAGTTTAAGCAGCGGCACCGTGGCAGCAATCAGAGTGCCGCCCCATGCCATCAGTAACCCCTGCAGATACCATCGCCATGAAAGGTGTAATTCATCTGCAAGCTCAGCGCCATACAGCCCGTTTAAACTGGCAGAGAGATCCGGTAACAACAGAGTCGCTATCCAATAACCGAACAGTAAACCCGGCAAGGCAATAAGGCCGCTGAGTAATAACAACTCCAGTACTAACCACGCCAACAGCTGACGCTCACTGACCCCACAACTGGATAAAATTCGGCGCAATACGAATCGCTGGGTCAGGGCTAAGTGAATCGCAGAGTAGACCATCAGTAACCCCACCAAGAATGCCAGCAAACTCAAGGCAGTCAGGTTCAGATGAAAGCTGGCGGTTAAACGCGAAATATCATGATCGCTCTGCGGCAAAATAACACAAAGCCGGTTGGCCAGCTCTGCCGGCAGGGTTGCGTGCTCAGAGTGCTCCAGTAACAGTCTGGAAAATTGCCCCGGCATAGTAAGCCAGTATTGCGCCAGATAAATATCGGTAATAAGCTCGTTGTCTGCCAAGGTTGCACTGACCTGAATGCGCACTTTTTTACCTTGTGGATTGTAAGGAAAGCCCGTTCTGTCGGTATTGTCCAGCAGGGGCTTAATGCGCTCAAAGGTGGCAGGCGATA
>NZ_JBFJPY010000179.1:0-2848 GCF_041616895.1 Arsukibacterium sp.
CCACACAGATAATTGATTGCTAATTGTTAAAGAGCGTGCTTCACATCTTGTGTAAAGCGAGAACCGCTTTCGCCATTCTCAGAAGTCTTTCTCAGTCGTTTGCTGCGTTGCCGCTGCCCCGTCTGTGGATGCGCATTATAGGGAGTTTAAAATACTCTGCAAGCGCTATTTTGAAATAATAAATCGTTTGCCTAAAAAACAAACAACACTAGTTAACGCTGGCTGGATAATGTTAAAGATAAGCCGCCGGACCGCATGGTTTGCCGTTGCACTGCGGCTGCTAAATAATGTGGCTCTGCGCACACCAGACTAAAGCGTGCTGAAGCCCGGGTAATCGCGGTATACAGTAATTCCCGGTTTAGCATCCCGGTATCATGCTCTGCAATTGCCAGCACAGTGTGACGAAATTCAGAACCTTGTGATTTATGTACCGTCATAGCGAACACTGTTTCTACAGCATTCAACCGCGCCGGAATAACCCATTTAATGCCCTCGGCAACTGCAAATGCGACCCTGAGGCTGGATAAAATACTACCGTCTGGCTGACGTAACAGTTTAGGTAAACAAATCCCAATATCGCCATTCATCAACCCTAACTGATAGTCGTTGCGGGTAACCATTACCGGTCGGCCGGCAAACCACTGATGCGCTGCGTCAATGAGCCCTGCTTTAACCAAAATATTTTGAATTTTCAGGTTTAGTTGTTCGACCCCCCAATCACCTTTGCGGGTTGCCGCCAATACCTGAAAGCAACTGTAAGCATTAAGTACTTTTTTAGCCCCGTTATCTTGTTGCTCCGGTTCCAACACGTTATCCAGAGCTGCGACAACCGATAAATAATGCTGATAACCAAAGGACTCACTCAAATTGTTACCATTTAATATTAACTGCTGAAAAGACATCTCAGAGCTACTTGCAGCCTGCAGCAACAATAACTCTGATGGATGTTGCTGCCAGATAACAGGGTCAAATTGTCCCTGATTAACCATTGCTGCCAACTGACCTATACCGCTGTCCTGACCAAAACGGTGGCTATGGCGCAACATGACAATATGTTGGGATAAGATACTGCCATCAGGATTTATGAGTTTATCAGGAACAGACTGGCCGGTTTGTTCGGCTAACCAGGTTGCAGTAGCAGGCTGATAATCGCCAGCACTGGCTTGTTTGCACAGTTCAGCAAGCAGTGCCCCCGCCTCAACCGAAGACAGCTGATCTTTATCACCTAATAAAATAATCCGGGCTGCTGATGGTAAAGCCTGAAGCAGGGCGGCCATCATTTCAACATCAACCATCGATGCTTCATCAAGTACCAGTACATCCAGAGGCAACGGCTGATAGCGGTTATACCGCAAGCTTTTACTCCCGGCTTTTACACCCAGTAACCGATGGATAGTACTGACATTAGTCGGAACCGCCTGCTGGATCTGCTGATAGCCGGGGATATCAAGCAACGCGAGCCTATCGACCGCACCACTGATACTTTCTTTTAAGCGGGCAGCCGCTTTGCCGGTAGGCGCCGCCAGCCGGATCTCCAGTAAAGGTGCGCTCTGGCGAAGTTGCAACAACTGCAATAATGCCAGCAACCGCACTACTGTAGTGGTTTTTCCGGTACCCGGACCTCCGGTAATCACGGTAAAAGCACTACGACAGGCGACAGCGCAAGCCAATTGCTGCCAGTCTGGTTTTACTTGCGGTGATGACGGGGAGCCCCCCTGAAACAATTGCTCAATTAACGGGCGCAATGCTCCAGCTGGCAGTAGTTCAGCTATTGTTTCAGTTTGAGCTAAACGTTGCTTAATTTCACTGGCAATGTCGAATTCATACTGCCAATAGCGACGCAGATATAAGCGCTGAGCCACCAGCACCATTGGATTACTGCCTGCCCCATTATCTACTACTGCAGACTGAGTTAAAACGGCCTGCCACTGCGCCGGGCTAACTGACGCAAATTGCTGATGTAATGCCTGTTGCTGGCTGAGCGACAGTTCTGTACTCAGCCCGAGTGTTGCTAACGGATTTGCAGCTAATTTTGCCAGATCAAGACAAACATGGCCCTGTTTTATCTGATAGCTGCATAGCGCTGCTGCCAACCACACCAACGGCTGTGTAGGTTCATATCTGGCAATAAAGCGGGCAAATGCCAGATCAAGCGGCCGCAGCCAGCCCTGGTTTTGCCAGTGCTCCAGCATTTCATCAGCTTGCATTTAGTATCTCTCCGCGAAACAACTGATCAAGAGTATTGATTAGCTCAAGGGAGGGTTTTAACCACACCATGCCATGTTCTGGCGTTGCTATGCCCCGGATAAACCAGTGCATTGCCCCAGCGGTATCCCGTTCATAATCGTAGTCAGCAAGACGACTGCGCAGCAGCCTGTGCAATGCCAGACAATACAGTACTGCTTGCAAATCATAGCGCTTTTGCAACATGATCTGTCGCAATGCCTGTGCGTTATAGTCACTTACACACTGCCCTGCCCGGTTAGACTTGTAATCGCACACCACATAACGTTGTTGCTGGCAAAATACCAAATCAATAAACCCCTTTAACATACCGTTAAGCTGCCCCGCCAACAACGCAGGCCGGGCTTCACCAGGCCAGATATGTCGCTGCAGTAATTGATCCAGCTGCTGAATGTCAATGTGCCGGCACGGCAACCAAAACTCCAGTTCAACCTGATACACCTCAAGCTGTGCCAGACTTTGCGCTGTGTCATTTACCGGTTCTGACAGACTAAAGCGACTATGCAATAACTGCACTAACCACTGGTGCAACCCATCACAATGTGCTTGCCAGCCCCGCAGCTGACAACGTCTCGCTAATTCTGCCGCTAACAACTCAGGATGC
>NZ_JBFJPY010000180.1:0-2813 GCF_041616895.1 Arsukibacterium sp.
GGCTGGTTCAGCCAGGGCTATTCACGCCGCATAACAATTCTGTTATTTCTGACGTCCCTGGCAATCAGCGGCAGCACCGTAGTGCTGGATCATGTTACTGGCTACGGTTACGATCTTGGTGTATCCCTGCCGTGGGAGCAACTCAGTGCCTTATTAATGGCGCTGGCCTTTGCCAGCGTGTTAATTAACAGCCAGCACCAAAAATGCTTAACGCACTGGCTCGCCCCCTGTGGCCGTATGGCCTTCACCTTGTATTTAAGCCAGAGCCTGTTAATGGTATTGCTATTTAGGGTGATTAAGCCTGACTGGTTTGCCAGCCTGGACCGGCTGTCGTTACTTGGCATTGCCATTGGTTCCATTATTCTGCAACTGCTGTTTTGCCGCTGGTACCTGCAACACTTCTCACAAGGCCCGCTGGAATGGCTATGGCGCCGGCTTAGCAAGCAGCCAATGTAACAGTTGACTCCCATTTCATTTACAGTTATTTCTATTATAAAAACAACAAAGGAATCTAAATGAAAGGACTTGTGTGCAGTTTAGTGTTGTGCGGCTGCAGTGTTACCGCAACGGCCAGCCCGCAAAATATCGACTTCACTGAAATAACCGATGGCAAACCAAAGCATTGGTCTGTTGAGGGATCCGAGCCACTTAGCACTAGTAAAGTAGGGGCTTTAGATAACGCCACAGCAGTAAAAATTAGCCGAAATGAATTTACTTCAGGCGATTACGCCGAAATAAGCCAGCAACTTGAATTCACCTATGGTGGCAACATCGTCACCATTAGCGGATATATAAAAACATCAAACGTCGATGGAGTCGTCGGATTCTGGCTTTCTCAAACTTCAACTGCTGAACAACCTCTAGAATACCAAACCATGGAAATATTGGCAGTAAGCGGCAGTCGCGACTGGCAGCGTTACACGCTTAGTGTCGAAATAGAATCGGATACAAAAATTCTGCATGTAGGGATGCGGCAACAAGGTACCGGCAGTAGCGAGTACGCCAAACTTAGCCTGACAATTGACGGTAAACCTCTGGCGCAGGCGCCAGAGAGACAACAACCGGTTTATCCGGCTGCCTTGCCACACGCTTTTGAAAAAAATTCGGGTATTCGTCTGACAGCACTCAGCCAACAAGAGCAAGAAAACCTCGCTGCACTGGCTAAAGTATGGGGCTTTATTAAGTACTATCACCCAGAGTCTGCCGCCGGCAATATCAGTATGGATGCGGAACTGTTTAAGTTGATTCCTGATGTATTAAAAGCAGATGCAAAAAAGCGTGACCAGCTGTTAATAACGTGGATCAATAGTCTTGGGCAACTAAGCGCCTGTATACAATGTAAAGACATTACCGATGCTGCGCTGGCACACCGGGAGCAACACTGGTTAGTATGGCAGTTATCGCCAGAGCTGAATGCTACCCTGGCGAAGGTTTATGCTACAGAGTTACCCGCCAGACACTTTTGGGTAAAATCAGAACCAAATGTAAACAATCCTGCTTTTAATGAAAAGCCGTATGCAGAAATTGGCTTTGATGATAGCGGCTATCGATTACTAAGCCTGTTCCGGCTGTGGAATATAATTCATTACTATTCGCCCTATCGAGATTTAACCGAGCAACCCTGGCAACAAGTGCTGTACGGCGCCATCTCGAAGGTATTGCTAGCCAAAACGGAATTGGATTATCAGCTGGAACTGGCGCAGGTAATAGACTCTATTCACGATACTCATAGTCAATTCGGACCAGCAGATTTTAATGTTATCCGGCCCTATATTGGTAAAAATATCGCACCCGTTGATGTCCGTTTTGCCGAGCAACACGCTGTGGTTTACCAGATATATCAACCCGAGCTACCAATTAAGATTGGCGATGTTATTACCCATATCAATGATAAACCCATCAGTGAGCGATTAGCCCATTTACGCCCGCTCGCCGCCGCCTCAAACGAACCTACCCGCTTACGTATTATGGCCAGCATGTTATTGCGCGGTAATGCTGAACAAATCAGCGTACAAGTACGGCGTAACACTGAATCACTTCAGCTACAGCTACCCCTGCTTCCTGCAGATAGCATCGAGCGGCAGCACTATTATCATGAGCATGGTGATACTGCTTTTCAGCATCTCGCCCCGGATATTGGGTATATTCGTATGGATAAAATTAACGAGGTTGACCTTAAGCAGATGATGGCAGCGTTAGCCGACACCAAAGGACTGATCATTGATATTCGCAATTATCCGTCAAAGTATGTCGTTTATAGCTTGAGCAACTATTTGTATCCTGAACCCTATGACTTTGTGCAGTTTACCCAAATGCACTTAACCAATCCTGGCCAGTTTAACCGGGCAGAATCGCTGTCCGTTGGTCATAACAACCCGGCTTATTACAAGGGTAAGGTAGTAATCTTGATCAACGAGCAAACACAGAGTCTGGCAGAATATACCACTATGGCCTTTCAGGGAGCCCCCAAGGCAACGGTAATCGGCAGTACCACCTCAGGCGCCGATGGCGATGTTTCATATTTCATGCTACCTGGCGGCCACTACACTGCACTTTCAGGGGTTGGCGTATTCTACCCTGATGGCACCCCGACCCAGCGAATCGGCATTGTGCCTGATATCGAAGTTAAACCAACCATAGCCGGCATCGCGGCCGGGCGTGATGAGCAATTAGAGCGCGCCATTGAGTTTATAAAACAATAACGAACACCTGGTTGCACCTAACAAAAGCCGGCAGATCTCCCATCTGTCGGCTTTTTCGTTATAATCGGTCGACCATCTATAAACCCAAAAAAGTTAATGACCCCCTATACC
>NZ_JBFJPY010000181.1:0-2797 GCF_041616895.1 Arsukibacterium sp.
CATTTTATTTTTGGTGATGTCTGTACCGCCACCATCATTGAAGCACAAGGCAGTTGCACGTCAGACCAGGCTTTTGCCATTCTGGGTATGCGGCTGCAAACCAGTTTTTCAAACAATATCCGTTGTGATATTGGCTACACCGAGCATTGTTTTAGCGATACTGACCCTAAGGTTCCGTTTTTTAAGCAGCAAGGGCGCAAAGTGTTTAAAGAGTTACTGCCGATTGTTGCCGATGTGATTCAGAGTGAAATGGCAAGCCTTGCTATCAGCCCGGATCAGCTAAAACGGCTGTGGCTGCATCAGGCAAATATTAATATGAATATTTTTGCGGCAAAGAAAATTCTGGGTCGTGATCCTTTGCCAGAAGAAGCACCGTTGGTACTCGACAGTTATGCTAACACCGCTTCTGCCGGCTCAATTATCGCGTTTCACAAGTACAAAACAGGCTTACACAAGGGCGATAAAGCCGTGTTATGTTCATTTGGTGCTGGCTACTCAGTTGGCTGCCTGATCCTGGAGCAGTGTTAACGCCGCAAGCTTACTAAAGGGTGCAAACCGAACAGCATTGGCTGCACCCCGTTAAGCCGGGTATTACAATCGAATTACCGAATTGTGATCGTAAGATAACGGTGACGGCAAGTACGCGTCTGCTGCGTCATCGTTTAACCAGGTGCCGCCATTAACCAGATAGCGGAACTGATATTCCTGGTTGTTTTCCAGGGTTAAGCTGGCGCTGAAATCACCTTTTTTACTTTTTTTCATGGGTAGTGCGGCCGGATCCCAATTATTAAACTCACCAAGCAAGGCAACAGACTCGGCTCCGGCTAATTGTTCAGCAGTTATTTTAAATGTGACTTTACATACTGGTTTAGTCTTTAAATATTGTTTGGTGATACTCATGTTGCTTCCCTCAATCTGACTGCACTGACAGCCTGCTTTAGCATAGTGCTGGTGCGATAGTGAATACTGGCAAAAATACTACCTGCGCTATATGACTTAAAAATGACCAGTCTGATCACCGTAACTACCATAAATCAGGGTTGGCCGCTGGGCAAATAACTTTAAGTTGTAGGGTTATAACTGCCATTTAAACGCGTGTTTAAATTTTGTGGTTTGTAACAAAATATTACGAAGCGTCAATGGCCCCGGAGTGGGTTCAGGCTTGCGTTAACTGCATCTGGAGCCTGTAAAATGTTATTACCCCTTGCTAATACAGGCCTTAGACAATACGACCCGGTTTTAGCTAAACCTGATTTTGGCGATGACGTAACGAATTACCGCACGGGCAGGATACAATCATTAACAGTCGCGGACATACATTTAACGGCATAGCGCTTATGATGTAGAAAGTTAATTTGACAGGTAGGTAAGTCATGTCCTCTTTTTTTGTAAAAGTAATTCTTCCGGTAGTGGTCGTTGTCGTCGCTGTTGTGGCGGCAGTGGGTTTAGGCAAGATGCGCCAACCCCCTCAGAAAAGTGAAGAAAGCAGGCCAGCGATTCTGGTTAATACTGCGGCCATTAGTGCTGATAACATTGTTTATCAAATCAGCTCGCAGGGTATGGTAACGCCTAAGCTTGAAACCAGCCTGATTTCAGAAGTGAATGGCCGGGTGGTAGCGGTAGCCGATGAATTTGTGGCAGGTGGTTTTTTTAATAAAGGAGACCTGCTGGTAAAAGTAGAGCAAAGTGACTACCTCACCAATGTTAAGGCGGCTCAGGCGGCGCTGGCCAATGCACAGGCGATGCTGGCTGAAGAAAAAGCCCGGGTTAAAGTAGCAGAGGAAGAGTGGCGTTCCTTTACCGATGGTAATGCGCCCGCGCTGGGTTTGCGCCAGCCGCAACTGGCCAGTGCTTTGGCAAGTGTGCAATCAGCAGAAGCAGAGCTGGAGCGGGCAAATCGTGATTTAGCCCGCACTGAAATCCGGGCGCCTTATGATGGCATGGTGCGGGCCAGGGCTGCAAATCTGGGCCAGTTTATCAGCCGGGGCACCGCACTGGGTGCCATTGTCGGCACTGACGTTGCTGAAATTCGCTTGCCACTGACCGATACCGATATGGCATTTTTGGCCATGCCGGGGGCCATGGCGTCCAGCGCAGTTACGACTGACAATAATCAGGTAACGCTTAGCAGTAACGTTGCCGGAGAGCAAATAAACTGGTCAGCAAAACTGGTTCGTACAGAAGGGATCCTGGATGAGCGCAGCCGGGTTATTTATGTGGTCGCGGAAGTGGCTGATCCTTACCAGCGCCGTAATCAAACGCAACCTGTTCTGAATTTTGGCCGTTTTGTCGCGGCAACGATCACGGGTACCCAAGCCGAGCAGGTAGTTAAAATTGCCCGCCATTTGCTATTGCCGGGCGATAAAGTGCTGGTGGTGGATAAAGACAACACCTTGCAATTTCGTCAGGTAACGGTAGACCGGGCGACAGCTGAGGCTGCGTACATTAGCAATGGATTGGAGAGTAGTGATCAACTGGCGTTATCTGCCATTTCTAACCCGCTGGCAGGCACCGTGGTGCGCGTTGCCGGGGACAGTTCTGCTGAAAACGATGCAAAACAACCTTCTGAACCTTCGCAACTGGCCGATGCCGCTGGGGCGGTGAAGCAAGCGGAGGGGCAGTAACATGGATACCAACAAAGGTATTATTGCCTGGTTTGCCCGCAATAGCGTCGCAGCAAATTTGTTAATGGCGATTATTTTAGTTGCAGGTATAGCAGCTGTTTTTACGATAAAAAAACAGGCTTTTCCAGAAATTGAATTGGAAGTGGTTAATATCCGGGTGGCCTATCTTGGCG
>NZ_JBFJPY010000182.1:0-2762 GCF_041616895.1 Arsukibacterium sp.
CCGGCTAAATAATGCTTAGTGCTGGTAAGCTGGCGGGTAGTGATATTTAACCGCTGTTGCTGCTGTAAAATCGCCAGACTACGAAAAGCATAGCCACTGTGCAACGGCACCGAATGGTCAAATACATGCAAAACCTGTAACTGTCCTTGTTGCTGCATATTAGGTCCTTGCCCGTTTTCGGAAAATAAGGCTGATCAACATAACCAAAAGCAGTAGTGCCAGCAGTAATTCATACCAGAATAACACCCAAAGCATCAATTTAAGTCTTTGCATATTGTTAATCATATGCAGGTTTTCAGGCTCGGCTATCGCCATTAACTGCGGGAACTGGCCGCTGATAATGGCGGTCATTTGCTCCAGATGCGGCGAGACTTTTGCTGCTAATTTAATCAGTGCGTGCTCGTCGTAACTAATATTGGCGTTGTTCCACCATAAGTAAAACTGATGCCGGCCGTTAAAGTAATAATCCAGGGCCTGGGCATCGTCTTTAAAGCCAAAAGTCTGGTCGGACAATCTCTTCAGGGTGATCTGGCTACGATCCGCAATCAGCTGCTGCTTAAACTCCAGCACCGACATCGGCTGCTGCTGTTGGTTTAGCGGATAAAAGCCGTTGAACACGTCCAGCATAATCCAGCGCTTAGCGTGCTGATCCCATATTTCATTAATGGCATGGCCATGGCCGCCAAAACCATCAAACGCCAACGCCCATTCCCGTGTCGGGATATCCAGCGCATGACCAAACACATTGATAATTTCAGTGTAATCGGCGCAATAACCACGTTGTTGCTGAATTTGCATAAGGGTAGTGCTGACATCAGCCTGAATGGCACCACCGCGCCGGCGCTGATCCAGGTTTAATACTGCTGCCTGCTGTAACATCGTGGTGAGCGCATCATTATTGTGCTGTGGCGCAATAATGACGTCGGCAATAGCGTCTGGTAACGGGGCGTTTTCCTGGCGAAAAGAGGCAGGAAAGCGATCGCCAGGCCATTGGCTTTGCTCCACGCTGATCACATTAAACACCATGGCATTTCTAAGGCGCACTAACTCCGTACCGCTGTGGAAATTTACCACTAACAGCCCAACCGGCAATATCATCATTACCAGGACAATAAGGCTGCTGCGCCAGCTGACGAGTTTACTCACCAGCATAACCCAATGTAACGGCCGCGAATGTCAGAAACCTGCTTCAGGTGCACTAGATCGATCAGGGTATGTTCTGCTGTCAGGCCCGCAAGTACCTGCTCAACAATATGTTTATCATTTAGGCCCAGCACAATAACCTTATTATTGGCGAGCAGTTGCTCGATATCGTTGGTCATTAACTGGCCAATATGCGGTATTGATTCTTCAATATAACGCTTGTTAGCACCAAGCAGTCGCGACAAATTGACTTCCGGATCGAAGATGCTCAGCAGCATGCCTTTACCTATTAGAAATTCTGCCAGGTCAACCAGTGGACTTTCCCGCAAATCATCAGTGCCTGATTTAAAGCTCAGGCCTATCATGCCTATATCACGGGAGCCCAATGCCAGAATTTTTTTGCAGGCTTGCTGCAAATGGATTTGGTTAGACGAGAGCACATGAGAGAGCATTGGTATTTCAATGTCAGCTTGTTTGGCGACATATTGCATTGCCCGTAAATCTTTTGGTAAGCAAGAGCCACCGAAGGCAAAGCCCGGTTTAAGATAGGCAGGAGAGATATTAAGCTGTTTATCAGCACAGACTAAGTCCATCACTTTAAACGGATCTACGGTAAGGCCTTCACAAAGCCGGGCCACCTCATTGGCAAAGGTAATTTTTAAGGCGTGAAAAATATTACAGAAATATTTTACAGTCTCAGCCGTTTTCACATCGGTACGGTGATACTGACCGGGCAAATGACCAAATAAGCGCTGCATTTGCTGATGGGCCGCTTCGTTGTTTGCTCCGACAATAGTAAAAGGCGGGTTGTCATAATCTTTTATCGAGCTGCCTTCACGTAAAAACTCGGGTTGAAAACAGATATCAAAATCGACACCGTCTTGCTTGCCGGAATGCTGCTCCAGCAGACTTTTTAAGCTGCCTTCAACTGTGCCAGGCAATAGAGTAGAACGAAAAACAACGGTATGACGTTCCGTTTTACCCGCCAGCGCTTTACCCAGCTGCTCTGCCAGGCGCAGCACCGCAGTTTGATCCTGGCTGCCGTTATCCTGCGATGGCGTGCCCACACAAATAAATGATACTTCACTGTTATTGATGGCATGTTGCACGTCCTGTGACACGCTGACCCGACCACTTTTTGCCATGGCGGCCATAAGTTCTGGCATGCCCTCTTCAATAACCGGCGACTGGCCGCTTTTAATTAACTCCAGTTTTACCGGGTCGATGTCGACACCAATAACTTTATTACCATCACGTGCCAGACAAGCCAGAGAGACTGCACCGACATAACCTAATCCAAAAATACTGATGTTCATATTTGCACTTCCCTCTGTGTCAGCTGCTTTTCCTGATGCAAGTTTATACATTGTTGCACGATACTGTCTAATTGTTGCATTGATAAATGCCATTGATGATGCGTTAGCATTCGTTGCCTGCCAGCTTCAGCAAGTTGCAGCCGGTAAGATGGATTACGCATTAATTTCACCAGTGCTTTGGCATATTCGGCCGGGGTGTCGGCTACTAAAAAATGTTGGTTAACCACCGCATCAATGCCACCTGCGGCCTCGCTGCTGCTGACGACCGGCACACCCATAGCCATCGCCTCCAGAATTTTATTC
>NZ_JBFJPY010000183.1:0-2745 GCF_041616895.1 Arsukibacterium sp.
CATAACCATTACTATAATGGCTTTCTGTTGATAACTGCTTATTTATGCCCACCGCCCAGTTTTTACCGATAAAATCAGTGCTGATCCCTATCTCAGCCTGCTGCTGGTAGTGCCTTCCAAAACCATTACTGGTTACCGGTTCGCTGCTGGCTGCAAGGCTAAACGCTTTGATCCCAGATGTTTTGGCATAATTCGCCGCGGATATAACCCGCAGATACGCAAATAACTGGCTGTCATTCATGCTGGCGGTATTAATATTGGCAAGATCACTGAGCAGTGGCTGCCACATCAGCGGATAGGTATTAATGGGCGAATGCAGATATCCACCATCGGCCAGAATTTTTAAACTGCTACGTAAATACCTGTCGTTGGTATCTACCCAGGGCGCGGCCTGACTAAACAAGGCCACACTGCTAAAGCATACTGCCAGAAAATAACATGATAAACGCATTGAAAAGTGACATCCTGTACGCTGAAAGCCTTTAGAAACGGCGTGGATGGTAGCAGAGCCCTGCTGTTGTGACAAGCGGCTGTGACAAGCCACTAGCGCGCTGCACAGTATGCTTTTACCGTTTTTAATAAACCACTGCTTAAGCTCTCTGCCGGCTGCCAGCCAAGTTCAGCTTGTAATTTACCGCTATCAATCGCATAGCGTTGGTCATGGCCTGGTCTGTCGGCAACAAACTGAATAAACTGCCGGTAGCGCTGACCTGCAGATAATTTGCAAAAGCCAACCGGCGCCAATTCATCCAAAATGTCACATATTTGCTGCACCAGCTCCAGATTTGTCCGTTCATTCTGGCCACCGATGCAATAAGTTTCGCCAACTCTGCCGCGGGTTAATACCAGATATAGTGCAGCGACATGATCATTCACAAATAACCAGTCGCGACGTTGCTGGCCGTTACCATAAATGGGAATAGGCAGGCCTGCTAAGGCATTACTGATGGTTTTTGGGATCAGCTTTTCACGATGCTGGCCGGGGCCATAATTATTACTGCAATTGCTGATAATAACCGGCAAGCCATAAGTGCGGTGCCAGGCGCGTACCAGGTGATCACTACTTGCTTTGCTGGCAGCATAGGGGCTACTGGGCGCATAGGCGGTAATTTCGCTAAATGGTTGAGCATCTGGGGCCAGATCACCAAACACTTCGTCAGTTGAAACATGCTGAAACCTGAAGGCCTGCTGTGCAGTCGCTGATAAAGTTTGCCAATAACGGCGCGCAGCGTCAAGCAACGTATAGGTGCCGGCAATATTGGTTTGAATAAATGCTGCCGGCGCATTGATAGAATTATCAACATGGCTCTCTGCCGCCAGGTGCATAATGGCTGAAGGTGCAAAGCTGGCAAACAGCGTTTGCAGCAAGTTAGCATCACAAATATCGCCCTGCACCAGGGTGATCCGGGGCTCTGCTTTAAAACGCTGAACCTCAGCCAAATTAGCGGCGTAAGTGAGTTTATCCAGCACCAGCAGCTTATGCTGAGTATGCTCGAGCAAATAGTTAACCAATGCACTACCGATAAAACCCGCACCACCGGTAATTAACAACCTAAAATCACTCTGACCCATTAAATTATTCACTCTGACCCATTTCTCGGAATAGTTTATTCACTCTGACCCATTTTTTGCACACAATCTGCAATACTCTGTTGCCAGGGTGGCAGGCTAACGCCATATTGTTGCTTTAACGTGGTGCTGCTTAGCGCGCTATATGCAGGTCGAGTTGCCAGGGCTGGCCACTCGTTGCTGGCAACAGCACTTATGGCAACTTGCCGACCAGATAGCCGCAGTATCTCCTGTGCTATCTGGTACCAGCTGGCTTGGCCAATGCCAGCACAATGCAGTAACTGAGTGGTGGCAAACTGGCGGGCAAAGTTATCTGCTGTTACCAGCTTCAGACTAAGCGCCGCCAAATCTCTTGCATAAGTTGGTGTGCCCGTTTGGTCATCAACCACCCGTAACGGCTGGCCTTGCTGAACTTTACGCCAGATACTGCGGGCAAAGTTGTGGCCAAACTCACTGTACAACCAACTGGTGCGTAAAATTAACCCTGCTGGCGCAATATCCAGCATTACCTGCTCGCCGGCCAGTTTGCTCTTACCATATTGATTAAGCGGTGCAGGGCTATCGGTTTCAGTATAGGGTTGATGCTGCCTGCCGTTAAAAACATAGTCGGTACTAAAGTGCAGTAACGCTGCGCCACTTGCTTTAGCGTAATGGCTAAGCTGTGCGACTAATTGCTGGTTAATCAGCCACGTCATTGCTGGCTGCCGCTCTGCCTCATCTACATTGGTGTAAGCACAAGCGTTAATAATGATAGCCGGCGAGTAGTGTTGCAAACAGTGTTTTAATGCCGTACTGTCGGTCAGTTCCAGCGCCTGTCGCGGTATAAAGCACAGCAGCCGGCGAGTGGTGTCTGGTAACCGCATTGCTTCTGCTTGTAACGCATGGCCCAACTGGCCAGACGCACCGAGGATCACTATCCGCTTAGTCATACAGCCTATCATTAATATTAAAATGAACTGGCAACGCGCTAAGCAGTGGTTGCTGCTGATCTTTCGCTGATAACCGGATCTGCGAAGGCAGTATAGGCCAGCTAATTGCCAGTGCTGGATCAGCATAATGCAAGCCGCAGTCATCTATCGGACTGTAATAATTATCGACTTTATATTGAATTAATGCATGCGACGTTAACGTCAGATAGCCATGAGCAAATCCACGGGGAATAAATAGTTGCTGCCG
>NZ_JBFJPY010000184.1:0-2671 GCF_041616895.1 Arsukibacterium sp.
GGCGCCGCCAATTCGGTATAGGGGGTCATTAACTTTTTTGGGTTTATAGATGGTCGACCGATTATAACGAAAAAGCCGACAGATGGGAGATCTGCCGGCTTTTGTTAGGTGCAACCAGGTGTTCGTTATTGTTTTATATACTCAATAGCGGCTTCTAATTGCTCGTCACGGCCTGCTGCTACAGCGGCTATAGTTGGTTTAACCTCAATATCCGGCACGATGCCTATTCGCTGAGTGGGAGTGCCATCCGAGTAAAACACGCCGATACCAGATATAGCGGTCCAGTGACCACCGGGGAGTACAATGCCGGAGAAATTACCATCGGCACCTGCCGTGGTACTGCCTATTACCTTGGCTTTTGGGGCGCCGCGAAAGGCCATGGTGGTGTATTCCGCACTGCTTTGCGTTTGCTCGTTGATCAGAATGGCGATTTTACCTGTGTAGTAATCTGGATTGCTATTGCCAACCAACATTGGTTCATCCCAGTTAAATTGGCCCGGGTTGTCAGCCTGCATAACGGTATATTTAGCGAATGGGTAAGGGTTCGGATACAGATAGCTGCCCAACGTAAACACTACAAATTCTGACGGAGTTTCGCGAATGTCAATTATCAGGCCTTTGGTTTCGTTAAGTTGCTGCATCATTTGCTCAAGATTAACACCTTTTATTTTATCCAGCCGGATATAACCAATATTATCTGGCAGCTGCTTATAAGCGTCATCGCTCGCCGGTTTATACAATAATTGCCGTTGTAGAGAGCCGTACTCTATCAGCGGCACCTCAACATTTAATGACTTACCAGCACGGTTAATGCCTAAAGTGAGTTGCTGCTTATTATTGCGCAACAAAGAATCTGCCCACTGGCGCTGTATAGTCGGGCCGTTTGAGGCGGCGGCTATTGGCTTAATTTTTGCCAGGCGCTCCGCGATGTTTTTGCCATCGATATAAGTTAGAATATCGCCAACCTGTAAAGCCAGGTCTGGCTGATACAATAAGCCAATGACCGGTTTGTCTTCTACATAGCGAACTTCTACCGGTACTATATTACGGCCAAGGTAGTCAGCAATTGCCGTGTTGTTCCGATTTGGCCAAAATTGGGTATGGGTATCATGGATATCTGAGATTAACGTCATCAGCGCCAGTTGATATTGGGTGTCGTCAGGTGCCGCGATAACGTCTGCAATTGCCGTATCAAGCACCTGTTGCCACGGTTGCTCGGTTAAATCACGGTATGGTGAGTAGTAGTGAACTATATTCCATAGCCTAAACACGCTTAGTAAGCGATAGCCAGAATCCAAATAGCTAATGTCAGCATAAGGCTTTTCATTAAATATTGGGTTACCCGTTGCTGCAGGCTTTATCCAATACTGCCGGGCAGGTAACTCTGTAGCATAAATGTTGGCCAGCGCGACATTTAGTTCTGGCGATAACTGCCAGGCTAACCAGTGTTGCTCAGGATGTGCCAGTGCTGCATTGGTTGTGTCTTTGCATTTTTGGCAGGCGCTAAGCTGACCCAGGCTATCAATCCACTCAACCAGCAGCTGGTCGCGGGCTTTAGCGTCGGCTTTTAACACTTTGGGAATTAGTTTGAAAAGCTCGGCATCCATACTGATATTGCCTGCCGCCGACTCGGGGTGATAATACTTAATAAAGCCCCATACTTTGGCCAGTGCAGCGAGGTTTTCTTGCTCTTGTTGGCTGAGTGCTGTCAGACGAATGCCCGAATCTTGTTCAAATTTATGGGGTAGTGCTGCCTGATAAACCACACGTTCTCTTGCAGGTGCCTGCGCCAGCGGTTTACCGTCTATGGTCAGGCTAAGCTTTGTATACTCGCTGCTTCCGGTACCCACTTGCAACAGGCCAAAATATAAGTATGCGGTATCGGGGTCCAGTTCAGCGCTTAGTGTATATTGCTGCCAGTCATTGCTGCCATTAATTGCATTTAACTCCATGTCGCTATACTGAATTGTGACGTCGTTTTCTGAAGCCTGAGCCAGCCAGAAACCGGCGAAACCATCAGCGCTAACCTCTGTTGTTTTTATATATCCGCTAAGTATTATGCTTTTTCCACCATAGGGAAATTTAATCTGCTGGTGGATGTCGGCAAATGCGCCGGCGCTAGAACTATTTCGGCTGATTTTTATTGCAGTGGCGTTATCAAGCTTCGCTACTTTACTTAAGGTGGGCGGCTCTGTTCCCGCAATCTGCCAATGAGCCGGCTGGTTTTCGGATACTTCTGAAAAATCCATGTTTTGCGGGGTAGCGATAGCGGTAAAGCTGCAAAGCAATAGCCCTAAGCTGAGAAAAAGTCCTTTCATACTCGTTCCTTTTTTGTTCTTATTTGAGTGATATATGTAAATTTAACGATTTTTAATTGTGTATAAACAAAGGCGAGAGTATCGGCGGTTAGCTGAATACTAACTTAATCACATTCGGGGTGTGCGTTGTAATTCAAGATGTTGTGAGAATTGATGAGACATTTATAGATCGGTGCCAACGCAGCGAGCCTCAGTCACTGGCTGCTTGGTAAGCCGGCGCCGCCAATTCGGTATAGGGGGTCATTAACTTTTTTGGGTTTATAGATGGTCGACCGATTATAACGAAAAAGCCGACAGATGGGAGATCTGCCGGCTTTTGTTAGGTGCAACCAGGTGTTCGTTATTGTTTTATA
>NZ_JBFJPY010000185.1:0-2600 GCF_041616895.1 Arsukibacterium sp.
CATGTTGGTTGAAACCGGTGAGCCCGGTTTTGGCTTTTTTGACTTTACCTTAGTTGGTCTGGGCGTATTGGCCGGGGGCAGCCTGGTGTTATTTGTGATGAGCTTTTTGCTGCCGGATGAGAAAACCCAGGATGTGGTGATAACCGAGTACCTGCTAGAAGCTAAGCTGAATAATGATTCCCCGCTGGTTGGACAGAGCGTGGAGCAGGCAGGCCTGCGCCATTTAGACGAGCTGTTTTTAACGGAGATTGTGCGTGATAACGAAGTGATCCGGCCGGTAGCGCGCTATGACATTTTAAAAGCGGGCGATAAACTGATTTTTACCGGCAATGTCCATAAGGTAAACGTACTAAAGCAATTTGCCGGTATTAGTTTATTCGCCGACGAAAATGGCCTGGCAACCCAGAGCCTGACAGAAGTGATTATTAAAGAAGAGTCAGTACTTACCGGCAAAACCCTGAAAAACAGTGGCTTTCGGGCAAGGTTTGACGCCGCTGTGGTGGCCGTAAGGCGCGAAGGTGAGCGGGTAAATGGCAAGCTGGGTGAAATTGAGTTAAAAGCCGGCGATTTTTTACTGCTGGCCACCGGTCCTGATTTTGCCAGCCGCCATAATATCAGCAAAAACTTCTATTTATTGTCCGGTATTGAGCCTGAACATATGCTCAGTGGCTGGCGTGAGCGCTTAACCTGGTGGGGTTTCGTGGCCATGATTGTCGGCACGGTATTTACCGGTACCTCTTTGTTGCTTGCGGCTATTTATTTACTGGCGGCGCTGCTATTTAGTGGTTGTTTAACCATCAACGAGATAAAGCGTCGCTTTCCGGTAGAGATCTGGCTTATTGTTAGCAGTGCGCTCTGTATCGCCAGTGCTATGAACCACACAGGCCTGGCCCAGAATATCAGTGATTTTGCCGGCAGTGCGTTAGCCGGCCAGGCGCCGATGGTGACCTTTATAGGGATCTTTTTACTTACCTATCTGCTTACTGAAATTATTACCAATAATGCCGCAGCGGCGCTGATGTTTCCGGTGGCCTACAGCCTGGCCAAAGGGATGGGCGTTGATGTTATGCCGATGGTGATGGGCGTAGCGTTTGCTGCCTCAGCCAGCTTTGTCACGCCATATGGTTATCAGACCAATTTAATGGTGTTTAACGCCAGCAGCTATAAGTTAAAGCATTTTGTGCTGGTAGGCGGACCGGTAGCCCTGACTTATGTGGTACTGAGTGTGTTGTTGATCCCCCTGGTCTTTCCATTTTAAGATTATTTCCGTTTCAGGCAGTCGTAGACCTGGCTTTAGCCAATCTGTTTAAAGGACATTTTGATGACTGAGAATATCGTCTGGCATAGTGCCGCAGTACGCCACAGTGAAAGGCAGAACCGTAATGGTCATAGGCCTTGTTTATTGTGGTATACCGGGCTGTCTGGCTCGGGTAAATCGACTATTGCTAATGCGGTCGATCGGATGCTATTTGACCTTGGTTGCCATACTTACTTATTGGATGGTGACAATGTGCGGCACGGCCTGAACCGTGACTTAGGGTTTGACGATGCCTCAAGGGTAGAGAATATCCGCCGGATTACTGAAGTAAGTAAATTAATGCTGGATGCCGGTTTAATAGTTGGCACTGCGTTTATTTCTCCTTTTATTAGCGACCGGGCCCAGGCCAAAGCTCTGGCGGGCGATGCCTTTATTGAAGTGTTTGTTGATACCCCATTGGCCGTGTGCGAGCAGCGCGACCCCAAAGGGTTATACAAGAAAGCCCGTGCCGGTGAAATCGCCCATTTCACTGGTATCAGCTCACCGTACGAGGCGCCAGCCTCACCAGATATTCATTTGAAAACAGCTGAGCTAAGCATTGAGCAGGCCGCGCGCCAGGTGCTGGCGTTTTTGCAACAGCAGATGATCACTCCCCGATAATTAAGCTAACATTCATGACGTGCTGTTCAAACTTACGCTTGTTAAGGTGTTGCTGTTTAATTATTGTTTGCGTTTAATCTTGTTACTAGTCAGGTACAAATCTGGCCAGGTACCAATAAGGAAGTCTGATGAAAGTAACGGTTTTTGGAATTGGTTATGTGGGTTTGGTGCAGGCCGCCGTTTTGGCTGAAGTAGGGCATAATGTTTATTGCGTTGATGTTAATGAACAGCGGATAACTGACCTGACCAATGGCATTATGCCGATACATGAAGCGGGACTGGAACAGTTAGTCATCAGTAATTATCAGGCTGGACGAATGCACTTTACTACCGATGCCAAAGCCGGGGTAGAGCATGGTGAAGTGCAGTATATTGCGGTAGGCACCCCACCGGAAGAAGATGGCTCTGCTGATTTGCAATATGTACTGGCAGTGGCAGACACCATAGGCCGCTATATGGATGCAGCCAAAATTATTATTGATAAGTCGACCGTTCCGGTTGGTACAGCGGATAAAGTAAAAGCAAGAATTGCTGAGGTATTAGCAAAGCGGAACCTGGCATTGCAGTTTGATGTGGTTTCAAACCCGGAATTTCTGAAAGAAGGGGTGGCGGTTGCTGACTGTATGCGCCCCGATCGGATTATTGTTGGCACCTATTGCGACCGGCCCAAAGATATTCTGCG
>NZ_JBFJPY010000186.1:0-2556 GCF_041616895.1 Arsukibacterium sp.
ATGTTGCTGGGCTTGCGTCGCCCCAGAATTTTGATACCCAGCCAGTGGCGGCATAGCTTATCTGCAGAGCAACTACAGCATGTTATTGAGCATGAAAGAATGCACTGGCAGCGTCGTGATCTAATGGCTTTTTACATACAGCAGTTGGCAGGTATTGTCTGCTGCTGCAGTCCACTGTGGCGGATGTTAAGCCGGCAGTTAAACAGCTACCGGGAATTAAGCTGCGATGCTGCCGTGATTGCCGGTTTAAGCCAGCCTTATCGTTATGCGCAGACACTGCTGGATTGTAATAAGAAAATTAGTACAGCTGAGCCGGCAATACTGGCCATGCCCTGGCAGCAACAGCCTTTGCTGGCCCGGCGTATCAGCACGGTATTACAGGGCTCTGCTGGCAAAATAACGCCGGTGGCTGTTGTAATGCTTACCACGATAGCCGTGATGTTGCTGCTTACTTATGGCCTGACACAGCATTGGCACGTTGCCAAACTTCCGAAACAGCACGGGCAGATAACGCTAAGTCAGCTTGGGCCATTAGATGAGTTGATCCGCAGTATAAAGCAGAACGATTTACCAACCGTACAGCAGCTGATTAAAGAAGATAATTTGCTAAATCAAGCCATGCCAGGCGAGGGCACCCCACTGATGGTGGCGGTGCGTTATCAGAACACCGAAGTGATTAACGTTTTGCTAAAAGCGGGTGCCGATGTCAATGCCAGCAGCAGAGGCGATGGCAACGCACTGATTATTGCCGTACAGCGGCGCAACCTGACACTGGCTCAGCAATTAATCGCGGCTGGTGCCGATGTCAATGCGGTAGTGCTGGCTGATGAGACCGCGCTGATCAATGCCAGTTATCTTGGCGACCTGGCAATGGTGCAGTATCTGGTAAGCGTCGGTGCCAGAGTTAATCTGCAAGTTGAAGCACCGCTGATGGATGGCCGGGAACTACGATCCGCGCTTAGCCGCGCTGCCACCGAAGAGATCCGAACCTATCTGCGGGCACAGGGGGCCAGCCTCTGACGATTCGACGATAACCGTAACCACTTTTCACTCAATATCAATGTGATTGCAGGTCTCTTTAAGGCTGATGGCGAAGCTTTGCCTGTAAAAAATAAACTCGGAGCCTAATTAATGAAAAAAATACTATTAAGTTTATTTGGCCTGGTATTAGTTGCCGGGGTGGCGATACTGGGTTACTGGTTTTCCGGCTGGATGCCATTAGCTGTAACAGTGCCCCAGCAAAACGAGGTGTATGCGCAAGAGTTCGGGCAGGCGGCGGAGCAGGCGATGGCCGAACTGGTTCTGGCACAGCAGGAGCAACAATTGCCGGCAGTGACGGCCGCTGTCGCCTGGCGCGGTAAGCTTATATGGGCAGGCGCAGTGGGTTATGCCGATGTGGCAACAAACCAGGCGGTCAGTATCAACAACCAGTTTCGGATTGGTAGTACCTCTAAAGCAGTTACTGCCACCAGCTTAGCCCGGGCGTTGGCGGCCGGCCACATTGATCTGGATAGTCCGATCAGCCGCTATATGGCCGATTTACCTAATCCGGCCTGGCAACATTTTACCTTGCGCCAATTGATGTCCCATACCGCTGGATTGCCAGGCTATCAGCAGAACACAGATAGAGTCGGTGCGATCAGAACATTGTTGAAGCAACGTAACTATACCAATGTAGAACATGCACTAACTGTGTTTGATGGCAGTGAATTGTTGTTCAGCCCAGGGGACGGTTTTCATTACAGCTCTTTTGATGTGAATCTGGCCAGCGCCGTATTGCAACATGCCGTTAAACAGCCATTTTTGCAATATCTGGCGGAATCGGTCAGTACACCATTGCAATTGCATTCGTTGTCAGCAGACTATGCCGACCGGTTGTTACCTGACAGAGTTAGCTTTTATCACACCTATGATGGTTACGCTAAACAGCACTGGCAGGTAAATTTAAGCCAGAAATGGGCAGGTGGTGGCTTAATAGCAAGTTCTGCTGATTTAGCAAAATTAGGCTCTGCCTGGTTTAATCCGGAGTTTATTCCTGCTGCTTTACAACAAGAGTTCTGGACGCCTCAAGTCCTTAACAGCGGTGAGGTAAATGAGCAACGTTATGCTCTGGGCTGGCGTCATTTTTCCCAGGACTACCTGTTTTGTGATAAAGAAAACCGACTGAGTCATTCTATAAGTATGGTGCATCATGGTGGGGTGTCTGATGGTGCGCAAAGTTGGTTAGTGTTGTACCCGGATCTACAACTAGTGGTGTCAATGAACACTAATACGGTCAAAGAAAATTACTGTGATTTTGCCGGCCAGGCCGCCCGCATTACCCGGCCTTTTTTGCGGAAAATAGCGCCTGATTGGCTGCCGGCGCAACCTTAACTTTTATTATTCTGGCGTGAGCGCTTAAACCAACTGCTTCGTCGCCACCAACACCCCATTATTATCGGCATAGACAAACTGGCCGGGGATAAAGTCTACCCCGGCGAAGGTCACGGTTAGGTTGATATCGCCCAAATCACGCTTGTCAGTTTTCATTGGGTGAATACCCAGTGCCTGCACGCC
>NZ_JBFJPY010000187.1:0-2548 GCF_041616895.1 Arsukibacterium sp.
AACGCCAATTTTGGCGTTTTGCACCCGCTCAACAATAAGTTGGCGTGCCTCGTTAAAACGTAAACCGCTAACATTAACCAAACCAATATCGGGCAGACTAATGCTGCCATCGCGATTTACGGTGAGTTCTACATCGGTATTCTCTTTACCGAATAACTGCAGCACCAGGCTATCATCCGGGCCCAGAATATAACTGTCGGGTACCGGCACGTTGCTAACCGGGGCATAGGTACTTACTGCGCTGTTAAAAAGGTTAAGGCCGAAACGCTCGGACTGTTTGCTTTCAGCGGGGCGACTGTGTTGCTGGCCGTTACCACTTTGCTGCGGCATCTCTGGCACTGCTTGCTGCAAAGGCTCAACAGGCTCTGGTGTGCTGCTTCTGCTGGTTTGCGCACCGGTGATACTGGATAAATCGTACCCATACTGTTTGGCTAACCGTTCTTGCTCTGCACGCGGTAATTTTTGAAATTGTTCAATCATTGCCGGCGAAATAGCCTGTGCAGAGGCGGTAGCTGCAGTTAACCCTAAGGTTATTGCCAGAAAACTAAGTTGGACAAATCTAAGCACCCGGAAGCTCCGTAGTTGTTGTATTACAAAAATAGGTAAACAAAATACCGTATTGACCTAAAAGACATCAGGCCTTTGAGCACGCTACCGCCATTAGGTTACAGCACCCTAAAGGCTGATAGTAAACCGGCTTGTATTATAACGGCGTAAAAAGTTGCCGAATTCTACCTTTTTAAGCGGAATTAATCGAACACTATTGACGGTAATTTCCGCGCTACAGCGTTAGTTCGGCTGGTTTTTCACTATTTGCTGGTTATCCATACTGGTTTTTACCCACTGACCCAACAAGTTAAGTAACACCACGCTGCGCTTATCGCCTTCTGCCAGCTGATACACTGCCTCAATGCCGCTGAACGGGCCATTAAGCACA
The DNA here is from genome assembly GCF_041616895.1 of Arsukibacterium sp. GTDB lineage: Bacteria > Pseudomonadota > Gammaproteobacteria > Enterobacterales > Alteromonadaceae > Alishewanella. The sequence goes on from NZ_JBFJPY010000187.1 coordinate 938, forward strand.
GTAAGCGGATCGCCGGCTTTAAACGGCTGGTTATTATTTTCCTGCTGCTGTTGTGCCAGCTGCTGCAGATTAAGCGAAGCAATTAAGCCGGCCGGCACCTGCGCAAGTTGCTGTCCAAACCGGACAAAATCTGAAATACCGCGGGTGCTGCGAATGCTACTGAGATTAAGTTGCTCACTGCTGATTTGTAAAAAAAGATACCGTGGAAACATTGGCTCGGTAACTTTTACCTGCTTACCGGCTTTTAGCTTATTCACTGTGAGTAAAGGCACAAAGCTGTTAAAGCCCTGATTCGCCAGATGCTGCTGCGCCCGCTGCTCTTGCCGGGGTTTGCAGTAAAGTAAGTACCAGGTATCTTTTCCGCTTGGTTTACCATACATATTGCCAGCCATATTACCAGCCCCTATATTACCAACGGTATTCCCAGCGTACGGCAATACCCTGGCTAAAGTCAGCATCGCCAACCTGCCCGGCTTCGCCCGAACGAATGGTGTCGCGGCTTATCTGGGCATCAATTGACAATAAGCCATTAACAAATTTAGTTTGATAGCCAGCCGCGAGCTGGCTGCGCTTGTTAAGTGGGATAGTAGCCACTAAAGCGGTGTTTTCGCTAAAGCTAGCCTGGCTGAGATTAACGTAAATGCTGCTACCATCGCGATAATGCAGTTCGCTACCCACTAACCAGCGCTTTGCCGGCTGGCCAAAAGGATTGTCGTGCTGCAGGCTTTGCCATTGTTGCATTTTATCTGCAACTTCTTTGTATTCAGCAACCAGCATAGCTTGCAAATGATGGTTGGCAATCAGGTATTCTGCCCCCGCCAGCCAGCCCGCGTTGCCATTATTCAGGCTTACTTCGGTGTAGGCTGCAGTGTTGCTGTTAATACTGTAGCGGCCATCTAAACTAACGCTGTTTATTCTGCCAGCTGGAAAAGTGTAACTGTATTCAGATAGAGGGCCATTTTGGATAGCGTCAGCCGGAACAATGTTATTCACGCTATGTAACTGCGAGGCACTGATGGCAAATTCAAACTGGCTAAGTGGTTTAATGTTTACCCTGGCGGCCAGCACCTTAGCATGGCGCAGCAAGGCACTACCGGGTTGTTCAGCCAGTAACAGCTGAATATTAACAGCCCCTAGTGGCTCTAGCACGCTTAGCAGCGGTGTATTGCTGTTTAACCGGCTAAGTTGTAACGCCTTTAATGGCCGGCCGGTATTACTGAAGTTAGCGCTGCTATCATAAGCAGGGCCCCACCACAGCTGTTGCTGCGCGGCGCTTAACACCCAGTTGCCGACGGTATAAGCCGCATAACTGCCATCCCAGCTGTTATTGGCTTCATAACCATTACTATAATGGCTGTCGGTGGATAACTGCTTATTAATGCCCACCGCCCAGTTTTTACCAATAAAATCGGTACTTATCCCGACTTCAGCCTGCTGCTGGTAGTGCCTGCCAAAGCCATTACTGGTTACCGGGTCGCTGCTGGCAGCAAGGCTGAAGGCTTTGATCCCAGATGTTTTGGCATAATTAGCCGCGGAAATAACCCGCAAATACGCAAATAACTGGCTGTCATTCATGCTGGCGGTATTAATATTGGCAAGATCACTAAGCAG
>NZ_JBFJPY010000188.1:0-2524 GCF_041616895.1 Arsukibacterium sp.
ACCCGCAGCATTCACTGGTTTTTAGAGCAGGGCTTTGAACTGGTTACGGTTGACGATTTACCCAGCCAGAAAAAGCAATTGTATAATTATCAGCGCCGCTCCAAAATTCTGGCGCTGACTCTGTAAAACCGCGACATCACGCAGCGATAAAAAATCGCTATACGATAAACCGGTCTATCAGCCGGTTTAATTCGACTGACAACTGGCGTAGCTGCACACTGAACTCGGCCAGGGTCGTGGCAGAACGGGTGCTGTCATCTACTAACTGCGCCACACTGTGCACACTTTGTCCCAAATGCTGTACTACCGCCGCTTGCTCGTCGGTAGCCGTCGCCACTTGCCGGTTCAGCTGATCCAGTTCCCGAATACCATCTGCGATATGTTGTAATTCAGCAGTTGCCAGCACCATTGCCTGGGCACTGGCACTGGCTTGCTGCTTGCCTTGCTCAGCCGCATTTACTGCCTGCTGTGACTCACTGTTTAACTGATTAATCATTTGCTGAATTTCATCGGTAGCGCTTGCTGCCCGCTGGGCCAGTTGCCGCACTTCATCCGCCACCACCGCAAAACCCCGGCCATGCTCCCCAGCCCTCGCTGCTTCGATAGCCGCATTTAAGGCCAGCAAGTTGGTTTGCTCCGAAATAGCGCGGATAACATTAAGAATGCCGCCGATCTTGTCGCTGTTTTTAGCGAGGGTGGCCACTACCGCCGCTATATGATCAACTTCCAGGGTAAGTTTTTGCAGGCTCTGGCTGGTGTTACTTATCACTTCAAGCCCGCGGCTGGCATTTTGGTTGGTATGTTCCGCAGTATCGGCTGCTCTAGCCGCATTACCTGCTACGGCACTGATGGTGTTAGACAACTGTTCTATTGCGGTAGCAATCCCGCTTAACCTGTCGCGCTGCTCCTGCGCCAGGTCCCGATTACTATCAGCACTGCTATTAACCTGCACGGCCGACTGCTGCAGTTGCTCACTTTGTTGGTGCAGCTGGCTTACCAAGCCATGAATTTTCGCCACAAAATTGTTAAATCCAGAACCTATCTGGCGCACTTCCAAAGCGCCATCGGCTGGCAAACGCTGCCGTAAATCACCTTCGCCCTCACCAATGTTCTGCAGCGTTTCAGCTACCGAATGTAAACGACGGGTGAGGGAGCTGGCCAATAACCAGGCCAGTAACCCTGCAATCAGCGTGGCCGCCAACCCGGTTAACAGTAACGTATTGCGCAGTTGTTGCACCGGGGCCAGCACTTCTGTCAGCGGCACCTGTGCAACCACCGACCAGACAGTACCCTGCACTGGCACGCTCACCAGCAGTAAATTGTCGGTGACCTGAGTGCGTAATGCCTCTCCCGTTACCAATTGTCCGGTTATGCCGCTGCCGTATAACTGCGACATGGTTTGCTGACCAATCAGACTGGTATTGGGGTGGATCACGATATTGCCATCACCATCGGCCAGATAAGCCAGACCCGTGTCGGCAATCCGTAGCCCGCTGAGATAATCGACCATTTGTTGCAGCGATACCGCTATCCCTGACAAGCCACGACCGTTGAGCTGCTGATAGTTCACAAACATCCGTACCTTACCACCAGGCTCGGTAAACAGGCTGACGTTGGTGGCAGCTCCAGAGTCCCTGAATGCAAAAAACCATCCGTCTTCCTGCTGATTCAGTACCCGTAAAAAACCATCCTGATTCCAGTAACGGCCGGTTTTCCGGTCTGCCCATGACGCCGCGTCCAGGCCAAGCTGATTTTTAACATTGCGAATTTGCTGTAGCAGCAACTCTTCTTCCGGTTTGGTAAAGCCCTGCTCTGCCCACTGTAATATGTAGGGATTCTCTGCCAGCTGTCGGGTGGCCGTGGTCATCTGGCTTACCTGCGCCTCCAGGGTCTGCCCTATCTGCCCAACCACAGCAGGCATTTCATGCTGCAGCATCCGGTTGACCACCAGCTGCTTCGCTTGGCGATAAGCCAGAACACCGCTTAGCACCGAGCTGACTAGTATTAACAGAACCAGCACCAGCACAAATTGCTGCTTTACCGCCATTTTTTTAAAAGATGACAACATGCCTACCTCTTAATGGCCATTTTACTGTCCAAAATCATACTTAATTTAAATGACAATGCGAGTTTTTATCGCGAAATATTATCGTAATACTACCTGGATTTGCTCCCCTCAACCTCTAGCCTAACCTGCTTTGCCAGCGCGCGGGCGGTAGTCCACTTACCGCCCGAAACGGTTAGCAGTTGCCCCTGCCAGTTAAGCTGATACTCGCGGCTCGCTTTGCTGGCATTAGCACTGCCACCCAGCAATGGCCGCACGCCAGCAAAGTCAGCGAGTACATTATCATGCTCTGCTTTGGGCTGAAAATAATGGTTGTACACGTTTAACAGATAGTCTCGTTCTTCGTCAGAACAGGTAATAGGGTCGGTAAGTTGCTGCCGCACTTCGGTCGTACCCAGCAACGTATTGCCCTGATAAGGCAACACAAACACAATACGTGTTTCGCCAGGTACCTCTAGC
>NZ_JBFJPY010000189.1:0-2493 GCF_041616895.1 Arsukibacterium sp.
AACAACCCAGTGTGCTGGTGTTTTATCGCGGCGGTTGGTGTCCCTATTGTAACGCCCAGCTGGCAGCGCTGCGAACCATTGAACCTGAACTGACAAAGCTAGGATACCAGATCATTGCCATCACGCCCGACAGTGTCAGTTCAATCGTTAACAGTATGAACGATACCGGTGGCCAAAAATTAGCCTACCAGTTATTGTCAGACAGCGAATTTCAAGCCAGCAGTGCTTTTGGTCTGGCGTACTATCTGGACGATAAAACAGCTAGCATCTATAAAGGTAAATTGGGCAGTTTAATTACCACTGAGAGCGGCACTGAAAAAGTGGTGCTGCCGGTACCAGCGGTGTACATCCTTAATACCGACGGCGAGGTAGTATTTAACTACGTTCATATCAATTACAAAACCCGTTTAGAAGGTGAATTGCTGTTAAAAGCTGCTGCACTTGCCTTGCAATAATTTCTATTTTTTCAGGTTGTCTCACCTGTTGACAGCAACACCGATCTTTTCGATTGGTGTTGCTGTTTTTTTAAAACAAAAACGTTGACGAGCGCACAAAAATGCGGCATTTTGCGCGCCCTGTTTGGCAAGTATTCACTGAAATGCTAGCCTGTTAGTTTAACCCTCTGCTGGAGATAACTGATGCGTAATGTAACCGTTGCTGCAACTCAAATGATTGGTGGCTGGGATGTTGACGAAAACATCGCCCGTGGTGAAAAGCTGGTGCGTGACGCTGCGGCCAAAGGCGCCCAGATTATTTTGCTGCAAGAGTTATTTGAACGTAACTACTTTTGTCAGAAGCAAAAGCCCGCTTATCTGGAATTTGCGACTACCATAGAGGAAAACCCGGCAGTTAAGCATTTTACCAAGATTGCCAAAGAGCTGAACGTGGTGCTCCCCATCAGCATTTACGAACGCGCTGGCAATTGCTTATACAACAGCGTGGTTATTATTGATGCTGACGGTGAAAACCTGGGCACTTACCGGAAAAGCCATATTCCGGATGGTCCAGGCTATAACGAAAAATACTATTTCACGCCGGGCGATACGGGCTTTAAAGTATGGCAAACCCGTTATGCCAAAATTGGCGTTGGTATTTGTTGGGATCAGTGGTTCCCGGAATGCGCCAGAAGCATGGCGTTACAGGGCGCTGAATTATTGTTTTACCCAACTGCAATCGGCAGTGAGCCACATGACGCCAGCATCAATTCCCGTGGCCACTGGCAACGCACCCAGCAAGGCCATGCTGCAGCGAATTTAATGCCACTGATTGCCTCTAACCGCATTGGTACCGAAACGGAAGCGGACTACCATATTACCTTTTATGGCAGTTCCTTTATTGCAGACGCCAGCGGTGAAAAAGTGCAGGAAGCGAACCAAACCGACGAAGCGGTACTGATCCACACTTTTGATTTAGATAAAGTAGCCGCTGATCGCCGGGCGTGGGGCCTGTTTCGCGACCGTCGGATTGACATTTACGATACTGTGCTAACCAAAGACGGCAAAGTAAATCCGGAGAACAGCAAGTGAGTCGTTTACTGCCAACCACACCAGAGCAAGATGGTTTCTCGATGCCCGCCGAATGGATGCAGCACAAGCAAACCTGGATGGTATGGCCAGAGCGCACCGATAGCTGGCGCATGGGCGCCAAGCCTGCCCAGCAAGCCTTTTGTGCTGTTATCGCGGCTATCGCACGCTTTGAGCCGGTAACCGTCGGTGTATCTGCCGCGCAGTACGCTAATGCTCAGGCTCAGCTGAGTAAGGCCGGAGCTTTATACCCAGTGCGGGTAGTGGAAATATCAAATAACGACGCCTGGTGTCGGGATACCGGCCCTACGTTCTTAACCAATGGTGAAGGTGAAGTGCGGGGCATTGACTGGACCTTTAATGCCTGGGGCGGCCTGAATGGCGGTTTATATTTTCCCTGGCAGTTCGATGACCAGGTAGCCAGTAAAATTCTCAGCATCGAGCATTTGCCCCGTTATCGGACAGAAGGGTTTGTGCTGGAAGGCGGTGCCATTCATGTCGATGGCGAAGGAACCTTATTAACCACCGAAGAATGTTTATTAAATACCAATCGCAACCCTGGTTTAAACCGCGAGCAAATTGAAGCGAAGCTGGCAGAATATTTAGGGATCAGCAAAGTCCTGTGGTTAAAGGACGGTATTTTTAACGATGAAACCGATGGTCACATCGACAATATGGCCTGCTTTGTCAAACCCGGCGAAGTGGTGTTAGCCTGGACAGATGATCAGAATGACCCGCAGTATGCCCGCAGTAAAGCTGCGCTGGACTATTTAGAAGCCAGTACCGACGCTAAAGGCCGTAAGATCAAAGTGCATAAGTTACCGCTGCCTGAGCCTATTATTGCCAAAGCGGATGAATACGCCACGGTAGATGCCACCTTAAGCGCCATTCCACGCGAAGCTAACGCCCGACTGGCCGGCTCTTACATCAATTTTTATTTGTGTAATGGTGGCTTAATTATGCCAACCTT
>NZ_JBFJPY010000190.1:0-2426 GCF_041616895.1 Arsukibacterium sp.
ACCCAGACTTCGTCTTCATTTTGCAGAATTAACGACAACGAATATTTCTGTGGCAGGCTGCTTACGGTAAGACTTTGTTTACCGGCACTGAAATGAAACGCGCCGTCTTTTAAGGTATAGCCAAAGCCGTATTGCAAGGGGACTGTTTTTCCGCTTTGTAGGGTATAGCTGCCATTACCCATTACTTGAAACTGAGCAAACGCGGGTAGGCTAAACAGTAAGCTGATAATGATGGTAACGACTTTCAATGTGTTGCTCCTTAAACGGCGATTGGTAACCATGGGTTAGCTGCAAAGCATTACACTTGGGTCACATCAACAATCAGCTTCAGCTGCTGCCCGGGTTGCAGGTAACGCTCGGTATTAATATTATTCCATTTAATTATTTCAGCAACTGACACGCTAAAGCGCTGGGCAATCCTGGCTAATGAATCGCCTTTACGAACTTTGTAGTTTACTGTTCTGGTTACGGCGGTAACAGGGGTGGTTGTACTTTCGTGCCACATAACCAGCTTCTGCCCGGTTTTTAACGGATCACGTTGTACCATGCCATTCCACTTGGCCAGTTCAGCTACCGTAACTTTATGCGCCCGGCTAATATCCCACAAGGTATCGCCACTTTGCACGATATACTCGGTTTTCACATCGCCACCACTGCGGTTTTGTGCTTTTGCTATTCGGTTTTGTTGGCTAAGTTCATACTTACCGGCAGCTTTCGCTGACATCGGGATTAGCAGATGTTGCCCTATCCGGATGGTATTGCCACTGAGGTCGTTCAGTCGGGTGATGGCGTCAACCGTAGTTTTATGCTGACGGGCAATTTTACCCAGTGTATCGCCGCCGATTACGGTATAACGTTGCCATTGCAACCGATCTTCGCTGGCCGTTTGCGCCAGCATGCGGCTGAAGTTTTCGGCCTTAGCGATGGGCAGCACCAGTTGATGTGGGCCATCCGGATCGGTAGCCCATTGATTAAACCCCGGGTTCAATGCCTGCAATTCGGCGACACTTAAACCAGCCAGTTCGGCAGCAATGGCCAAATCAATCTGACCTTCGGTAGCGACAACCGCAATTTTTGGTTCATTGCCAATAAATTTCCAGACGATATCAAAATCGTCCGGGCGTTTTAAGATATCAACCAGCGCAAGTAATTTCGGGACGTAAACTGTGGTTTCGGCGGGTAAATCTAATGACCAGAAATCGGTTGGCAAGCGCCGTTTCTGATTGGCACGAATGGCCCGGCCAATTCTGCCTTCACCTGCATTATAAGCAGCGATGGCATTTAGCCAGTCATGTTCCAGAGTATTATATAGGTATTGCAGATAATCCAGTGCCGCCCGGGTAGATTCAATCACGTCACGGCGGCCGTCGTACCAGAAATTCTGTTTCAAACCAAACCGGGTACCCGTAGCGGGCATAAATTGCCACATCCCTGAGGCCCTGGCGTGCGAATACGCAAACGGGTCAAAAGCACTCTCAACTATCGGCAGTAACGCCAGTTCCAGCGGCATATTGCGCTTTTCCAGTTCTTGCACAATATAATATAGAAAGGGTTGTGCCCGATTGGCGACCCGATCAAGATAACTTTGATGCTGGGTGTAAAAATTACGTTGTTCGACGATGGGTCTGGTTTGGGGCACATCAAAAGTCAGTTGTAATTGAATTCGTTGCCATAAATCTTCCAGCTCAGTGGCATCAAGCGGTATAAGTTGTTCAGGTGATGCACCAGCGTACCACAAGCGACTGGCAATTTGCTCTGCACTGGCACCTTTCACCTGGGTTAGAGGTGGTGTGTTGGTTTTAGGCTTGCTGCTGGCCGGAGCAGACGTTTCTGTCGTGCTGACACAGCCGCTTAGCAGTGCAACTAACATGACGGCAGAAATTTTCAAATGCATAAGGTCATTCCGCGAAAAAAAATTCATGTTACCTGTTCAAAGCCCGATTGCAAGTCAGGATTTAAACTGATCTTTCATTGCTCTGAGCCGGGTAAACAGGTCAAGTGCATTGTCTTGCTGGAACTGGCGTTGTAAAGCCTTGTTTTCACATCGCAAAAACGGATTAATCTGTTTTTCAGTGGCTAAACGTGTTGGCAAAGTGGGGCGGTTTTGTGCCCGTAACTTCAGACAATCTTGCTGATAACACAGCAGTGCCTGATTATCAGGTTCGATGGTTACGGCAAAGCGCAGGTTAGCCAGCGTATACTCATGGGTGCAATATACCTCAGTATCTTCGGGAAGTGCTGCGAGTTTCTGCAATGAGTGGTGGAGTTGGGCCGGGCTACCTTCGAATAACCGGCCACAGCCAGCACTGAACAGGGTATCACCACAAAACAAATAAGGTTCGCTATAAAAACCAATATGGCCCAGGGTATGGCCGGGTAAATCTATTACCTGAAACTGACAGGTTAAAGGAGATAATTCAACGATA
>NZ_JBFJPY010000191.1:0-2406 GCF_041616895.1 Arsukibacterium sp.
CACCTGTTGGGCACCTGGCGCGGGCTGTCCCGCCTGCCAGTGCTGAATAAAACGGTTAACCGTTTCCTGCACCAGCATCAGGGCGGTCGCTTCCAATGGTTCAATAAAGCCCTGGGCCAAACCCACCGCCAGACAATTCCGCTGCCAGCTGTTGGCTACCCGGCCTACTTTCATTTGCAAATGGCGGGCGCTGACATCGGCTTCAAGTAACCCCAGTTCACGTCGTAGTTCAGTTTCAGCCTGATCGGCACTGACAAAATGCTGGCTATAGACATAACCATTACCCACCCTCGAGGTCAGCGGTATATGCCAGCGCCAGCCATATTGCATGGCAATCGCCGAGGTTTGCGGGCGAGGCTGTGGCTCAACCGGCGTTGCTAACGCGACGGCGGCGTTATTAAACAAATTATCGGCAAAGCTGATAAAAGGCTCGGCTAAGGCCTGTTGCAGCAGCCGGCTTTGAAAACCGGAGCAATCGACAAAAAAATCGGCATGCAGCCTCTGGCCATCTTCACAGTACAGGCTGTCGATATCGCCAGCCGGGGTAAGTTGCACCTGGCTTACCTGATTGATCAGGTGGCGCACGCCAGCAGAAATAGCCTGGTGCTGTAACATCTTTCCCAGCAAGCCAGCGTCAAAATGGTAGGCGTAATCGAGCGCAAAGGGCGCGGTGTCGCTAATTGGCAGCCGCCGTAGCTGTGCCAGCTGGCTGGCCAGAAAAAAGCTGTCGGGGTGTGCGTCGGCTGCCATGCCTTTGCGCCGCAATACGCCATTAAAATAGCAACCTTTAGCCGTTTCATCGTCTGTTGCACTGGGGAAAGGATGAAAATAATGGTTAAAACCAGGCCTGGTTGACCAGCCCTGAAAGCAAATTCCGGTTTTGTAGGTGGCGTGACACTGTGCCATCCAGTTGGTTTCGGCCAGCCCGAGTGTTGCAAATAACTGGCGCAGTTGTGGGGTGGAGCCCTCGCCCACACCGATGGTGCCAATTTGCGGCGATTCTAACAGACTGATCTGCCAGTGGCTTGGTAACGCGCGGGCCAGCAGGTTGGCACAGATCCAACCCGCAGTTCCACCACCTAAAATAATGAGCTGTTGAGGTTGCATACCGTCACTGTTGATTTCGCCTGTAGTATTGTTACACCGGATTATTGCAAAGCGCAATACGTTACAGCCGGCTATGTGCTTGGTGCAGCGGCCGTTATTGCGGTCGGTTACAGACATATTATTGTAAATTACTGATGGCAACACTGCTATTGGTAGACTTTTGCTTTACAATTAGCCGCCTATTTAAGTGCCAGGCCGAACTGCAGGAAACCGCTTGTGTATACCGCTGATTTTAATCACAAACGTAAATTTATCGTCAAACTGGGCAAGATGCTGCATAAATACGGCACCCCGGCTTACCGGCTGGAAGCCCACCTTACCGAACTGACTACCCACCTCGCGCTGAAGGGCTCGTTTATTATTTCGCCTACTTCCATGACCTTTGTATTGTGGACCGAAGGCCATGAACAGGAGTATACCCATGCCTCGCGGGTTAACCCTGGCGATTTAGATTTAGGGGCATTGTCGCGCACTGACGAACTGGTTGATCAGGTATTGCAGGGCCAGGTCAGCATTCATGAGGCCGATGCCTTGCTAGATGCCATTGATGCCCGCCCCAGCTCTTACGGCAAGTTAGCCACCGCAGTGGCGATGATGGCTTCGGGTGGCGCCTTTGCAATGTTAATGGCCACCAGCTGGAATGACGTGCTGTGGTCGGCGGTATTATCGTTACTGGTATATGTGTTTGTGCTGTGGGCACAGCGCTCGCGCCGAGTGGCCAATATGCTGGAGCCGCTGGTTGCCATGGCGGCGGCAATTGGTGCTTGTGCGATCAGCAGTTACATTGACCCAGGAATTAATATCCGGCTTACCGTGTTATCAGCCATTATTTCGTTTATACCCGGCTTAGCATTAACCATTGGCTTTGCCGAATTAGCCGCGCGCCATCTGGTGTCGGGTAATGCGCGTATTATGGACGCCCTGATGATGCTGTTTAAGCTATATTTTGGGGCCTTTTTGGGCATTGCCATCGGTTTTACCCTGTTTGGTATGGTCGATTTTGTTAAACCTGAGCCAATATCCCGCCATTTTGCCTGGTTGGCGGTGGGTATTCTGGTCAGCTCGCTAATCGTATTGTTCAGAAGCCGTGGTAAATATACCCTGTGGTCACTGGCCGCGGGCTTTATTGCTTATGGTGTCAGTATTACCGGTGCCAGCCTGGTCGATTACACCATGGGCGCGTTTCTGGGTGCCTTTGCGGTGGGTATTTACAGTAACCTGTTTACCCGGCTGGCCAAGGCACCGGCGGTTATTGTGGCGATGCACGGGTTAATTGTGCTGGTGCCTGGCAGTAAAACC
>NZ_JBFJPY010000192.1:0-2373 GCF_041616895.1 Arsukibacterium sp.
ATCGAACTGTTTAGGAACTAAACGGAAACAGCGGAAAACCTCACTGAGTTTTTCAATTTCGGTTTTGGTGGTCGCATGTTCGCGGCCATTTTTTTCGATAGAATTGCGGGTTACATCATACTGGGTGCGCAACTCACCGAATTTTATCCGTGCTTCTTCCGGATCGGGGCCGGTGTCTGCTTCAGAATCATCATCGCTATCATCGTCGTCATTGTCGTCGTTGTCATCGTCCTGTTTATCTTCCGGCACGTCTGAACCGATGTGACTGGCAATAACCGGCGCTTCATCAATTTCGTTCGGGTCAATAAAGGCCGAGACAATGTCGCTTAAGCGAATTTCTTCCGCTTCAAACTTATCCCATTGCTCCAGCAGGTACGTAATGGCTTCCGGGTACTCGGCAACCGAGGTTTGTACCTGATTGATGCCGTCTTCAATCCGCTTGGCAATGTCAATTTCGCCTTCACGGGTTAACAGCTCAACGGTACCCATTTCCCGCATGTACATCCGCACCGGGTCGGTTGTGCGTCCCAGCTCTTTATCGACGCTTACTAAAGCCTGAGCGGCTTCTTCTGCAGCGTCTTCATCTGTTGAGGCATCAGCCATTATCAAGTCATCGGCATCGGGCGCGTTTTCAAACACCTGAATACCCATATCGTTGATCATTCGAACTATATCTTCGATCTGATCAGAGTCGATAATGTCTTGTGGAAGGTGATCGTTAACTTCGGCAAAAGTAAGATACCCTTGCTCTTTACCTTTAATGATCAGGAGTTTTAACTGCGACTGAGGACTTTGCTCCATAGAGACTTATCTTCCACCAATGTTGATTAATGTAAAAATGCGAACTAGCGATTATAACAAACCGAAGCTTTTCTAGCCAGTCGGAGTTAGCCTGCTGGTCGCGGTTTTTTGCTTTTCAGTGCTTTTAGCAACAGCACATATTCATGTTGTTCGGCCTGGGTCAGCTGTTTTAGTTTATCTTTTCGTTCCAGTGCTTCCAGTCGTTGTTGCAGATATTGGTCTTCAATAGAGTGGAACGTATCCAAAAATTCCGCTGAAAGCTGCTCAGGTTCGATCTGATGTTGCCAGGCTGCCAGTTTTAAAAGGATGGCATGCTCTGGTAGATCGCGCCAGTATTCGAGCAATTGCGCGGTGCTAAGCCCTGGTTTATCTAATAAGTGCTGCTGCACCGCCAGCAACAATGTAATGCCCGGAATATCGGCACTGGCCAGTTCCGGGGTGTACGGCATAACATTAACCAGCGTCGGGGTTTGTAACAGTAAGGCAATGGCCCGGCGCATAGGCGTCATTTTAATGGTGGCCGGGGCTGGCCGTGCTTGTGGCCGCTTGCTTGCCGGTTTTAAGCGCTCACTGGCGCGACCCAGTAAATTATCCAGTTTTTGTTGTAACGTTTCCTGATAAAAGCTACTGGGTATTTGCTTGATCAGTTCACTGCCTTTAGCCATTAACGCAGATTTACCGCCGTCAGTATTGGCGTCAAATTCCTGCAACAAATGTTCAAACAAATACTGGCTTAACGGTAATGCTTGCTCCAGCCTTGCCATAAAAGCGGTTTTGCCTTCTTTTTGGACTAACGAATCGGGGTCTTCGCCATCGGGCAAAAATACAAAATTCAGTTCAACCCCGTCTTTTAACTGCGGCAGAGCATTTTGCAGCGCGCGCCAGGCTGCATCACGGCCGGCCCGGTCGCCGTCGTAACAGCAAATTACTTTCGGGCTGTAACGAAACAGGGTGTGCATTTGATCTGAGGTGGTCGCAGTACCCAGGCACGCTACCGCAAAGCGGATATCATGTTCGGCCAGCGCGACCACGTCCATGTAACCTTCAACCACCAATAATTGCTTTAAATGGCCGGGTTGCTGACGTACCTGATACAAGCCATACAGCTCGCGGCCTTTATGAAACAGTCGGGTTTCCGGCGAGTTCAGATATTTGGGCTGACCATCATTTAAAATGCGGCCACCGAAGGCAATAACCCGGCCACGCTTATCGTGAATGGGAAACATTAGGCGGTCGCGGAAAAAATCATATTCGCGACCATTGTCGTTGCGGTTAACCAGTTTCAGCTCAATTAACTGTTCACGCACTGCCCGCGGTTTGCCGTTACTTAATTGCTTTAGTACACCATCCCAGCCATCCGGGGCATAACCCAGCTGGAAGTCAGTAATGGTTTGCGCCGACAAGCCCCGCTTTTGCAAATACTGTTGCACTGCCGGGCCATTAGTATGTTGCTGCAGTTGTTGCTGGTAATAGTCGGCAGCCTGCTGCATTAAGCTATAGTCATCGGCCTGTGCGGCAGGGCGGCTTGGGCCCTTGCCTTGTTCGCGCGGTACGTCCATATGCAGTTGCTTG
>NZ_JBFJPY010000193.1:0-2351 GCF_041616895.1 Arsukibacterium sp.
AGCTGGTGTCGGTCAGGGTATGATCAGCAAAATGAAAGCGGGTTATCTGTTCACTCTGTTGCTCAGCAATATTTAAACCATTCGCTTTATCAACCGCCAGGCAAAGATACACCTGCTGGTCGCGACACCCTCTGGTAATGCTAAGCGGTGCCGGCAGTGGCTCAATATCGGGTAATTCCAGCAAAGTGCCATCTGGCAGGATACCGCGCAGACGGCTTAAGCCAAACTGGCTGAATTTTAAACACTGGCTGTCCAGCTGATAGTCGTAGACGCCCCAGCTAAAGGGCGCTAACTGCGCCTGGCGGCTTTGTTGGCTATAATGCAGATGGCGGTCTTGCTGTTGAAAGTGTTGCGGCCGTAAAAACATCCCTTCTGACCAGGCAATTTTACTGAATTCACTCATTTACGTTCTACTCCGGGCAAACTGCCGCAGTTAACGGCTGGGCCGCTCTAAATCATGTTCACGGATATACACGGCAAGCTTGTCCACGTAGACATAAAAATCGTCATAACCGGTTGGTTTAACATCGACTACTGCACGCCAGCGGGCACCTTCAATATCCCGGTATGCCACAATCACAGCAACTGCTTTGGTAGTGGGTAGCAAGGCCATTTTGTATTCGGTGCGCTGCCCGGGTTCAAACACCAGCTCATCTATTTTGAGTAAATCGGTACGTAGCGTTTGTTCAGGATTATCGTACAGCGCGAAAAAATCCTGATTTTCAAATACGGTTTTTGACGCCAGCTCGTACACCCGCACAATCACCGGCGATGGACGCTGATCCGCATCCGGGTTTATGTCCTGGGCTACCCGAAAATGCAGCGTGGTAGAAGGTGGAAAAGTGGCATAGACAGCCTGACAACCCGTTATTAAGAGCACAGATAGCATAGCTATCACCAGTAGGGTGATCCGTTTCATAATTGACAACTCCGTTGATCTGTCATTTTTGTTTGGTTAAGTAGTTTTCATAAGCACGAATAAAATCATCGTTTACCCCGCCTTTAGCAGTGCGACTCACCTCAGCAAGCAGCTCCTGATGCAGGGCCTGATAAAGCCTCCAGTAACGACTGTAACGTTTCGCAGGGTTCACCTTATCGATAAAACCGGCGCCAAAATCCCGCTGTGCTATCAATTGCGGTGTCAGTTGCGCAAGCAGTCCCTGCATTGCGCCAGCGGCGCCGGCAATAATTGCCGCTTCGTGCTCGCTGATATCGGCAAAAGCCGCTTTTACCGCCTGTTGCGGTGCCATAAAGCTGCTGGCGTTATGATTAAATAAGTTATGGAAAGCTTCAGTGACATTGGCAGAGAATTTCAGCGGGTTATTTTCCCGCTGCCCAAACGTAGTCTGGTTAACCCGTAAAGTGTTTTTTAACGCTGAGCGGCAACGCATAACATCAATCATGCCTTGTAACGATGCCTGCAACGCCTCACCTAGCTGCCCCCACCAGGCGGGGTTTTGTAGCTGCTGTGCTGGCGGCGTGGCAACGTTAAGTGCACTGAGAAAAGCCTGTAAACATTGCCCGGCATTCGCCTGTTCAGCGCCCACATCTACTGCAGCCCCGGCACTTCCTGTACCCAGCGTTGGCGAAGCCTTCGAGCTGACATGGTTGGTTGCCAGCTGCAGTGGTTCGTTGGGCAACGGAGTCTGTTGCCACTGTGGTTGCCAGTCATCGGGAATAATACTCTGTGGCGGGCTAAAACTTTCATCCAGCATATCGTTACTGGCCAGCGCATTAGTCTGCTGATAGCCGTCGGTTTGCTGGTAGTGGCTACTTTCAGAGGTAATTTGTGTATTATTTTGTGTATTAGTCTGAAAAGGCGCTGCAGCAAAGTCACTGACTTTCAGACCCGGACCTGGCGAAATCGCAGACATGCTCTGTGGCAAACTCGCTGCTCCCGTTTCGCCATGGCTAGGAGAGGATATAATGGCAACGTTAATTTCATAGTCGCCCAGACATAATAAATCACCGTCGGTCAGTAAATGCTTCTGACCGTTGCCAAGTGGCGCAACAGCACGATTAACAAACAAACCATTGGTTGAAAGATCAGTTATCCAGAAACTACCGCTCTGGTAAGCAATTTGACCATGAATGCTGGATACCACCCGCTCTGGATCCGGCAGATGCCAGTCAGCATGCTCTGCCCGGCCCAGTGTGCCACCATTACCGTCAAAACGTTTTAATGCCACCTGACGTGGTGACAACCGGTGATAACTTAACACCGACAGCTCGAGTAACCTATCCGTCTGACTCACTTAACACTCCCTGCCGAAAGCACCCATTTAATACACATTAATTTTACCAAATGTTGCAGGCGCAAAGGTTAGAACCAAAAAGAAACCAAGTCAATA
>NZ_JBFJPY010000194.1:0-2346 GCF_041616895.1 Arsukibacterium sp.
ATCAATGCGATTGCCAAAGACGACAACGGCAACTATGTCGACCCGTTTAACGGCCGGGCTGACATTGAGCAAAGAGTGCTGCGCCATGTCTCCGCTGCTTTTGCTGAAGACCCACTGCGGGTGCTGCGGGTCGCCCGTTTTTATGCCCGCTACGCCCATCTGGGCTTTACGGTAGCCGACGACACCATGGCGTTAATGCGCCAGCTAAGCAACAGTGGCGAGTTACAAACCCTAAGCCCGGAGCGGGTGTGGCAGGAAACGGCCAAAGCATTAAACAGCCAAAGCCCGGCCGCTTATTTTCAGCTGCTTTATCATTGTGGTGCGTTGCAGGCGCTAATGCCTGAATTAGCAGCGTTATGGGGAGTGCCGCAGCCAGCAAAGTGGCATCCGGAAATTGATACCGGGATCCATACTCTGCTGGTGCTTCGCCAAGCCGCGATGATGTCTGATCGGCTGGATATTCGTTTTGCCTCCCTGGTGCATGACTTAGGCAAAGGCGTCACCAAAGCCGAGCTGTTACCGTCTCACCATGGTCACGAGTATACCGGTCTGAAGCTAATTGAGCAGCTGTGTCAGCGCTTACGGGTGCCAAATGATTGTCGTGAACTGGCGCTGCTGGTCTGTGAATACCATCAGCTGGTACATAAAGCCCGTGAATTAAAGCCGGCCACGGTACTGAAACTGTTTAATGGTATTGATTTATGGCGTAAACCTCAGCGTCTGGCTGACATTTTGTGCTGCTGTCAGGCGGATTTGCGCGGCCGTACAGGGTTTGAACAGGCCGACTATCCACAGGCCCGCTATTTACAGCACCTGGCGCAGGCCGCTAATGCGGTTAATGTGCGCGATATCGTCGCCACGGGTGTTCAGGGTGCAGCCATTGGTGCGGCGTTGCAAAAGGCCCGCTTAGCGGCGATCAGCACAGCAAAGCGGGCCTGGCAGTAGAGTTAGCCTATCCCCTGGACACTAAGTACCTCAGGCAGCAAACCAGCCCAGGAAAATAATCAACCCTATCCCTAATAACAGCCGGTAAATCACAAAAGGCAGCATGCCCATCCGGCTGATAATTTTCAGGAAAAAGTGAATACAAATTATCGCGCTGACAAACGCCAGACCCATTCCCAGAAATATCGCGTTTAAGTCAAATCGCGTTGGTTCAGCCAGCAATTTACTGGCCTGATACCCGCCACTTAACACAATAATGGGAATAGATAATAAAAAGGAAAAACGGGCAGCGCTGACTTTATCTAAACCCAGTAACATGGCGGCGGTCATGGTAATGCCTGAACGCGATGTACCCGGGATCAATGAGATAGCCTGGGCAACACCAATAAATAATGCCTGCCCCCAGGTAAGCTGCTCCATACTTTGTTGTTGTTTCGCCGTAGCATCAGCCCACCACAATGCCAGACCAAAAATAATGGTGGTGCTGGCAAGTACCCAGGGTGAGCGTAAGTAGGTTTCGATGTAATCTGCCGCTAATAAACCCGCCAGCGCGGCGGGTATGGTTGCCAGAATAACCCACCACGCCAATTTACTATCGGTACTGTGGCGACCGCCAAGGCTTTGCACCCAGCCCACGGTTAAGCGGCCGATGTCCTGCCTGAAATACAGGATGACCGCCAGCAACGTACCAACATGCACCGCCACATCAAAAGCGATACCCTGATCCTGCCAGCCCAGAATGGCTGACGGTAGAATAAGGTGCGCTGATG
This sequence comes from Arsukibacterium sp., assembly GCF_041616895.1. Lineage (GTDB taxonomy): Bacteria > Pseudomonadota > Gammaproteobacteria > Enterobacterales > Alteromonadaceae > Alishewanella. Next base: position 1,716 of record NZ_JBFJPY010000194.1, read on the forward strand.
ATGAAATAGGTAAAAACTCAGTAAAGCCCTGCAGAATAGCTAAAATAATAACTTCTAACGTACTCAATTACACTCACTCCAATTAAACGGCACTGGCCAGATTTTTTGTTTGTCTTTAGGATAATCCTGCCACAGCCTGGCGTAGCTTAACCCGTTTTGCGGATGGCTCTCGTCCGGCGCTATTTCCGCCATTGGCCATAACACAAACGCGTTTTCAGTAATTTCGCCTCGTGGCAGAACCACCGGTTGCTGGCAGATTGTTTGATCATAAGTCAGTAAATCTAAATCCAGGGTGCGACCACAAAATTTTTCAGCCCCGCGGATCCGGCCATGGCTATCTTCAATTTGTTTAAGTACCATCACACAATCAGCAATGCTTAGTTCGGTATCGGTCGCGGCAACCAGATTGTAAAACGGATCACCGTTAAAGCCGACCGCTTCGCTTTCATACACTCTGGATAATTGCACCTGACCAAAATACTGTTGCAACGACAATACGCCGGCCCGGACATAATGCTCGCGGTCTGTGTTGCTGCCAATACTGATAAAAATACGAGCCATCAGGCTTGCTCCCGCGCAGACGTTAGAGGCTTCTTAGCCAGGCCAGCGGTGCGAACAATATGCACCCCTA
>NZ_JBFJPY010000195.1:0-2343 GCF_041616895.1 Arsukibacterium sp.
GGCGATGCCCGAAGCACTGGTGCCATTGTGGGCCGTGTTACTGGCCATTGGCTTTACCACGTTAATTGGCGTGGTATTTGGTCTGGCGCCGGCTATTAAAGCCTCACGCTTAAACCCGATAGATGCCCTTCGTTATGAATAGCAGGTTATACCAAAGTGATCACGCCGCATTAAGCGGTTTAATTCGATCAACCTGATCTTTAACAACTTGCGCAGCAACCCATAAATCAACCGCTCGCTGTGCGTTTAGCCAGAATTCGGCGGAGTTGCCAAACAAACGGCTAAGACGTAACGCCATTTCAGGACTCACTGCCCTGCGTTCACGCAGTAATTCATTTACCGACTGGCGTGACACGCCCAAAGCTTCAGCAAGCCTGGTCGCGGTCAAACCATAGTCTGGTATAAAATCTTCCCTTAACATCTCGCCTGGATGTGTAGGTTTACGCTGCAGACCCATACTATTGGCAATAGACATAATCACTACCTCTTAAATCAGTGGTAATCACATATTTCAACATCATATGCATCACCGTCTATGAAACGAAAACAAATACGCCACTGGTCATTGACTGATATTGCATGCTGTCCACTCCTGTCTCCAGATAGCGCATGCAGTCTGTTTCCAGGTGGCACCTTTAAATCATCAAAACACTGGACAAGATTAAGATACTCAAGCTTCCGGGCAGCCCGCCTTGCTAAATCTGGCGGAAATCTTTTAGCCTTACCACTTGTATAAAGCTCAAAGGTACGTTTGTCTGCGAACGTTTTAATCATGGCGTAAATTGTAATTCGTCACGTGACGCGCGTCAATGTTATATAAATAAGTTTTGCTGCGCATTCATGGTTCTAACCAAGATGCTGGCGGTACCACTCACCCACGATTAAACTGGCCGCAACACTGACGTTCAAAGACTCGACCTTGCCGCTACCGGGTATTTGCAACGCTATATCAGCGCTATTAGCCACGGCCTTAGATACTCCAAACATTTCTTCGCCAAACACAATTACCACCTTTTGCGGCAATGCTATTTTATAAAGCGACTGACCGCCATGACTTGAGGTTGTCACCAGGCTGTAGCCTGCATCCTTACATAACTTTAGCGCCAGCGGCATATCATCACAGCTAAGCGGCGCAATAAACTCGCCGCCACCCTCTGCGGTGCGAAGTGCTGCGCCCGACTGCAATAACTGCGGCTCACGCATAATAATGCCGGTAACCCCAAAATGAGCACAGGTGCGGGCAATAGCGCCTAAATTGTGCGGGTTGCCCACGCCATCCAGCGCCAGTAAGCAATCCTGCCGGGAGTTGTTATCACGCAAATAATTAGCAATGCTGACAAAGGGCTTACGCTTTACCAGTAACACGATGCCGCCGTGGTGCTGGCTGGCAGCGACTTTCTCTAACTCGGCATCGTCTACAATATGGTAGGCCTTCTTTTCACTGGCCAGATATTTCATCACATCAGCAAATTTGGGGGCCATTTGCTGGGAAATGTACAGGCGGATAATCGCCTCTGGCCGCTGGCTAAACAGCACCCGACAGGCGTTGTCGCCATACACTTTGCTCTCTGCCGCAAGCTCTGGGCTACGTAAGGGTTTGCTTTGCGCTTTATTGCTATGAGTCGCCGCTTTGTTCTGGCTGGTTTTTTTTAACCAGGGCTTAGTTAAGGCGTTTTGCTGGCTATCGTTACTGCCTGGTTTTGCTGGGCGCTGCGCTTTGTGGCCAGCGCGTTTTGGTTTGTCAGCCATCATAAATCCTGTGTCACACGAAATGGCGCCAATTTTAGCATCGCTATCGTGCTATTACTTGTATTTTTCCGCTACCGAAGTATCCTTGGCGGCACTATTTTCAGCACTTTTTATTGCTGCAATCAAATCAGGGTCAACGCTGTATGTTAAGTTACCGTCACAGTTATCATGCCGGCAATCACGCCGATGTCTTAAAACATCTGGTACAGGTAACGATTCTGGATTATCTGCTGCAAAAAGATAAGCCGCTGTGTTACCACGACACCCACGCCGGTGCTGGTTTATATAGCCTTAGCAGTGAGCACTCGCAAAAAACCGCCGAATACCAGCAAGGCATTGGTTTGCTATGGCAGTATCAGGCAACATCGGCGCCACTGGCCCGTTACTTACGGCTGATTAGCAACCTGAATCCTGAAGGCGAACTGGCGTTTTACCCCGGCTCACCCAAAATTGCGGCCTTAATGCTGCGGCCACAAGACACGATTCAGGCAACTGAGCTGCACCCTACTGATTTCCCTATTCTACAAAGCCAGTTTGCCAGACGTCGTTATACCCGTATTGAAAATATTGATGCCTATGCCGGCTTTAAAGCCA
>NZ_JBFJPY010000196.1:0-2301 GCF_041616895.1 Arsukibacterium sp.
GGTAAGCCCTGGGTAGTTTATTGGGTTTACCGTTGCAACCGCGAAAATGCAGCAATACGGCCGACCAGTTAAGCTTACGGCACTGTGCCAGCATCGCCTGAATATAATGGCTGTTAATGTCGCCGGCCAGGCCATGCAGCAAAATCAGCAGTGGCGTGTTATCACTGGCGCTTGCACAAGGCAACCAGTTAAGCTGCAGCTCATCACCATCGGGCAGACTAAACATTTCTGTTTCAGTACTTAGCGCGTGTTTCGGGCTTAAATACTTGGCAAATATCGTTTGCAGGTGGGCATGCTTTAACCACCAGGCGGGCTGAAACGGTGGATGAACAACTGGTCTGAGCTGAGCTTGCAAATGTATGTATCCTGATAAACAATGGTTTAAATTTTACTTCGGGTGCAGCACTATGGATCGGCGACAATTTATTCTATCCGGTATCGCGCTAGCCGCTGCAGCCAGTATAGGCGCTACCCTGGGTATGGTTGGCTGGCAAAAAAGCCGTGATGCTGATGAAAACAACCGCGAACTGGTGCTATCGGCCTTGTTACCGGCGCTATTGTACGGCGCTTTGCCCGAAGATGCGACCTTGGCTGCGGCTGAGCTTAACCGCACTCAAACCGCTATCGGCGATTTTATGCCGTTTTTGCCGCTGCGCCAGCAAAATGAGCTACACCAGTTGTTTAATTTGTTGGCCAATCGGCTGGCTCAGCTGGGGTTAACGGGGTATCTGACTCATTTGCCGGATTTAACCATGGCACAGCGGCTGGCCTTACTTAACAGCTGGCGTGATAGCTATCTAGGCGTGTTGCAGCAAGCCTATCACGGTCTGCGCGAGCTGTTATATGGCGCTTACTATGGTCAGCCAGAGCACTGGCAGTCGCTGGCGTATACTGCGCCAAGGTTTCGGTAAAATGTTAATGGCTCAGGTACCAGGAAATCCGCACTTCGCCGCCTTCGACAGCACCTCCCTGTGCTGTCTCAGCCTGCGCGGCACCCCTGCCGCTGGTGCGTGCGGACACCTGCTACCATCGCTCTGGAACATCACCTTTGTGGACTAATAGCATGACCAAAAATCACCTGGATGCCAGCCAGTTTACTGAAGATCAACAGATTGAAGCTGATGTTGTGATTATCGGTTCGGGTGCCGGTGGCGGTATTGCCGCTGAACAGCTGGCTCAGGCTGGGTTTAAAGTGCTATTGCTGGAAGAAGGGGCGTATTACACCCGTGATGACTTTGTGATGGAGGAGCGCTGGGCTTACCCTAATTTGTATCAGGAAGGTGCCGCTCGTAAAACCCGTGATGGTACCATTGGTATTTTACAGGGGCGCACTGTGGGCGGCTCTACCACCGTTAACTGGACCACATCTATTCGCACACCCAAGCCGACGCTGGATTACTGGCAAAGCGAGTTTGGCTTAAATTTCACGGGCGAAAACGAGCTAACGCCCTATTTTGTTAAGGCTGAGCAGCGGCTTAATATCAAACCCTGGCCAATACCGCCCAATGGCAATAACAGTGTGGTGCAGCGTGGGTGTGAGGCCTTAGGCTGGCAGCACACTATTATCAGCCGTAACGTAAATGGCTGCGCTAATCTGGGCTATTGCGGTATGGGTTGCCCGATCAATGGCAAGCAGTCAATGCTGGTCAGTACTATACCCTCGGCCATGGCACTGGGCGCCACGTTAATCTCGCGGTTGTCGGTACGACAATTCAGCTGGCAGGGCGATAACATTACCAGTATTGATGCGGTGCCGGTTGATCAGCATTTTCAGCCCCGCAGCGATCTGAACATTACTATTCGCGCCAAACACTATATTCTGGCGGCTGGTGCCATTGGTTCGCCGGCCATTTTATTGCGATCGAAGGTGCCTGATCCATCCGGCCGCTTGGGAAAACATACCTATTTACACCCGTCGCTGATTAGCGGTGCACTGTTTAGCGATGACATTAACGGCCATGCCGGGGCGCCGCAGTCTGTGTATTCTGATCAATTTGTCTGGCCTGCAAACGAACAGATAGGCTATAAACTTGAAGCAGCACCGGTACATCCGGTATTAATGGCAACGAAGCTTTTGGGAACGGGCGAGCAGCATGCTGCCTTAATGCAACAGTTTAACCAGCTGCAAGTGACAATAGCGCTGCTGCGCGATGGCTTTCATCCACAAAGCCAGGGGGGTAGCGTGATGCTCGATAGTCAGCAGCAACCGGTACTAGATTATCCGATCACAGACTACCTTTGGCAGGGCGCCCGCCGGGCACTGTTGTCGATGGCTCAGATGCAATTCGCTGCTGGCGCTAA
>NZ_JBFJPY010000197.1:0-2270 GCF_041616895.1 Arsukibacterium sp.
AACATACCTACAACTCGCATTGCATCAGGAGATGCAATAACAACGTCAAAGTTCATTACGCCCTTCTTAACTTGCTCAGCTAAGTCTTCCATGCCAACAATATCAGCACCGGCAGCTTTAGCCGCTTCTGCATTAGCACCCTGAGTAAATACTGCAACGCGAACCGTACGACCAGTACCGTGTGGCAGTACAGTTGCACCACGAACGTTTTGATCAGATTTACGAGCGTCAATACCCAGGTTTACTGCAACGTCAACGCTCTCAACGAACTTGCCGGCAGTTAATTCTTTTAACAAAGCAACCGCTTCGTTGATGTCATATTCGCGAGTTACATCTACTTTAGAGCGGATTAACTTAGCGCGTTTTGATAATTTAGCCATTGATTAGCCCTCCACCACTAAGCCCATTGAACGAGCAGTACCTTCGATGGTACGCACCGCAGCAGCATGATCTGCAGCTGTTAAATCAGGTTGTTTGATCTTTACGATCTCATCAATCTGAGCAGCTGAAACCTTACCAACTTTCTGGGTATTCGGACGACCTGAACCGCTCTTTAGTGCCGCTGCTTTTAACAGCAGGAATGACGCTGGCGGGGTACGGGTTTCGAATGTGAATGAGCGATCGCTGTATACAGTAATGACTACTGGGATCGGCATACCTTTATCAAGGCTTTCAGTGCGGGCGTTAAAACCTTTACAGAACTCCATGATGTTAACACCGTGTTGACCCAATGCTGGACCAACTGGCGGCGACGGGTTTGCCATACCGGCTTTAACCTGCAGCTTAATAAGTGCTGTGACTTTCTTTGCCATGTTTCACCTCTGTTATAGGGTCGTAGCCTTGTAAATGCGAGGACACTTACTCAAACGGCTCCCCTGACGATAAAAAGGGCGCAGATTATATTTTAATCAGCGCCCCGTTACAACCAATATGTTTACGCTTTTTCTACCTGGCCAAATTCCAGCTCTACCGGGGTAGCGCGGCCAAATATTAATACCGACACTTTTACGCGGCTTTTTTCGTAATCAACTTCTTCAACTACGCCGTTAAAGTCAGCAAACGGACCTTCGGTAACCCGAACCACTTCACCTGCTTCAAACAAGGTTTTTGGCTTCGGTTTATCAGCGTTATCTTGTAATCGATTAAGGATAGTCATCGCTTCTTTTTCAGAAATAGGTGCCGGGCGATCGGAGGTGCCACCGATAAAACCAAGAACGCGAGGGACACTTTTTACTAAGTGCCAGGCTTCTTCGCACATTTCCATTTGTACCAGTACATAACCCGGAAAGAATTTGCGCTCAGATTTACGTTTCTGGCCAGCACGCATTTCAATCACTTCTTCCGTTGGCACTAATACTTCACCAAACTTTTCTTCCATCTCGTTTAGTTTGATGTATTCCCGTAAAGATGTGGCAACGCGTTGCTCAAATCCTGAAAACGCTTGTACAACATACCAACGCATTTTTTCAGCCATGCTTTAGATCCCCAATCCGGTAAAGAAAGAAACAACTCGTAATAAAATGGCATCCAGGCCCCATAGCAACAAGCCCATGATAATAGTCGCTATTATTACTACCAGAGTAGTTTGCATTGTTTCCTGGCGGGTGGGCCATACTACTTTGCGGATTTCAGAACGAGACTCTTTGGCGAAATTTATAAAGGTACGGCCTTTATGGGTCTGGCCAGCAACCACACCCGCAACAATAACCAGCACAACAATTGCTATCGCACGCTCTAACGCACCCAGTTCGAATATGTAGTTGCCGGCTACTGCCAAAGACAGGATAACAAATACTAATAACCATTTAACCAGATCAAGCCCGCTTTTTGGATTTTCGCTCGCAACGCTCATGCTCTAACTCACTTCATTTTGGCGTGTATCATGCCACTCGTTATTAACTAATATGGTACAGCGCTTTTTCAGCTGCTACCTTAAATTTGGCAGGGGCAGAGGGATTCGAACCCCCAACCATCGGTTTTGGAGACCGCTGTTCTACCAATTGGAACTATGCCCCTTCAGTCTTTAAAATGGCCGGAAACTACCCAGCCATCAAATAGCCGCTCATTATACTGTCTTAGCGTGCTAAAACAAGCTTACCGTATCGTATTGCGCTATTTTTAAGACTAAAAACAAAAAAGGCTCCACAGGGGAGCCTTCTTTACATCACTGCTAACTCAATCTGAATTAAGCGATGATTTTAGATACTACACCAGCACCTACTGTACGGCCGCCTTCACGGATTGCGAAGCGTAAACCTTCGTCCATCGCG
>NZ_JBFJPY010000198.1:0-2119 GCF_041616895.1 Arsukibacterium sp.
AGCATCTTGCTGGCCGGGTTAGTTACCTTTAGCCTGTTTGCCATGATGTACCTGTTGATCAAACCCCCGCTGGCTGAGCGGCCATCGCCGAAGATTTTGCCAGTGGTAGAACTCTTTATAACTCCGGAAGACCCGCCGGTTGTGGTTAAGCAGTTGCCACCACCGCCACCGCCTGTAGTGGTGCCAGAGCAGACGCCGCGCACAACGACAACGGTGACCAACCTGACCCTGCCGGGGCCGGAATGGACCGTGGCACCGCCGGTAATTGGCCCAACTGATATGACTATTGGCACTGGCAGAGATACCACGGCAACACCAGTGGTAAGGGTTGAACCCCGATTTCCGGTGGCGGCGCTGCGCGATGGCATTAGTGGCTGGGTAAAACTGAGTTTCAGTATTGATGAAAGCGGCGCGGTAACCGATGTGCAGGTGCTGCAAGCCGAGCCCAGAGGGGTATTTGACCGCGAGGCAGCAAGAGCATTGCGCCGCTGGAAGTACCAACCGCAAGTTGTTGACGGTAAAGCGATTCGCCAGACAAATTTGCAGGTAGTACTCGATTTTAATGTCGATGCTGGCTAAGCTCTGTTTAGGCATAAGGGCAGTATACCCAACAGAAGGAGTTGGCTTATGGCATGGTCTGTAATACTTCCGGGCTGGTTTAACCGCAGCAGTTGTGCCGATGAGCTGATGCAACAATTTCAGCAAAGTGGTCAGCTGCAGTCTCTGGAAAAGCTGATAATGCAATGCGGCGATGATTTATATCATTTTTTATTACGGCAAGCCGACGCCCAGCTGGCGGCAGATATTTGTCAGCAGTGCTGGTTAAAAGTATTGGAGAACCGCCATAGTTACCGCTCAGAAAGCCGTTTTAAAACCTGGTTATTTACTCTGGCCAGAAATGCTCTGGTGGATGAGCTGCGTAAGCAACAGCGCTGGCAGTTTACCGAGAGCAAAGATGACGAGCTTAACACCGGGCAATGGCGCCAGGCTCAGCATTGTATTGCTGAGCAACTGGCGCTGTTGCAGCAAAAAGAGCGTTTAGCGCTTGCGCTGGCAGCCTTGCCAGTGCTGCAACGTGAGGCCATATTATTGCAGCTGGAGGAGTTTAGCCTGGACGATATTGCCCAGATAACCCGCGAGCTGCCAGAAACCATTAAAAGCCGGTTACGTTATGCGCGCGAACGCTTAGCGCAGCTTATGGGAGAGGATAATGTCTAAGCCAGATTCAACCCCAGGTTCTGAGAAAAAGGTGACAGATAACGTGAGAGACGATAGCGCACTACGCAACGCCTATGCCGCGCTTAAAGCAGAGCAACCTATGCCTCAGGATCTGAAGCAAGGTATTTTACAGCAGGCAAAGCGCTCAGACAGCCAGCGAAACTGGCGTTCGTGGGGATATTTTTCACAGATGGCGCTCGGTGTTGCGGCTTTAGTCTTAGTGCTTAGCTGGGTTAATCCTGTTACGCTGCCGGGTGTTTATCAGGGCTATTATCAGATTGAAACGCTAAACAGTGCGCCAGCGAGTAACCGCGATTCGGCTACGGTGCAATGGCACCATTTAACTGCGTCGGCAGCGCCAACGGAATTGATACGTGCAGAGCAGGAAGCTTCAGGGCAGCCAGTTGCAGAACAGCAGCAGTTGCAAACGCTGCGTCTGCAAACCCTGAAAGCTCAGCAGCGTCAATTGCAGCGTGCCGGTGAGCTGAATATTGCCATGTCGCGCCAGATAGGCTTACTTACGCAGCATAAAGACTCCTGGCAAATTGCCATGTGCGATAAAATGCAGCTGAATGTGGCAATGGAACTGGTGCAGGAGCTTAACACTATGTTGCAGATTGAGCCGGCGTTGCAACCGCAATGGGTTGAGTTACAGTTTGCGCCGACCGGACATATCCTGGCTATTGCAGCCTTGCCGAAGGCAAATGCTTTGCAACAGTGTCCAGCGGTGTAAGGCGCTAACGTAATAAATATCGCAATACACACCGTCATGTACTCAATATACAAAAGGAACCTTGCAACTGATGTTATTACAGGCTACCGACAGTATGGTGTTGCTGATTGATCTTCAGCAAAAGCTGGCACCGGCAATTGCAGATGCCAAGCAAGTAGAGCAGGCTGC
>NZ_JBFJPY010000199.1:0-2067 GCF_041616895.1 Arsukibacterium sp.
CAATTCACGCAGAAAAATTTCTTTATTGGAATACAGTGAATGGATCATCAGGTTCAGTAGTTGTTTTACTTCAGCCTGAAAGCCATGAGTCTGCTTCTGTCCAGGGTTAGTGGCAGTATTATCACTCATTATCGGGTCCTCGAACGTAGTGTTAGCAAAAATAATAACGCGGCCGCGTTGCTCAGTTGCCAGTTATATGGGGTAACCGGCAACAAAATTCAAGCTATAAAAAATACGTGGGAAAAATACATGGGTATACAGTAATCAGAAGGATTTTCGGCCACTAAAGGCATGGGATAAGGTGGTACCGTCGATATATTCTAGCTCACCACCTACCGGTACACCCTGGGCTAAACGAGTTACCGGAATGGCATACTTATGGCACAGCTCTGCCAGAAAAAATGCCGTCGCATCCCCTTCTACCGTAGGGTTAGTCGCCAGGATAACTTCACTAATGTGACCATTGGCTAATTGCTTATCCAGCCGGTCCAGCCCCAGCTCAGTCGGGCCAATGCCATCAAGCGGCGAAATATAGCCCATCAGAACAAAATATAGGCCATTAAACTGCCCGGTATGTTCAATAGCCAGCTGGTCGGAAGCAGAACCCACCACACACAAGGTACCTGCCTGCGCTCGGGCAGGATCGGTGCAAAGTGCACACAAATCTGTTTCGCAGAAAGTGCGACAGCTCTGACAATGTCCCACCTTTTCCATGGCTTTTGTCAACGCAGCGCCCAGCCTTGCACCACCTTCGCGGTTGCGCTCTAGTAAATGAAAAGCCATACGCTGTGCAGACTTAGGCCCCACGCCGGGCAACACCCGTAAGGTTTCTATTAATTGCTGAACTAAAGGGGCCAACTTACTCATACTGCGTAATTGCCTCAATTAAAATGGTAATTTCATACCAGGCGGCAATTGCATGCCACCCGTGACTTTGGCCATCTGTTCCTTGTTGTTTTCTTCAACCCGGCGGACCGCATCGTTTAAGGCAGCTGCAACTAAATCTTCCAGCATTTCCTTGTCATCTGCCAGTAAGCTGTCATCTATCTCAACCCGGCGCACGTTATGGCCGCCTGTCATGGTAATTTTTACCAGGCCCGCCCCTGACTCACCGGTTACTTCCATATTGGCAATTTCGGCCTGCACCTTTTGCATTTTTTCCTGCATGGCTTGCGCCTGCTTCATAATATTGCCCATACCGCCTTTAAACATAATTTCATCTCTCTTTTAACATTGCTGGCGTCACGATAATCAGTAACGCCTAAAATTATAAGATAGCCCCCACAGGCGCAGAGGCTAGTTTACCTGCAAGGTGTCTAATAATACACTGGCATCAAATTGCTGTTGCAATTGTTGGACGTTCGGATCTTGCTGCATCAACCTGCTGACATACCCGAGCCGCTCCTGCTCAATCCGTTGCTGTATTGCTAACGGGCACTGCTCTACGTTGCTACTATAATCGATTGCCAGCTGCAGCGACTGGCCCATGGCCTCAGATAATAAACTTTGCAACTGGCTGCGAAACTCCTCGTTATCAAGGTGTTGCTGGCTTTGCTGCACTTGCAAGCTTATCTGCTGCTGTTCCAGCTTCATTGCACTGTTAAGCAGAAAAAGTCGCATCAGGCCACCTACCGGCATTTTCTCGACCAGGGCAGCCCAACTATCAACTTCAGCTGCAAACCGGACCGAAAAATTTTGCTCATTAATCTCACCGTCAAACTGCTTTGCGGGCTCTGCCTGCTGGTGACGTTGCTGCCACAACGAATCAAGCATGGCCTGGTTCGCCGGGTCTTCAGGATAAAGCTGTTCGGGTTCTGGTTCTGTCTCATCCGGATAATGTGCTTTGGTTTGCTTCTCAACCGCGGGCCCGCTATCCGGCGGCGTAAACGGCTTAGTTTGGCCGGCAGCCTTATTTACGGCTGCAAGGTGTTGCTGGCTCACCTGCTGTGGCGCTCTTGATGGCACCGGCGCAGGCCGGTGCTCAGACTTTTTTGGCGCTAAACCACCTGTCTCTGCTGCCAACCCCCGGCGCTTAATAATACTGGCAGTTAGGGGATCAATACTTTC
>NZ_JBFJPY010000200.1:0-2060 GCF_041616895.1 Arsukibacterium sp.
ACCCTGCGCCCTTTCCTGAACCTGCGTTATCAGTTATTACCGTACCTTTACACAATGGCCTGGCAGCACAGCGAGACTGGTATGCCGTTAATGCGACCGTTATTTTTTGCCGATGAAAGCAATACCGGCTTTATGGACGAAACCAACAGTTATCTTTGGGGCGACGCCTTTTTAGTGGCACCGGTTACCCAACCGGGCGTGGTCAGCTGGCCGGTGAATATGCCCGAAGGTGTCTGGTTCGACTTTTTCAGTGACAAGCGTTATCAGGGCGGCCAGCTAACCGACGTACCGGTAAGCATTGATACTATACCGGTATTGGTAAAAGCCGGCAGCTTTGTGCCAATGGTTGAGCCAATGGCCAGTACCCGCGACTACAGCTCAAAGGCGCTAACCGTGCATTATTATGCCGACAGTACTGTTAGTTGCAGCAAAGGCCAGATGTATGAAGACGACGGCAGCAGCACCAACAGCACTGAAAACGGTAACTATGAGCTGCTAAATTTCTATGCGCTGAGTGATGAAACAGGGCAAAAGCTCGAATTTAGCCGTAGCGGCGGTGATTACATTGGCAAGCCAGAAAGCCGTGAGTTAACGGTAGTGCTGCATAACCAGCCTGGCAAAGCCAGCCGCATCACGGTAAACGGCCAGTTTATTGCTATTGTCGCCCAGCCGCAGCGCTTCGCCCGCCAGCAAAACGTGGCCTACTATGATAAAGCCACTAAACAGCTAAAAGTTAAAACCCACTGGCGAGGTGACAAGCTACAGCTGCAGGTACGCTAAGCTACACTTCTCTATTTTTTCATGATAAACGGCAACCTTAACTCTTTATAGGGTTGTCGTTTGGCCACTTGCTCTTACTACTTTGCTAGTACCAGATATCACACCAGAATTATGTTGATTTGGTAAAAGTTATCACGTAACTTCAGCTCTTTAACAAAACGTGAAATTAACTCATCTATTGTAAAGCGCAGTTATTGCTAATACTAAGTTGTTAAGGAGTAAGAGATGAAGAAGGTGCTGAGCATTGTTGCCATTGCCATTTTGGCAGGGTGTGCGTCAAATGATTATGCAGCCATTAACGATAGCCAGGCCGTTATTACAGATCTGGTAGTGACTGAGCTGGGCAAGGCTGGAACTGGCAAGCATCGATTAGATATTAAATTTGATTACGGTATTAAAGACTATAAAGATATTGCCGGTTTATATACCTGTTCAGTGTTATTTGCGAGCGCTAACGATGCACTGATCACGACAACCAAAGAGAAAGCTCCGTGCAAAATTAAGGCAGAAAATGGTTCGGTCGCAATACAATGGGACACTCCTTTATCAACAAGTGCCCGGTATTCGTCAGCAGAGTTAAATGAAATGCAAGTACCGCTTCGGTACCACGTCGCTATTCATCAAAAGAAGACAAGTAACAGCAACGTTATTATCGGAATGAGTGAGCCTCTTTATCTCACCCCGGAAATAAAGTAGGCCATGCTGCGCTGCATTTTTAATCAAAAGAAATAATTGGATCTGACCCCTAAGGTGCAAGCAGTTTAGCCATTTGTCATCTGATGTGGGAAATGCTGTTTTACCAACTGCTGCAACTGGTCAGCAATATGCTGTGCGTTATAACGCTGCAGCTGCGGTGGTAACGGCAATAACCTTTTGTTTTCGGGGAAAACACCGTAGCCGCTTAGCAGGCACTGCCAGGACATTAAAGGATAGTGCTGGCCGATTTGCTGGCGGCGAATTTCATTACTTAAGGCATCGCCGTTATGCCATGCCGCTAGCAACTGCTGCAGCGAATCCGATAACTGCGAATTGGCCGCATTAGCCCGCCAATATTCAGTATCAGTGCGGCTATTCACCTTATAATGACAAACAATATAGTCGCGAATACCATCAAAACGGTTATTAATCTGCTGGTTAAACACCTGTTGGGCACCTGGCGCGGGCTGTCCCGCCTGCCAGTGCTGAATAAAACGGTTAACCGTTTCCTGCACCAGCATCAGGGCGGTCGCTTCCAATGGTTCAATAAAGCCCTGGGCCAAACCCACCGCCAGACAATTCCG
>NZ_JBFJPY010000201.1:0-2049 GCF_041616895.1 Arsukibacterium sp.
AGCCTGCCTTTTTTAGAGGTGACCGGTTCAATTCAGATAGGCGATGAACACGTTAGCGTGAGCGGAAACGCCTGGCTCGACAGAGAATGGAGCAGTCAACCGCTGTCGGCAGATCAGCAAGGCTGGGATTGGTTCTCCCTGCACCTGGATCAGGGAGATAAGTTGATGCTGTTTCGGCTGCGCCATGCAAACTCGGATGATTATTTTTCCGGAACCTACATTCGCGCCGATGGCACCAGCCAGTCATTGCAACCAGAGCAAATACGGATGCAGCCATTACGACAACATAGCGTCGCTAATCGAAAGCTGCCGGTAGCATGGCAGCTAACTGTAAACGATTTTGGCATCGATATCCGCACTCAGGCGCTTAATCCCAATGCCTGGATGGCAACAGATATTGCTTACTGGGAGGGCCCCATCCAGTTTACCGGCAGCCATACAGGTAAGGGCTACCTGGAAATGACCGGTTATTAAGTGGCAGCGTGTGGCTGGCATTTCTACTGCGTTATCGCTTGTTCATGTAGAATAACTACACATCACAAGCTTTGCCTTGTATAAATACCAGCCACTCAGCCGCAAAAACGACCACCAAACGTCAACACACTCTGATTATTTAATTGTTGTCTAACACAAACTGCGGAATAAGCTGACTGGCGCTGGCCAGAACGGTTTTGTTTTTTAAATTCATAATTCTTACGTTTACCTGAGCGCCACGCTGGCTATGCTGCACGGTGCCGCTTAGCACATAATCTATTTGCTGATTGGCAGCTACCTGCCCCGCGCGATTGCTAAATACGGCATCACCGTCGGCAGTAAGTTTGATGCCACCGGTCAGTTTATGGTCGACCATAGTGACCCCATAACGAGGCATTTGCTGTAAAAAGCGCTCTGCCAAGGCATTGCCCAGGGGGTGCAGGGTATGGCGTGAGGGTGTTAACTCTGCAAAACCTGCTACGGCTACTGTTGCGTCGGCTATCGGTGTTGCGCTGCTGTGATAGAGCTGCATAGCCAGTTCAGCCACATAGTCATCCAGCTGCTTATGACTGGCATACAGCCGGTTGCTGGCAGGATATGCTGCCAGAGCAAAGTCGGGTTCGGCTTGCTGGTTATTGGCAACGGGTTCAGCAATGATATAGGAAGTTGCCAGAGGCGAGTGTTGACTGTGCTGAGGGTTATTTGGGCTGAAAGGAAACATGCTGCAGCCGCTTGTAGATAAAATTGCGCTGCAAATGGCGATTAGGAAGAATTTTTTTATCATGATAAGCCCGATATACTGAATGTCTGTTTCAGTATATCGGCGCTACATCACGTTTCTTTAGGCCGCTGAGTTAAAACACACTGCCGGTTTAAACCTACTTAATTCGCATTACCTGCTCGCCCTGACGGGAGATAACGGCCTGCACAATGTGGCGCGGAATAAAAGTACGGGCAGCGGATACCACTCGCTTGTTATCAATTTGCACCAGACGGGCATTTACCAGCACCCCTTGCTGATGGGTGGTTAGGGTGCCGGTGACCACATAACGAATGGCTACTTCGTCTGACAACTCTTCAAAATTACGGCTTAGTACAAAATCACCGCTTTCGGTCACCCGGATATAATCGGTTACTTTGTAATCCAGCACCGGCACACCAAACTTATGCAGATCGTAAATGATGGCTTCGCTTAAATGATTGCTAAACACCGTACCCTGGTCCAGCGCAGAATCTACATAACTGAAATCGGTCACTCCCACCTGGCTGTCGCTGTCCAGATTGTGCTGCAGCGCCATCAGCTCATGAATTAAATTACGGGCGTAATCGTTTACCGTTAATAACGGTCGCTGCATCGAACCATTGGCATGAGTGCTGGTAGCATGCGTGCTGGTAGAATACGTGCTGGCCGGCGCCGCCGAACTTTGCATCTGAGTTATGCGCTGGGCTCTGTCTGCAGCTTGATCGTCATCCTGGCCCGTTACCGTGATGGTCCGCTCAGGTACTACACAGCCGCTAAGCAGCGCTACTATAGCTAAGGTGGTTAACCGCTTCATTTATTATCTCCTGGAGGAC
>NZ_JBFJPY010000202.1:0-2023 GCF_041616895.1 Arsukibacterium sp.
AGGTAAACCAGCCTCTGTGGCCATGGCCTGCTGAAAACTGCCAAACATCAGGTTAGAAAAAGTGGCAGAACCCGCAATAAAAGAGCCGAGTGCGCCAACAAAGGGCGCTATCCACAACCAGCTGTGCGCTAAATACTGAGCCGCTTCGCCTGCCAGCGCGATCGGCATCGCAGGAAGCCCGGCACCGTTAACATCAGATTGCAAAAAAATTCTTACCATGGGTACGGCACCGGCCAACGCAATGGCGGATGGTAACAGCATCTGAGCACTGTGCCGGCAAGCTGCCATTAACAGCGTAGTTGAACCACGCAGCAAAAAACAGCTAGCAATAGCCACCAGCACAAACAGGGTACCAGGTAGATAAAGCGGGCTTACGGTCACACTAAGCTCGGTACCAAAAATATCAGACCACTGCCATGCCATCTGTTGTAGATAATGTTTAAAGGGTAAGCCCGGGATCCGGCTGAGGATCAGTAGCACAGCGATTAACACGTAAGGTAACCAGGCACGGCCAAGCGACATGACTTGCGGCAGCGCCACCGCTGATTTACAGGGCTTTACATCTGGCTGCGCCGACAGAACTTGCTGTTCAGTGCTGTTTGCATCACCTAACCATGGCCTGGCCGGCAGTAATATTTTGTAGCGGGCGGCGGTGCAAATAAGGACTAAGCCAATAAGCGCACCCAGTATTGACGGGAATTCCGGACCTAGCAATAGTGCCACCAGGTACGCGGGCACAGTAAAAGCCAGGCCACTTAACAGCGCAAAAGGCGCGATAGCAAAACCGTCGAGCCAGCTGCGCCTGCTACTAAAAAAACGGGTTAACATCACCACCATAATCAGGGGTAACCAGGACGCTACAGCAATATCGATACTAATGGCCGTTAAGGCAACTTGCAGTACCGCATCGTGCGTTATACCTGGTACGCCCTGCGCAATACCGACCAGCACCGGCGTGCCAACCGCTCCGAAGGAAACAGCACTGGAATCGGCAACCAGCGCCAGTACCACGGCAGCAATGGGGCTAAAACCAAGGGCAACTAACAACGGCGCGGCGATAGCAGCCGGAGTACCAAAGCCGGCAGCACCTTCTAAAAAACTACCAAATAACCAGGCGATAATGATTAACTGCACCCGCTTGTCCGGCGATATCGCAGCAAAACCACTTTTAATAACCCCGATAGCACCCGTTTGCTTTAGTACGTTCAGTAATAATATGGCACCAAATACTATCCACAAAATTGTGCTGGCAATAACCAGCCCTTCGGCGAGGGCAGCAGCCAGCTGCACCGCGGGCACCTGCCACACCAGATAAGCCAGTGCCGTACAGACCACTAAGCTTAGCGGCATCGCCCGGCTAGCGGGCATTCGCAGCAACACCAGTAATATAAAAACACTTAACAGCGGCATCGCCGCTGTTAACCATTGCAGTGCATCCATCCGCTTACGCTACTGCCTCCTTTGCGGGTTGCGGCTTGCTTAGAAACCGCTATCAGTTACCGGTGAATGGCTGAGATCGCCTGCTTCATTAACACTTTCAACCTGCAGCGCGTGTTTACCGGGAAACAAGGTCATTATCAGTAATACCACAAAACCCAGTAGCGGAATAATCAACAGCAAGGCCCACCAACGGCTCCACTCCAGATCAACTAAACGGCGACAAATTGCAGCGGTAATCGGCAAGGTCATGGCAAATAAATATGACAAGGCGATCACCCCCATAGGTAACAATCCTGTACGGGCAACAATACCATCCACAATAAGCAATACCAGCAACAGCGCAATATGCACCCAGAAAAACTGCCAGAACTCACGGCGGCTGTCGGGCTGGTCAAACAGCGCATAACTGCGTATGGCCCGGCCAAAACTGTTAAACGCTTGTGGCACGGTTTTCTTCACATCCTCTAAAATAACATACAGCGCCGGGATCAGTACCAAAGTAATAACCGTCGCGAACAGAATACCGAAGGCCAAGGACACCGCCATTGGCACGACAATTTTTGCCTGTAAGCTGCGCTCCAGC
>NZ_JBFJPY010000203.1:0-2013 GCF_041616895.1 Arsukibacterium sp.
AGTCGACCCTAAATATAAACTGCTTACCCAATTAATGTACGGCAGCGGCCTGCGCCTGATGGAAGCGGTTCGGTTGCGGGTGCATGACATTGATTATGATTATTTATCAGTGATGGTATGGCAGGGAAAAGGTAATAAAAACCGTTTCAGGCCCGCCTGCGACTGTTCAAATTCATTCCTGATGAATTTGTGCTACTCACCCGCTAGAGTCGGGCGCCGACATCCGCACAGTACAAGAGCTAAGTGCTCTTTCCAGCCTATTATGACAAGTTCAGCGATTGCTAAGGCTTTTAGGGTAAGGCTTCTCGTTGAAGGCATAGTGGTGCTCTGTCGAAACGAGGTAACGATGCCATAAAAGTTTTGGCAATCGCCCTTCGGGTCGGTTTAAAGGGAACTCAGACTTCGTTACTCATTTTTGATTTAGCACCACTAAACCTTCAAATGAATGCCTAGCCTGAGCCCCTTTAATTCCGACTGAATCCTTCATAATAGGCTGAAAAGAGTACCTGGCCATACCGACGTTAAAACCACCCAAATATATACGTATGTACTAAAGCAAGGTGCCAGTGGCGTAAAAAGCCCGCTGTCGCAGCTGCTATAAAAAAGGGCGCTAAGCGCCCTATTCCTTATTCATCAGTTAATATCTGATTAGAAGCAATCACCTGGTATGCGCACCCAGCCTTCCATTAACACCCGCGCGCTGCGGCTCATAATGGCTTTAGTAACGGTCCATTCGCCATCAACCTTTTCAGCAGCGGCGCCAACTTTCAGCGTACCGGAAGGATGGCCAAAGCGCACCGCTTCGCGAGCAGTACCACCTGCCGCCAGGTTGACCAAAGTACCGGGAATAGCAGCTGCGGTGCCAATGGCCACCGCGGCCGTGCCCATCATGGCGTGGTGCAATTTACCCATAGATAATGCCCGCACCAGCAGGTCGATATCTGTTGCGGCCACTTCTTTGCCACTTGACGATACATACTGCTGTGGTGGCGCAACAAAAGCGACTTTAGGCGTGTGCTGGCGCACCGTAGCTTGCTCTACTTCGTTAATTAACCCCATCTTAAGTGCGCCATAAGCGCGAATGGTTTCAAAACGCTGCAAGGCTGCCGCATCACTGTTAATGGCATCTTGTAACTCGGTGCCGGTATAGCCAATATCTGCCGCATTAATAAAGATGGTCGGGATGCCGGCGTTAATCAGGGTGGCTTTTATGCTGCCAATCCCGGGTACCTCCAGCTCATCAACCACATTACCGGTAGGAAACATGGCACCACCGCCCTCGCCTTCGTCAGCGGCCGGGTTTACAAATTCAATTTCTACTTCAGCTGCCGGAAATGTGACGCCGTCCAGCACAAAGTCGCCTGTTTCCTGCACTTCGCCGTTAGTAATAGGCACATGGGCGATAATGGTTTTGCCAATATTGCCCTGCCAAATTCGCACAGTACAAATACCATTTTGTGGAATACGATCCTTTGCTACCAGGCCGTTGCTAATCGCGAATGAACCTACTGCAGCACTTAAGTTACCGCAGTTGCCGCTCCAGTCGATAAAGGGTTTATCTATCGCTACCTGGCCAAAAATATAATGCACATCGTGGTCGGCCTTGCTGCTTTTGCTTAAAATAACCGCCTTACTGGTGCTGGACGTAGCACCGCCCATACCATCAGTGTGTTTACCATAAGGGTCGGGGCTGCCAATCACCCGTAACAATAGTTTGTCGCGGGCTGAGCCAGGCTGCTGCGCCGCTTCTGGTAAATCATCCAGCTTAAAAAACACCCCTTTTGAGGTGCCGCCACGCATATAGGTGGCTGGAATTTTAATCTGTGGTTTGGTCATATTATTACCCATTGAAATCTGTAAATTTGCGTGGAGTACGAGCCGATCATCTCTTTCTGCTCATCACAGCAACTCGCCCTGATGCCTGCGGCAGGGCTCAGACACTCTGTGATGACATAAAGAGACATCGGCTCTCCCTTGCCAAATTCAAAGCTTATATCCCTGCCAGATTACTGC
>NZ_JBFJPY010000204.1:0-2012 GCF_041616895.1 Arsukibacterium sp.
GCATTTGTAATATCCAGTCCCGCGCCTTGGTGTTTTTTACTTTGGTGGTAGGCAGGGTTACGCCGTCTTCTTCAAAAATGGCCGCCAGCATCGACTTCAGTGTGTCCATTTTGCCTTCTTTGGCATGCACGGCACTGACCAGTTTTTCAATATGACGCAGTTTGTGGCCGCTACTTACCAGGCTGAAACTGGCGGCTAACCGGCGCAGCTTGACGCTATCGCTGTTATTGCCGCGCAGCGCGCCGGCATCGTTCTGAATAATACTGCGATACTCGCTGGTGGCGCTTATTTTTGCGGATACCTGCACCTCAGGCCGGCCGCGCATTGCGGCGGCCCAGTCGTTGTAGCTTAAGGCTTTTACGCCCTCGCTACTTTCGGTTAGGTAAAAATCGCTCTGGTAAGCGGCCCCAACAAAGCGATATTCCACGCCGCCATCGCTTTTGCGGGTTAGCACCACCTGACATAAGGCGCCGTCTTCGCGCTGGTATTCGTAAATCAGGTAGCTGTTGGCAAACGGCAGGTAAAATTCATCAAACTTTTTGCGGGTTTTTGGTACCACCCGATTGGGCTGCTCGCCATAAAATACCGGCACTAAACGTTGCAAGGTGGTTTTGCCCGAGGCATTGGTGCCACAAATGTTGGTGTGCTGATCCAGCTGTAATTCCACCACCCCAGGCAGGTGGGTGTGAATAAGCACAATACGAAGTAACTGAGACATAGCGCATCCTGTCTGCAGCGCAATAATTAAGCACCGCGTTCAATATTTTAATGCGGCTTATTATCCATGGAATGCGACCAAATGCCAGTTTGAAATTGGCTGGCAGCAACAATAGCCAAGGCAGAGCCTATTAATTATCGGCAGCAGGCGGAACCTCATTAATTTCAGCACTGCCCGAGCTGATATTCTGCAGCTGCTGGCTAAAATCACCGATATTGGCCAGTGGCAGGCTAACGGTTAGCTGCACCTGCTGACTGTACTGGGCATTGAGTAATTGGCCACCCAGCTGCTCTAATAACAGTCTGGCTTTGGTTTCATAGGCAAAATCCAGGGTGACAATACGCTGCACCAGTGGCAAAACCATTGTGGTAGTGGCCAGAGCTGCCGCTTGCGATACGGCGGCTGAATACGCCCGCACCAGGCCACCGGCCCCGAGTTTTACCCCGCCAAAATAGCGCACCACCACCGCCAGGCAATTGCCAAGCTCTTGTTCAGTTAACACGTGCAACATCGGTTTGCCAGCGGTGCCACCGGGCTCGCCGTCATCACTAAAGGCCTGCGTTTCGGGCTGGCGGGTATTGCCAATAATATAGGCCCAGCACACATGGTTGGCAGCACGGTATTGTTCGCGAAACTGGTTAATCAAAGTCATCGCTTCATCACGGCTGTGAACCGGCAGCAGAAAGCTCAGAAATTCACTATTTTTCTCAGTCAGGCAATGCTCAACCGGCGCCGCCAGTTCGGTGTAGGGGTTCACAGGTTATTTATACTCAATATCGTTGCTCGCATTGGGATTGGCTTCGGAACTTTCTGCTAATGGCGTTTTAGCTGCTGGTTGCTTGCTAAGCCGGCGCCAGAGCCATTCCAATGGGCCTTGCGAGTAGTGCTTAAGATACCAGCGGCAAAATAATAGTTGCAGGATAATAGTGGCAATCGCAATACCAAGCAGTGAGGCGCGGTCTAGCGTGGCAAACCAGTCGGGTTTAAGCACTTTAAACAGCAACACCATTAGCAGACTCTGGCTTAAATACAGGGTAAACGCCATGCGGCCGCAGGGGGCCAGCCAGGCTTGCAGCCAATGCTGCAACCTTGGTTTATGCAAGGCATGAATTAAGGCACTGGCAAAGGCCAGCGCCATTAGCAGGGCACTGATTTGCTCCCACGGCAGGGATACACCAAGATCGTAACCGTAGCCAGTAACATGATCCAGCACTACGGTGCTGCCGCTGATTGCCAGGGACGTCAGAAATAACAGAATTGTTATGCGGCGTGAATAGCCCTGGCTGAACCAGCC
>NZ_JBFJPY010000205.1:0-2011 GCF_041616895.1 Arsukibacterium sp.
ACCAGCTACGTCAACAATGCCGCACTGGTGCGTTTAGCGGCCATACCTCCGGCTTTGCAGCAGGTTTTGTTCAGGCCAATATGGCCATTTTACCCCGCCAGTACGCAGCCGATTTTTTACAGTTTTGCCATTTTAACCCCAAGCCCTGCCCCTTGCTGGGTATGGCGGCTACCCCGGGTGCTATTGATATGCCAGCGCTGGCCACAGATCTGGATATCCGCAGCGATTTGCCGAAATATCGTGTTTTTCAAAACGGTAAATTAACCGATGAAGTGACCGATGTGCGGGATATCTGGCGGGACGATTTAGTGACCTTTTTAATTGGCTGCTCTTTCTCCTTTGAAGAGTCTTTACTGGCCGATGGTCTGGAGATTCGCAACATCACAGAAAAAGTAAACGTGCCGATGTACCGCACCAATATCGCCTGCACCCCGGCCGGGGTTTTTCATGGCGGTATGGTGGTCAGTATGCGACCAATGAAACCCGCCGATGCCATCCGCGCTATTCAAATCTGTTCGCGCTTTCCCCAGGTGCATGGTGCGCCGGTGCATTTTGGCGATCCGGCCGCGATCGGTATTAACGATATTACCAAGCCGGACTTTGGTGATACCGTTAGTATAAAACCCGGTGAAGTACCGGTGTTCTGGGCCTGCGGTGTTACGCCGCAAGTGGCGATAGCTAATGCCAACGTTGATTTTTGTATTACCCACAGCCCGGGCCATATGCTGGTCACTGATATTGCTAACAGCAAACTGTCGGTGCTCTGACTCAGGCTCTGGTCAGAACGTTGAGATACTCAGGCTTAACTTTTAAAGTAACTGCGCAGCGAACTGCCGCTGCTGAACACACTGATCATACTGCCAAGCACCCCGGCAATGGATGCAGCCACAATATGTAATGACTGACCTGATGTCAGGGCAATGCCACCGACAATCACCACTACCAGTATTGCAAAACTCAACCGGTAATTTTTCCATACCCCGGCTTCGCCTACTTTTACCAGCTGGCGCAAAGTTTCAGACGGTTCCGCATTTTGTACAAACTGACGGAAACTGCGATTAACCAGGGTGAGTTTGCCACGGCTTACCCTTAGCAAGCCGTTAATCGCCAAATGCTCTATCATCAAGCAGTTAAGTGGGTTAAGTTGGTGACCATTAGCCAGATTAAACAGCGCCAGCTTCTCTTCATTGCTGCAACTTTCCCACTTATAACGATATAAAGCATCGGCATGAGTCAGGATAAAATTCAACGTTGCCCATTGCCGGGTCGTCAGGCCTTCGCTGCCGCGCCAAAGCCCCGGGCGGGGCTCAGCATCTGCAGTGTTAAGCTGCTCTGTCGTGGCGGGTAATGGCCCAAGCAATGGGTACGCGGCGACTTCCTGCTGCAGCATGCCCGCGTCTAAAGGCTCAGCCAGGGTATCCGGCATCTGCACGTTAAAGTTAAGTAAACATTCTGACCACGCCAGGTATTCAGACTGCTGCAGCGCACTTTCGCTGGCGGTAACTAACTCGTCTTTGATGGTAAGCCGCTGCAAACTGTTAAATCCCATCACCAGAGTAAAGGCACTGAGCTCGCCTAATAAGGTCAGCGCTTTGAGTTCAGTAATCAGACCCAGTAACAGCTGGCGCCGCCTCGGGCCATTCAGACCGGTATCTATCTGGCTTAGAGTAACCTGCATCGGCTTGCCAGGCTCGCTCTGCTGCAGCATTATCGACACGTTCTGCAATTCGTCGTCAAGCTGCTGTAAGGTGGCACTTCGCCGGTAAAGCTGCTCAAAACCCGGCAGCAGCGCGCTGCCGCTGTCGGCCAACCGTACTTGTTTTAACAGCATCAGTAGATTTACCCCGGCCGGTGGACAGGCGGTTAACTGTAGCTGCAACCCGTCAACCAGTCGTGTCGCAGCTGCCAGCTGCGTTTTGGCGCTCAGCTGATAAATATGCCGTAAAAAATCACTGTCATAACCCAGTCTCAGCCATAACACCCGACGCACATAAAGCTGCCACAGCACTAA
>NZ_JBFJPY010000206.1:0-1891 GCF_041616895.1 Arsukibacterium sp.
GTAATAACCGTCGCGAACAGAATACCGAAGGCCAAGGACACCGCCATTGGCACGACAATTTTTGCCTGTAAGCTGCGCTCCAGCACAATAGGGGCCAGTCCGACAAAGGTGGTAAGCGAGGTTAATAAAATGGCCCGAAAACGCTGGGTACCGGCTTCTACCACCGCCTGCTTAATGGCAATGCCCTGCTCGCGCGCCCGGTTAACAAAATCCACCATAATAAGACTGTCATTTACTACCACGCCAGCCAGCGCTACCAAGCCAAAAATCGACATGAAACTCAGGCTCAGGCCAAGTAGCATATGGCCTACCACTGCGCCAATTAAACCAAACGGGATCACGCTCATAATAATGAGTGGCTGACTGTAAGATTTAAGCGGTATTGCCATTAACGCGTAAATGGCAAACAATGCCAGCACCGCCGCTTTCATTAAGTCAACCTGCGTATCTATTTCATCCTGACTGGCACCGTCTAATGACCCGGTAACGCCCAGGTATTTTTGCTCCAGCTCTTTGATCACTTTATCTTGTACTTCACGAACGACTTTTGCTGGCTCAATCAGGGTTTTATCGGCGGCGGCGCTAATGGTTACCGCCCGCTCACCATTCACCCGGTTAATGGCACTAAAGCTTGGCTGCATGGTATAGCTGGCCACCCGGGAAAATGGCACTTCGCCACCGTTAGCCGTGCGAATACGCATGTTTTCCAAATCACCAATTGAGCGGCGCTCATCGCGCGGATAACGCACCATTACTTTAATCTCTTCGCCATTGCGCTGCAGGCGTTGAGCTTCAGCGCCGTAAAAGCCATAGCGTACCTGCCGGGCCAAATCGGCCAGGCTAATGCCCAGTAACTCGGCCTCAGGTTTTAGTGCCAATACAATTTCGTCATTGCCGCCAAGCAGGTTGTCTTCAATATCAAATACCCCGGCATATTCGGCTAAGCGGGCTTTTAGCTCTTCAGTCGCCAGTTGCAGGTTTTGTAAGTTGGTACCGCGCAGTTGCAGCGCAATATCAGCCCCACCGCCGCCCATCGGAGAGCTATTAATTTTAAATGTTTTTAACCCCGGGATTTCCGGTATCTGCTCGCGCCAGCGCTTGGCAATCTCAAAGCCGTCTATTTCGCGGTTTTCACTTTTTTCAAGCTCAACCACCAGCTGACCTGCGGTATCGCTGTTTAAAAATACCAGCCGGTGTTTAATCACATCTTCATTAAATTCACGGCCCAGTTCAGTATTGGCGCGCAGTAAGGCTTTTTCAATTTCCTGCATCGCCAGCACCGTGGCTTCATTTGATGCGCCCTCTTCCATTTGCACATTAGCCTGAATAAAGTCGCTGGGGATATTCGGGAAAAACACCCAACGGACAAAACCACCTTGCAGCACCCCTATCATCAGGATCATCAGGGCAAAAAAGCATGCCATGGTCAGATAACGCAGTTGAATACAGCGCTCGATAAAAGGTTTATAAGTGTTGTGAATAAAGCGGTACAGCACACGGGATACCGTTTCACGAACCCGTTTTAAGGTATTGCTACCAAACCGGCCTAAGGCATAAATGCCGCCCTTATCCGGGTTCCACGGTTTAGTATCCATATTGGCAATGTGGGTAGGTAAAATAAGTTTTGACTCAATAATTGAGAACACCAGACACAGCACCACTACCCAGGCAATCGACTCCCAAATCGCCGACTGGCCACCGCCAACCATTAACATTGGCACAAAGGCAGCAATCGTCGTTAACACGCCAAACGTGGCCGGCATGGCAACTTTCTGGGCCCCGGCAATTACCGCCGCGGTCGATTTACCGCGCTTTTCTATCTCGGTATAAGCGCTTTCCCCAATTATAATCGCATCATCCACCACTATCCCGAGTACCAGAATAAAGCCAA
>NZ_JBFJPY010000207.1:0-1876 GCF_041616895.1 Arsukibacterium sp.
CTGTATGTAAAAAGCCATTAGATCACGACGCTGCCAGTGCATTCTTTCATGCTCAATAACATGCTGTAGTTGCTCTGCAGATAAGCTATGCCGCCACTGGCTGGGTATCAAAATTCTGGGGCGACGCAAGCCCAGCAACATTGCGCTACTGATCGCCGGGTGCTGATGTAACTTAGGGTAACCGTTTGCAGTTGCTGGCAGCACTAGCGGCGGCGACAGCGGCTGCGCCTGCTGCCATAACCGGTGGCTGAGCCGGTAACTCTGATAAAAACGGTAGCATTGCATCAGCCACACTAACGGCAATAACAACAGTAACCACAGCGGTGGTGACAATAAATAGAACAGTTGCGGCGTCAACCCGAAGCGTTGAGTCACTACTGGTGCAGCCTTAGTGCTAGCCAGCTCAGAACCCGGCAATGGTACTGCGTGTTCGGCCTGGACAGACAATGTGGCCACTTCACTGCTTTGCCGTTGCAATTGAGTACTGCCATCAGATGAAAGCGTTAATAACAGCAAAGGTAAGACAAACAGCAGTACGCTAAGCGCAGTCCAGCATCGCAGCATAAGTTGCGGCGCAGGTTGCCAGCGGCTTTTGCCAAGCCAGTACAGCCAGGGTACCGTGAGCGCAGCAATGCCCAGATGCAGCATTAAATAAAACAGCAACCAGCTGAATTCATACATGCTCAGCGCTCCTGTTTGTCCGTTTTAGCAGCATGGCTGGCCTGCGCATCAATTTGGGCCTGCAATTCCTGCTGCAGCTCTGCGGGCAGTTGCTGTTGCTCCAGTAAATGCTGTGCCAGCAAGGTAGGTGACCCAGCGAAAAAACGTTTTAGTAAGGCGGTCAGTGCCTGGGTACGCGCCTCCTGCTGCACGGTTATGGCTTCATATATAAAAGCTTTACCCTGCTTTTCACATTGCACATGGCCTTTATCGAGCAAAATACGACATAACGTTTGCACCGTGGTATAGGCTAATGCCGCTTGCTTGTTCAATTCTGTCGTAATGGTTTTCACAGAACAAGGGCCAAGCTGCCACAACACCTGCATGACTTTTTGCTCAGCACTGGTTAGCTCGGTTGATTTTTTCCTGACCATATACGGCACCTACTAAATAATTAGTTTTTAATCTAGCTGAACACTAATCATCTTGCAACTAATAGTTTAGTTTTTAACACGTCAGGTAAATAACAGCTGTTGCAGCGCCAAAATTATGCCGAAGCTTTTATCCTCGCCCAATATGTGGATGCCGATAATAATGGTGTTTTGGTGGCGACGAAGCAGTTGGTGTAAGCAGTTGGTATAAGTAGCTTTATTTTTAACGAAATTTCAGAATGGTTCGCAGGCAGTACCTTGATGAAAAATCATCTGCCACTTTTCACCATCAAAGCGCCAGATTGAGCTTCGCACCGAGCAGCTTGGGTCACAGTCTGCACGCTGTATCGTGGCGCGGTAAGTTAACTGCGCTAATCCTTCAGCTAAAACCCGGCAGTCAAAATCTTGCTGGCTTATAACTGGCGGCGCTTCAGCTGGCAGGCGTTCAAGCACATCAGCTTTACCAAAACAGCGACCGGTTGCGGCAATCTCATAAAAATCATCGGTCAGATAGCGGTTAAGCAGTTCAGCAGACAAGCGGGTGGCGGGCTGAACCAGTAGTTGTTCCAGCTCAATTAATTGCTGTTTAATGGTATCACTATGCACTTTTTAAAATCTCCGTCGTGCTTGTCTAAAATAGCTCCGACCCTGAGGGATCCCCACGAATTTAGCTCCAACACAATCCATACTCTGCGGTTTTCCGTTTGAAGTAAAGAACGCCGGATAACCAATGTTTTAAAGTTATCCGAAGTTCGCTTTGATGGATTATTCTTGCAGCGATGTAA
>NZ_JBFJPY010000208.1:0-1828 GCF_041616895.1 Arsukibacterium sp.
GCAAAACGCTGCAGAGGTTAGCCAAAACACCGATCAGAATGAATATGTTGAGGCAGCCCAGGCGGCAGAGCCTCAAGCACCAGCCTATACCGACCCGCGCGATCCGCTGGAATCTATTAACCGGCCACTATGGGATTTTAACTACGACATCCTGGATAAGTACCTGTTACGGCCAGCGACCGTCGGCTATATGACCGTGGTACCCAAGCCCGCGCGTAAAGGTTTAATCAATGTGGTTGAGAATTTAAACGAGCCGGCCAGTTTTTTAAATGGCTTATTGCAGGCAAAGCCTGGTAGGGCTGCTATCAGCGCCGGACGTTTTTTAGTTAATTCTACGGTTGGTTTGCTTGGTTTGTTTGATGTTGCCTCGAAAATTGGGTTGACCGAAGCGGAAGAAGACTTTAACCAGACCCTGGCAGTATGGGGCGTTGGTGACGGCGCTTATTTAATGGTGCCAGGTCGCGGGCCGACCACCGTGCGTGATACCGCAGGCGACGTGGTAGACGGTTTATATTTTCCGCTGGCATTATTAAGCACGCCGTTAACCATCACCCGCTTTGCGATCAACGCCCTGGACAGCCGGGAGCAGTTAATGAACCTGGAACAAATGCTGGAAGACTCACTTGATCCGTACGCTTTCGTCAAAGAGTCTTATTATCAGCGCCAGGAATTTAAAATTTACGACGGCAATCCGCCACAGCCTAAAGAAGAAGAGCTGGACGATGAACTGCTGGACTACCTGGACGAATTCCAATAAATAAAATCACTCTGACCCTTTTTTCTGCTAAAAAAAAGGGTCAGAGTGAATTAAATGGATTTACAGAATTTAGGATTATTATGATTAAAGTACTCAGCGTGTTCGGTACCCGCCCCGAAGCAATTAAAATGGCGCCGCTGGTAAATTTGTTAAAAGAAGACAGTGAAATCGACAGCCGGGTGTGTGTCACCGGCCAGCACCGTGAGATGTTGGATCAGGTCCTTAGTTTGTTTGCGATAAAGCCTGAATACGATTTGGCCATTATGAAATCTGGCCAGGATTTGTACGACGTTACCACCAGTATTTTGCTAAAAATAAAGCCGGTGCTACGTGATTTTCAGCCTGATATCGTGCTGGTGCATGGCGATACCAGTACCACTTTCGCCGCGGCGCTTGCCTGCTATTATGAAAAAATTGCGGTTGGCCATGTTGAAGCAGGGCTGCGCACCGGCAATATTTACAGCCCTTGGCCGGAAGAAGCCAACCGGAAACTGACCGGCGCCATTACCAGTCTGCATTTTGCGCCGACGGATACCTCGGCCGCTAATTTGCTGGCAGAAAATGTGGCTGCCAAGTCCATTATGGTTACTGGTAATACTGTTATTGATGCCCTGTTGCAGGTAGTGGATAAAATTACCGAAGACGAAAAACTGAGCAGCGCGTTCGCCAGCCAGTTTCCTTATGGTCAGAATGGCCGGCGTTTAATCCTGGTTACCGGCCATCGACGTGAAAGTTTTGGTGACGGGTTTGAGCAAATATGTGCCGCCTTAGCTGAGCTGGCAAAAACCTTTACCGATTGCGACATCGTTTATCCGGTGCATTTAAACCCGAACGTGCGCGAGCCGGTCTATCGTTTACTAAGCGATGTCAGCAATGTTCATTTAATTCCACCGCAAGATTATCTGCCGTTTGTTTACCTGATGAGTAAGGCGACGATCGTACTGACTGATTCCGGTGGTATTCAGGAAGAAGCGCCATCGCTTGGCAAACCGGTGCTGGTGATGCGTGATACCACAGAGCGGCCGGAAGCCGTCAGTGCCGGCACTGTTAAGCTGGTTGGTACTAACCGCC
>NZ_JBFJPY010000209.1:0-1797 GCF_041616895.1 Arsukibacterium sp.
AGCCTGGCCATTCGTCAGCCAGAGCTGGTACAAAGCTGGATCCGTAAATACGGTGGCGAGCATATTGTGTTGGCGCTGGATGTCGCCATTAACGATAAAGGTGAGAAAACCCTGCCTTCTCATGGCTGGATTGAGCAATCGTCGATCACCTTAGAACAGGTGCTGGATCAGTATATAGCGGCAGGTGCCAGACATGTGCTGTGTACCGATATCAGCCGCGATGGCACGCTAAGCGGCTCCAATGTCGGCCTTTACCGCGAACTTACTGCGCATTACCCCCAGATCCAGTGGCAGGCGTCAGGGGGCATTGGCTCTTTAGATGATATCAAAGCATTAATTGGCAGTGGTGTGGCCGGCGTGATTCTGGGCCGCTCACTCCTCGAAGGTAAGTTCAGCCTGAAGGAGGCCATTGCATGCTGGCAAAACGGTTAATCCCCTGTTTAGATGTTCGTGATGGTAAAGTAGTAAAAGGTGTGCAATTTCGTAACCATGAAATTATTGGTGACATTGTTCCTTTGGCCCAGCGTTATGCCGAAGCCGGTGCCGACGAGTTGGTTTTCTATGACATCACTGCCTCCAGCGATGGCCGGGTAGTAGATAAAAGCTGGGTTAAGCGAATTGCCGAGGTCATTGATATTCCATTTTGTGTGGCAGGCGGCATTAAAAGTGTGGCCGATGCCGGCAAGATCCTGGAAATGGGCGCTGATAAAATCTCAGTAAATAGCCCCGCTCTGGCCCGGCCGGAATTAATTAGCGAGCTTAATCATATTTTTGGCCAGCAATGTATTGTGGTGGGCATAGACAGCTTTTTTGATGTTGCCTCGGGCCAGTATCAGGTTTACCAGTTTACCGGTGATGAAAGCCGCACCCAGAAGACTCGCTGGCTTACCCGCGAGTGGGTAGAAGAAGTGCAGCAACGCGGTGCCGGCGAAATCGTGCTTAACTGCATGAATCAGGATGGCGTGCGCCAGGGATATGATATTCCCCAGCTTAAAAGTATTCGCGATATCTGTAAAGTGCCGTTAATCGCCAGTGGCGGTGCTGGTACCATGCAGCATTTCAGTGATGTATTTGCCAAAGCTGATGTCGATGGCGCGTTGGCTGCCAGCGTATTTCACAAAGCGATTATTGAGATAGCGGCGCTTAAAGCGAAACTGATTGCTGATGGAATCAGCATCCGGCCGTAAACAGACACCGAACTGGCGCAGATTCAGGCTCGCGCTTCGAAAAAGCAATCGCTGCGTACATTTTTTCTGTGACACGCCGTAAACCCATCCATGGGGGCTCGTTTCCGCCCGTCCAGGGCTTCAACGGTCACAACAAAAAGTACATCCTCGCTTGCTTTGCTTGTGCCAACCGTCAAGCATATGTATCAAACGACGAGGGTTAGTTGCTAAACAGAGCGTCTGTGGCAGGGATGCCACAGAGGAGCCTACAAGGAAGTATTTACGGCGTCTCTGTGTGCAGCTAATCCTCAGAGTCTGCCACAGGTCAGAACAAAAAAGAATTAAGGTCATCTATGAACGAACAACAGATTAAAGCGCTAAGCTGGCCCGATAACCAGTTATTACCGGCAATAGTGCAACACGCCATTTCCGGCAAAGTGCTGATGCAGGGTTATATGAACCTGGAGGCGTTACAGCATACCCTGCAAAGCGGTCAGGTAACTTTTTACAGCCGCAGTAAACAGCGGTTATGGACCAAAGGCGAAAGCTCGGGTAACACCCTGCAATTGGTTAGCGTGGATAAAGACTGCGATGCTGACAGCCTGTTAGTGCTGGCCCGCCCTCAAGGCCC
>NZ_JBFJPY010000210.1:0-1794 GCF_041616895.1 Arsukibacterium sp.
CCGCATCATGATCGCCAGTATTATGTGGTCACCGGTAAAATTGACTATTTAATTGATGTCATTCGCTTTATTCGCGATGAAGAGCAATTGCCGGTTGAAGACACCCCGAATCAGGAGGCCCTGCTCTGATGGCAACATTAGACTCTGGCTCAACAGCGGGCACGGTTTCTAACCTGTTTAGCATTGGCAGCGAGCGCCTCGCGCTGCTGGGCAAACACCATAAAGCTTTGATGCAGGGCTATCTGGACGGTTTTATTGATGAAACCGCCTTTAGCGAAGCCGCGTTAAAAAAACTGATCGCCGCCCGTATTTTATGGAGGCCGGACGAGCAGCAGCCACTGACATTACGGCCATTAGTCAGTGAGCTGATTGCCAGTATGGTGGCCGATGAAAACCGGCGCCAGATCAATGCCGATGTGGCGGAGAAGCTGGAGCAAATCCGCAACCGGGTGCAGGCCTATCGCGATGCCCAGTATAAAGGCGATTACAGCGTGGCCGAGCTGCAACTGCAGCGCTTAACCGAACATGTGCATGATTTAAGCGGCCAGTTTGAAGAGGCCATCGACAGTTTATGGCACCGCCTGAACAGCGACTTTGGTTTTGTCGCCAGCTTAGATGATAAAATTCGTGAAAACGAACGGGCGCAAAAGCAGTTGCGCCGCTTGCTCGATGGCCTGGACTTACTTGATTTCAGCGAGTTAATTGAGTTATCTGAGGGCAATAACCATTTGCGTAAACTGCTGGTGAGCCAGTTGCAAAACCAGCTTAGCTCGCACCACAGCAGTTTGTTAGAAGTGCAAAAAAGGCTGGTTGAATTACTGGCAAAGTTTCGCCAGCAACAGGCGCGCTCGCTGCTTATCAGCAATATGGCCGCCTTTTTACGCCAGCACCCAAAGTATCAGCCAGCCGATTACCCGAATCGCTCAGAATTGCCCACCCTGTTTAACCAGGCCGCGGCCATAATACCGCAAGCCGCTATTGCGCTTGATAAAGCCAGTGACCGGCAAACCCTTGCCGAATTAGTGCGTGCGCTACCGCGCTCAAAGCCGGTTAACCTGCAAGATAACCAAAGCGCCAGCTTTAGCAGGGTCTGGGTAGACGAAGAAATTGCCGCCCGCCAGCAGGCACTGAAAACCGACGTGGAAAACTTCTACCTAAGGGTAATAGATCAGGGTGGCAAACTCAGTGCGCTTAACTACCTGGAGCAACAGGCGTTAGAGTGGGACAGCGAAATCTGGTTATACCAAATTATCGCTGAATACCAGGCCCTGCCGCAGGATGAAAAGCAAATGTTCGCCATATTGCGCGACGAAGCCCCGGCCAGCAGCATGAACCAGCTACTGCTTATTCGCGATATCAGCCTGCAGTTAAAGGCAGCGTAATGAGCTACCCGCCGCTGAGTGCACAAGCACTGCGTTACTTGCAGCAATTGCAGCAACGCCTGAATGCCAGTGGCAGCGAGCGGGTAAAAACCAGTGTTAAATCGGCACAGCACGTATTGGCCTGGTGTATTGAACATGAATTAGTGCCGGGCAACAGTCTTAATCTGCCGCACTTTACGCTTAATCTGGCATTGCTAAAAGATATCGCCGCCGTACAACGCAAGTTACAGCAAGCTTGTTTTCAGGATGACTTAAACCAGAGCAGCCGGCTAAGCAACGCCGGCAGCAGCCAGCAAGAGTTAAAAAGCATTGGCCTGCAACCGCGTAACAACAGAGTGTTGCTGCGGCTTAATACGGCGGTAGATACCAGTCTTGCCATTACCGCTGATATTATCGATATCGACTGGCAACA
>NZ_JBFJPY010000211.1:0-1716 GCF_041616895.1 Arsukibacterium sp.
GCCGCGCGCCATCTGGTGTCGGGTAATGCCCGGATTATGGACGCGCTGATGATGCTGTTTAAGCTGTATTTTGGCGCCTTTTTGGGCATTGCCATCGGTTTTACCCTGTTTGGCATGGTTGATTTTGTTAAACCCGCGCCAATATCCCGCCACTTTGCCTGGCTGGCGGTGGGCATTCTGGTCAGCTCGCTAATCGTATTGTTCAGAAGCCGTGGCAAATATACCCTGTGGTCACTGGCGGCGGGCTTTATTGCTTATGGCGTCAGTATTACCGGTGCCAGTCTGGTGGATTACACCATGGGCGCCTTTCTGGGTGCCTTTGCCGTGGGTATTTACAGTAACCTGTTTACCCGGCTGGCCAAGGCGCCTGCGGTTATTGTGGCGATGCACGGCTTAATTGTGCTGGTGCCTGGCAGTAAAACCTATATTGGCTTAAATTCCTTGATCTCAGGTCAGGATTTTGTGGTGTCAGACCGGGTGGGCCAGCAAACCTTTATGATTTTAATGGCGCTGGTCGGTGGCCTTATTTTTGCCAATGTGGCATTGCCGCCGAAAAAGAGCCTGTAATCAAAGTGTTGTTAATACCTGCAGCAGGATAACAAAAGAGTAGGAGCCGTACGGTAATGCGCAGCTTATTAAAAAGCGTGTCTGAAGTCATCGCTGAGGCAAATGATGCGTTTTACGCTAAGCACCAGACCGCTGATAGCGTAATGGGCATAATGGATAACGGTTTGCGCAGGCAAGGTATACCGGCAGATGCTATAACGCTGGAATGTGTTGCGCTTGATAAAAAAATTGTATTTTTATTGCACGATGCCAGCCCCGACACCGTTAGTGTCGCGGTGGGTAATAAAGCGGGTGATATTCACCGAAGCTCTGAGCATCCTATCGCTAGCTTTACGTCAGATACAGTAGTGCGTTTGTTAGAGCTACATTTAGTATAAAAAGACTATGCCATAAACCTTTTTGCCAGGGTGCTTGCGAATTGCTAACAACGGGGTAGTTTGGTGTTATAGTTTTGCCAACCCTCTTAACATCACAAAATTACGGCAAGGCTTTTGTATGAACCTGGATAAAGCAAAAAAACGTATCGCAAAACAAATTAACAAAGGCTTCGACGGCTATCCGCAAATAACCTTAGCGTATTTTGGTGCCAGTGCTGATTGCGCTACGGAAGTGGTGATCGGTTTTGTGATGGAAGCCGGTGCCGCTGCACAAGAGCAACGCTTTGTTAGCAAGCAGGATGTGCGCGAAGATGAAGCCATTCAATCAGTCCTGATTCGAATTATTGACCGGGCGGATGCCAGAACGGTAACCGAAATACCCGGCGTGACGCTAAAAACCTGAGGAAAGAGCAAGCTGGCAGAAGCCTGCAACCGCAGCTAAACTGATTGAAAAATCAGCAAGGATATGATGATGGAATTAGGTGCATTTTCAGTAAGTTTAGCGGTAAAAGATATTGCTGCGTCAAAAGCCTTTTATGAAAAATTGGGCTTTGCCACCATGGGCGGCGATCAAGCGCAGGGCTGGCTTATCCTGAAAAATGGCAGCACGGTGATAGGTTTATTTCAGGGCATGTTCGACAAAAACATTCTTACCTTTAATCCGGGCTGGGATCAAAACGCCCAGAACATGGATGAATTTACTGACGTTAGAAAGATCCAAAGCCAATTGCAGGCAGATGGTATAACGCTGATTAAAACAGCTGACGAGCAA
>NZ_JBFJPY010000212.1:0-1630 GCF_041616895.1 Arsukibacterium sp.
ACCCAGTTGCTCCGCCGCTGCGTTAATAGCATGATGTATAGCATCTAACTGCCACTCAGCTAACGCGGCCAGTTTCTCTTGCACTAACGCCAGAGGTTCAGCCGCGACCGGCCTTAAGTGCTTTTTAGCGGCATTTTCTTCAAACTCGCTAAAGTCTTCATAAAAATAACGGCTGACTTCTACCAGCTCTACTAAGGTTTTAACCCGCTCCGCCTGGACGCTTATCACATCCTCAATGGCTGGGCCGGTGCTGGTATCAAGCTGCTGATGGGCTAAATGCCATTGCAGCTCACTCGCCACCCTGGCCGGCGGCAAAGTTTTCATATAGTGCTGATTTAACCACAGCAACTTTTCGGTATTAAAGGCCGAGGGCGCCCGGTTACAATCTGCTAAATCGAACAGCTCTATCAGCTCGTCTTTGCTGAATATTTCCTGATCGCCATGCGACCAGCCTAACCGCACCAGATAATTGATTAACGCCTCGGGTAAAAACCCGTTATCGCGATACTGCATCACACCCACCGCGCCATGGCGTTTTGACAAACGCTTACCATCGTCACCCAGAATCATCGGCACATGGGCATACTTAGGGATCTCTGCGCCAAGCGCTGCCAAAATATTCATTTGCCGCGGCGTATTGTTAACATGGTCATCACCCCGGATGACATGGGTGATGCCCATTTTCCAGTCATCAACTACCACGGTAAGATTATAAGTAGGCGTACCATCGCTGCGGGCAATAATTAAGTCGTCCAGCTCACTGTTGGCAATTTCAATCCGGCCCTTAATCATATCATCAATGACTACCACGCCCTGCTGGGGGTTTTTAAAGCGGATAACAAAAGGTTTGTCTGTAGGATGATCAGTACGATCGCGCCACATACCGTTGTATTTTGGCTTTTCACCGGCTGCCATTTGTGCCTCACGCATGGCGTCAACTTCTTCTACCGTGCAAAAGCATTTATAGGCTTTGCCGTCAGCCAGCAGTTGCGCAACCACTTCTTTGTATAAATCGAAACGCTGAGTTTGATAATACGGGCCGTCATCATGTGCTAATCCCAGCCATTGCATACCCTCAAGAATGGCATCGACTGAAGCCTGATTTGACCGCTCTAAATCAGTATCCTCAATTCGCAGAATAAAGGTACCGCCGCGCTTTTTGGCATACAACCAGCTGTATAACGCCGTACGGGCGCCCCCAACATGCAAATAACCGGTAGGGCTTGGCGCAAAACGGGTAACTAACGACATAATTGATCCACTATAGGCAAAAACTGAGTTGGCGCTATTGTAACAATGCTCGGCTAAGGATGCACCACCCGTGAGCCGGCATTAACCTGCCAATTCACCGCAAAAAACCCGGATGTTTACTTTTGCAGCAATCGGCCCGCTTTTTTAAAAATAATGTTGACACTACATTCATGCTCCCTATAATGAGCGCCATCAAACAGCGTGGATTGTTAGCTCAGCTGGGAGAGCACCGCCCTTACAAGGCGGGGGTCACTGGTTCGAACCCAGTACAATCCACCAATTTGATGTTCCAAATTACAAACGTATATCTCCCGTGGATTGTTAGCTCAGCTGGGAGAGCACCGCCCTTACAAGGCGGGGGTCACTGGTTCGAACCCAG
>NZ_JBFJPY010000213.1:0-1551 GCF_041616895.1 Arsukibacterium sp.
AGTATGGGCTTTGGGTTTGCTGGTCGAATATGCGCCGCACGCTTCAGTCTGGTTTCCGGTGGCGGGCCTGACTTGTGCTGCCATGCTGGTGGTGGGTATCAGGGCGATACCTGCTATTTTAATTGCAGCCATTATTATTACCTTCTGGACAGCTTTTCAATACGATATTGGTATGAGCAGCGGCCAGCTTATTGAAGCCGGTCTGCTATTTGGTTTTGCTCATATTTTGCCCTACTATTTAGGCGCTGTGACGCTTAGAAAGCTCAGCGGCCTTTCCCAGTATAATCTGCCGCTTTTTGTTGTCAGCTTTCTGGTGCTTGCTGTAGGCTGCTCACTACTGGCAACAGTAACAGTTCTGACCTCACTGGTGCTTACCGGGTTAATGCCGGCAGCCGATGTTGCAACAACCTGGTTGCCATTCTGGATAGGAGATATGGCTGGCGTCGTGGTTATTGCCCCCCTGTTTGCCAGTATTTTGCTGCATCTGTTTCCACAGACGAAATTTGATATTCATACGGTGATCGGTACCCACTCCAAGTTAGCGTCACCCCAATTTAAATATAAATTGGGCCTGACCATAGTAATGCTGATTTTTGCTATGTTAATTGCCTGGTATAGCCGCAGCTCAGAAAGTGCTTTTGCCATCTTTTTTCTGGTGATCCCCCATATGTGGATTGCCTGCACAGAAACGCCTTTTATCACGGTAGTGAGTCTGGCGATGAGCAGTTTTCTTATCGCTTTATTGGTCAATCTATTGGGATTAATGGACCATGTTATGGTGTATCAGTTTGCTATCAATGTTATAGCGGCCAATGCGTTATTTGGTTTAGCCGTGCCAACGCTAATGGCCTCGAATAATCAGCTGCGGTTAGTGGCATCAACAGACACCTTAACCCGGGTTGCTTCCAGAAGTTATCTGCAGCAACGGGCGGACTTAGAAATCAGTCGTAGTTTGCAACAAAATGAATCGTTGTGTCTGATGGTGTTTGATATTGATCATTTTAAGCAGATAAATGACCAGTATGGCCATAGTGTTGGTGATGAGGTGCTGCGACAAGCCTGCCGGCACGCTCAGCACCTGTTACGACCCGCAGATATTATTGGTCGCTATGGTGGCGATGAGTTTGTGGTGATTTTACCCAATACGGTGAATGAGGCTGTGGTCACCATTGGTAACCGAATCATTGAGCGTTTGCGGCAGATCGAGTTAGCAGAGCAGCTAAAGGTATCTGCCAGTTTTGGAGTGGCAGCGCTGCAGCAGGGTGATAATTTCCGCAGTCTGTTTGAACGGGCAGATGCCGCTTTATATCGGGCCAAGCAGCAGGGGCGAAGCCAGGTTGCCTGGAGTTAAACAACTTTATCATGACAATGGCGCTTGAACTAATGCATAAAAATCGGCTGCCGGCATTGGTTTATAAAAATAATACCCTTGAATAAAATCGCAACCAATTGATTGGCAGAATTGCAACATCTGCTCCGTTTCCACACCCTCAGCGGTTATTTGCATATCCAATGTCTTAGCAATTTGTGCTATTGTTTGGGTTAACGCCC
>NZ_JBFJPY010000214.1:0-1523 GCF_041616895.1 Arsukibacterium sp.
GCCCACCGCTTGCTCAAAGGCATAAAAACAGCTTAAGACTAAATTGGTACTGCTGTCGGCAGGCAACTGATGGCGGTAACGACCGCTGATCTGTAAGCTAAGCTCACTCTACTCGCCGGTTATTTCCAGCTCATCGCCAAATAAAGCGTCGTTTGTATCTCCCCCTGCTACAGGTTCAAAGGCAGCGCCGAGTAAATCAAAACCAACAGAAAAGTTGCCGGTCGAGGCCGGCGCAAAATATCGGGCTATCGTAGAATTCTTCATGGTTATTACACCTGCTGCTGCCAGCTTAGGGTCCGCATAATATCACTGAATACCCCCGCTGAGGTTACTGCAGCCCCGGCGCCATAGCCCCGCAGCACGAAAGGGATCGGCTGATAATAACGGCTATGAATTGCCAGGGCATTTTCACCGTCTTTTACCTTGGCCAGCGGATGATCCTGATCCAGGGCTTTGATGGCCACCTGGCATTTGCCATTACGGATCTCACCAATATACCGCAGTACTTTGCCCTGTTCAGCCGCTGCTGCTATCCGTTGAGTGAACGCAGCGTCTAAGGCAGGTAAGCGCGCCATAAAATCGTCAGTGCTGCCACTGCTGTCAAAGTCGGCGGGGAGCACCGGCTCAATGCTGACATCACTTAGTTCCAGTGCCATGCCGGCTTCACGCGCCATAATCAGCAATTTACGGGCAACATCGGTACCCGACAGATCATCACGTGGATCCGGTTCGGTAAAGCCCA
Organism: Arsukibacterium sp.; assembly: GCF_041616895.1. Classification (GTDB taxonomy): domain Bacteria; phylum Pseudomonadota; class Gammaproteobacteria; order Enterobacterales; family Alteromonadaceae; genus Alishewanella. Next base: position 743 of record NZ_JBFJPY010000214.1, read on the forward strand.
TCGCTTTGGCTTTAGTGGTAACAGCAGACAAACTGGCGCCCGCTTCTAACTCACCAAAAATATAAGACAATGAGCCGGATAAGATCCCCTCAAACGCCAGTAATTCATCGCCGGCATTCAATAACCCCTGCAAGGTATCAATAACCGGCAACCCGGCGCCTACCGTTGTTTCATATAGAAAACGGCGCCGCTGCTGCTGTGCAACCTGGCGTAACTGGCGGTAATAGCTGAGACTGGCTGTATTGGCTTTCTTATTTGGTGTGACGACATGAAAGCCTGCAGCCAGAAAATCGACATACTGGCTGGCCACCGCCTCGGCACTGGTGCAATCGACCAGCACCGGGTTAGTCAGATGTTGCTGACGGACAAAATCTGTCAACGCGGCCAGGGTAAAGTGATCCTGGCTGTCATTGAGCTCAGCTTGCCAGTTGCTCAGGTCAACGCCCTCTTTCGCCAGCAACAACTGCTGTGAGTTGGCGACGCCGTATACTGTTAATTTAACCTGCCGCTGTTGTAAAAAACCTTGCTGGCGCTCAATCTGCGCCAGCAACTCAGCGCCGACGACACCACACCCCACCAAAAAGACATCGATGCTGGGAATATGACTGAAGAAGTTTTCGTGACATACCCTTACTGCATCTTTACAAACGGTTTGTTCAACCACCGCCGAGATAGAGCGCTCGCTACTATCCTGCGCAATAGCCACGACGTTAACCCGGGCCTGGGCCAGCGAGGCAAAAAACTTTGCTGCGACGCCGCGATGCTGACGCATACCATCGCC
>NZ_JBFJPY010000215.1:0-1022 GCF_041616895.1 Arsukibacterium sp.
GATGGCAATGAAGCCTACACCCGTGCCGGAAATTTGCAGTTAAGCCCTACGGGTATGCTGGAAACCGCGAACGGCCGGGCGGTGATAGGGGATGGCGGGCCAATCCAACTGCCGGTACCCCTGGCTAAGTTAGAAATAGGCCAGGACGGTACTATTAGTGCGCTGCCTCAGGGAGCACCGGCGAATGCGCTGGAAGAAGTCGGCAGAATTAAGCTGGTCAACCCGATACATGCTGATCTGACAAAAGGCACTGACGGTTTGTTCCGGCGCAAAGACGGCCAGCTTGCCGCCGCCGATATTAATGTCAGCTTATTGCATGGTGCCTACGAGGGCAGCAACGTTAATGCCGTGGGCGAAATGACTTATATGATAAGCCTGCAACGCCAGTTTGAATTGCAGGTGAAAATGATGAAAAGTGCCGAAGAAATGGACCGCCAGCAGAACGCTTTGCTGCGGATCATGGGCTAGTTAACTGATTAATGGGCTAAGGTCCGGGAGGTAACAGATGCATCCAGCTCTGTGGATAAGTAAAACCGGTTTAGACGCAAAACAGCGTGATATTTCGGTGATTTCGAATAACCTGGCCAACGCCAGCACGGTAGGATTTAAAAAGAGCCGGGCGGTGTTTGAAGATTTACTGTATCAGAACGTTAACCAACCCGGCGGGCGTTCTTCTCAAAACTCTGAATTGCCAAATGGCTTGATGATTGGTGCTGGTACCAAAGTTGTGGCCACTCAGAAAAACTTTACTCAGGGCAATATGATTACCACTGAGAATAGTTTGGATATGATGATTCAGGGCCATGGTTTTTTTGAGGTATTAATGCCTGATGGCACCACTTCTTATACCCGAAATGGTCAGTTCACTGTCGATGGCGACGGCAACCTGGTGACCTCCGGTGCCGGCTTTCAGGTGCAGCCCAATATTGTTATCCCCCCGGATGCGACCAGTATTACCGTATCGCAGGATGGTGAAGTATCTGTGCGCTTAGCCGGCCAGGTAGATAATGCGGTACTGGGCC